>NC_022444.1:1804886-2064643 GCF_000468495.1 Megalodesulfovibrio gigas DSM 1382 = ATCC 19364
TGGAAAGGGGGTTCGGGGGAAGAACCTTTCTTCAGAAAGGTTTTCCCCCGAGAACTCTGTTCAGACACAACATGCCTTAGCCGGCTTCCGGCAGGCACGCGGTGTGCTCCCGGATGAAGGCCAGGGTCTTTTCCGGCAAGGCGCTGTGCGGCGTGTCTGCCTGCAGCTGGGAGAGGTCCTCGGTGATGGTCAGCATGAGGGCGGTGAACCGCGTCTGGTTGCGCAGGCGTTCGCGGGTGTCCTGGCTGAACCAGGCTTCCTTGAGCAGCTCTGCGGCATGGTGATGGATCATCAGGGCAATGGGCTTGGGCATGGACGCGTAGGACGTCAGCATGTTGGCCTTCATCTCGTCGATGCTGTCCAGGAATTCCTGAAACTGCGCCGTCTGGCGCTCCTCTTCCATGCGGATGCGCGTGCATTCCTCCTGCAGGCGGATGTCCAGCTGCGCCAACCGGTGCTTGAGCTGCAGCTCGGCCAGGGCGCGATCGTGCCGCAGCTTGTCCAGTTCCGGCAGGTGGGTCTTCTTCCACGCGGCGGATTCCGTCTTCAGGGTGTAGATGATGCGGGCGATGTACCCGCCGATGTTGTCGCGCCCAGTGTCGCGCCCAGTATCTGGGGTGGCGGCCTGCCCAGCGTCCGGGGTGGCGTCCGGGGTGGCGTCCGGGGTGGTGTCTGGGTTGGTGTCCTGCATCACGATTGCGCCTCCTGCTGGAAAAAAGCCTGGAGCACGCGGGAATGGTCTGCCTCTGCATCGTGCAGCAGCTCGTACAAGGCGTGCAGCCGGTCGAACTGCAGGGTGCGGACAGCATGGCGGATGCATTCCTGCGTCTGATGGTACAAGCCCAGGGAAAGGGAGTCCCGCCGGCGGTGCAGCTGCTCCCTGGCCAGGGCGGCCAGTTCGTTAAGATTGCGACGCTGCCGGGCCAGCAGCAGGGCCTCCCGCCGACTGCGACCCCGGGCGCGCAGGCGCTCCTGCCGCGCCAGCCACCGACGCCGGGCCAGCGTCAACAGCCACCGGCGCTTGAAGAGCAGCACCATGAGCAGTACCGTGCCGGCCAGACCCGCGAGAAACAGTCCCAGGCCTCCCGAGGCAAGCACAAACGCGAGCTGCGCGGCAAGGTCCTCGGGCAGCAGGTCCCAAAGTTCGTTGAAAGAAGAGGCAGGCACGGTGAACATGGCGGCATCTGGGCCGCGCGGCGGTTTGCCCTTGTGAAGTTTGCCCTTGGCGGGTTTGCAACTCCTATCAGCCTGTGGAAAGCATCGTCAAGGGCCGAGGTGTGTTTGGTGACAGTTCCTTGAAATAAAAGAGAAAGGCCGGGGAGAAGACTTCCCCCCGGCCTTGGCGGTGCGCACGCTGAACACGCCGTCAGGCTATTTCAGGGCCTCGCCCACCTTGCCCACCAGCTTTTCGGAGGGGGTGAGGGTCTTGGCGCCGGGCACCCACTTGGCCGGGCAGGCCTCGGCGGGGTGGTCCAGCAAGTAGATGTTGGCTTCCATCTTGCGGACCAGCTCCTCGGCATTGCGGCCGACGTTGTAGAAGTTGATCTCGCTGCTTACCAGCACGCCTTCGGGGTTGATGATGAAGGTGCCGCGCAGGGCCAGGCCGGTTTCTTCATCGTAGACGCCGAAATACCGGGAGATTTCGCCCGTGGGATCAGCAGCCATCTTGAAGGTCACGTCCGCGAGCATGGTTTCGGACTGCCGCCAGGCCAGATGCGCGAATTTGGTGTCCGTGGAAACGGAAATCACCTCGCAGCCCATGCGGGTCAGGGCGTCGTGCTTGGTGGCCAGGTCGGCCAGTTCCGTGGGGCAGACGAAGGTGAAGTCCGCCGGGTAGAAGAACAGCACGCACCACTTCTTCTGTTCTTTCAGGGCGTCCAGGCTGACCGTGGCGAAAAAGCCTTCCTTGGGATCGTAGGCGTCCAGGCTGAACGGGTAGACGGGGGCGCCAATGCGGGCGCCTTCGTCGCAATAGCAATTTTCTTCTTCGTAGGGGTGGCAGCTCATGTGTGGCTTGCTCCTTAAGGTAATACTGGGTGAAACCGATGCCCGGCCAGGCAGGGTGCCAAAGGCCGGGCCATCATTCATGTTTTCTAGCCAATGCCGCAGGCTGCGTCAAGGCAGTGACAGGACATGGCGACAAATTAATGAGAATAGGATTCAAAAAGCAACCCCTTAGAACTGCCACTTTTTGTTGGCATAGCGGAAGAGCTCCCGCACGGTGACGCTGTTGATCATCTTGAACGCCCCTGCTTTTGCCGCCTGGGCGGTGTCGCCTTCAGCCTCGAACAACTGCTCGGAATACTGCAGCACGCCCACAAAGGGGGTGTGGTCGTATCCAGAGGTTTTGACCAGCAGATGCACGGAGTTTTGGTCCAGATTCACGTAGCGCGCCACGTATTTGCCGTCGCGCTTTTCCACCTTGATGTTGGTGATGGTGCCCTTGTCGTAACTGGAGCCCACCTTCTGGACGAACTGCGAGCAGAACTGGCGGAAGGAATCGTGGGCGTGCTTGCCCTCGGGTGTGGCGAGGACGGTCGGATCCTGCGTGGTGTTTCGGGACGTGGCAGCCTTGGGCACAATGCTCTTCGGCGGGGTCGCCGGGGCAGTGGGAGACGGCGGTGGCGTCAGGGCGGCCACTTCCTTGCCGGGAGCCTTGGCCGGCTGTTGTGCGGGCGCCTGCGGTGCGGCGGCAGCCTTTGAGGCTTTGGCTTCGGGCGTCTTGTTGACGGTTGCCCCCAGCAGGGAACCGGCATGCATGGTCCCGGCCGGACCGGACGGCTTGGCCGGAGCGGCGGGCGGTGTCGGAATCTGGGCCGCGAGATTCTTGGCAATGGCTGCCTGAGGGGAGGCAGGCGCAGGCGCTGCCGCGGTTGCGGGGGCCTTGGTTTCGGCTGGCTTCGCGTCGGGCGTTTTGGTCACGGGAGCCTGCAGCAGTGTGCCCGCGGTGACGGAGGCCGCGGGTTGCCTGGCTCCGGTTGCGGTCGTGGCAGGGGCCTGGGTCACGGGAGCCTGCAGCAGTGTGCCGGTGCTCAGGGGCATGGCCGGAGGAGAGCCGGCCGTCGGCGGCGAGGTTGGCGGGACGTACGCCGCATTGGCGCGGGCCTTCTCGGCCTCCTCTTCCTTTTTCTTTGCGGCAAGCAGGCGTTCTTCTTCCTGGGCCAGTCTGCGCCTGGTGCGTTTCAGGGCGTCGGCAATCCATCGCTCTGCCTGGGTGGGGGTATAGGAGGGCGCTGCAGGCAAGGGCAGATACTGCTGCGCCTGGAGCATGCTGGCATCGGCGAGCGGTATTGGCTGCATCACCATGGCGAAACGGGGCAGCCAGGGGCCAGGCATGGCGAGTTCGCAGCTGAAGGGGATGGCCTGCAGGGATGGTTGCACGGCGATGGTCCACTTGGTCACGGTGCCTTCCGGCAGGGTGAGGCTGCGCGCGCGAGGGGCCTGGGCAGCCCCGGCCGGGCTGGTGGCAAGCAGTGTGCAGGCAACACAGAGAGTTGCGAGCAATACAGGGAACGATGGACGGGATGGCTTGTGAGACATGGCGTATCCCATGCGGTGACGCGGTAAAAAACTGAACAGGGTGCCGCAGTTGTATGCCCCGGAATAAGGACGGCTGCATGCCTGCGAGGCCAAAGAGATCAGAACGGGCGGTGGCACGTTCCGGGCGTCGGCCCGGCCGCACATGGCAGGGCTGCGTTGGGCGGGAGTATACATAAAAAAACGGCGGCGCGTCTAGACGCGCCGCCGAGATGAGACTGTGTGTCTGCGTTCAGATCAGTATAACCTACTGAGGCAGCACGCGGATTTCCACGCGACGGTTCAGGCGGCGGCCTTCGCGGGTCTTGTTGTCATGCTTGGGCTGCAGTTCGCCGTAACCCACAGCGCGGAGCTTGGAAGCGTCCACGCCCTTGCCGGTGAGGTACTTCACCACGGAGGCGGCGCGGCGTTCGGACAGGCCCTGGTTGTACTTTTCGGTGCCGATGTTGCAGGTGTGGCCGGCAACTTCGTAGCTGCAGTCGTTTTCCTTGATGAGGGAAGCGGCTTCATCCAGGACGGGCATCATTTCCTTCTTGATGTTCGACTTGTCGAAATCGAACTGGATGGAGCGGAACATGATCACTTCGCCGTCGCACACGTTCACCAAGTCGTACAGGGCGCACTTGATGAAGTTTTCCATGGCGGTGGCGTCGGTGCGCAGCTGGGCGCCGTCAACCACGCCGCAGGAGCAGTCGTTCAGGGCGGCAATGGCTTCCAGCACGGACTTGCCGTATTCGGTATCCGCGAAGGAAACCACGTGGAAGCACACGTTGGGGTAGGTGTTGTAGATGGCCGTGGCTTCGGCAACAGGGTCGATGCCCTTGTTGTGGACGCCGTCGGACAGCAGGAAGATGGCGGTTTTGCCAGACAAGGTGTCAAGCACCGGGCGCAGTTCCATCAGGCCGGGGCCCATGGGGGTCAGGCGCTGGAAGATGGGGTATTCGGTCTTGATCTTATCGATGCCGGCGCTCATGGCGGACTTGTCGTAGCCGCCCATCTTCACGTATTCCTTGAAAGGCGCGAAGGTCACCAGACCGGCGTTGTAGCCCAGTTCAGGAATGGCGTCGTTCATGGCCGTCATGACCTGCTTGGACATGACGATCTTGGTGTCGCCCTTGATTTTCTTCATGTGCATGGCCATGGACCCGGAATGGTCCTGGAAGAAAATGAAGTTGTCCACTTTGGGGACTTTCTTCCACTTCGCCTCAGCCGGCATGGCGATGGCGAGCACACAGGCGACCATCAGCAACATGCTAAGGAAAGAACCCTTTCTACGCATCATAACCCGTACCTCCACAAAACTGTTGGCGGATGGTTTCCCCATACCCCCCCGGCAGCCCCTGGCTGCAGAGGGTTCTCCACTCGTCACTGCATGAGAACTGTCTTACACGAGTTCCTAAAATTTTGTAAACCATCCGAAGGAAAAAAAAGAAAGAACCGCCCAACTCGCCTGAACTGCTACGCGCATGGAAGACGACAGGGTGCAGGAAAGGGGGCCTGCATTAATCTTTGGTCATCTCTCATCGCCCACGACTTAAACCTGTAGCAAATCCCCCGGATATTTCAAGCGCTCTTCATGCCTCGCCAAATCTTTCTCGCGGGGCATGCATCAGGGCGGCCTCCAGGCTCTCATCCAGTGTCGGATGGGCAAAGATTAACGAGTCCAACTCGTTGCGGGTTGTTTGCTGCGTTATCAGGGCCTGGGCCAGGGTCACCAGATGGGACACATTCCAGCCCATCGCGGTTACGCCGGCCAGTTGTTCGCCGTCCCACACGCATTTGACCAGTCCGGCAGAGGCGCCATGGGCCTGGGCCAGGGGGTTGGCCGCCAGGAGCGAGCGGGAGATGGACACCGGCCTGCCGGCTGCGGCGAGTTCCCGGGCCGACGCACCCACGCGCATCACCTCATGGGTGCCATAGATGCAACCCGGCATGCTCGGGAACGGGTACGGCGCGGAGGACGCCGCCAGTATGCTGCGCACGGCATGGCGGGCCTGGTGCATGGCGGCGTGGGCCCACAGGGCGCGGCCGTTGACGTCGCCCACGGCATATACCGTGGCCGAGGCGCGCAGGTGGTCGTCGATCTGGACGAAGCCCCGGCCATCGGTGGCGATGCGGGCTGCCTCCAGCCCGATGCCGTCGGTGTTGGGGCGACGGCCCAGGGCGGTGAGGGCCAGATCGGCCTCCAGCACCGTGCCGTCCTCCAACTCGCAGCGGGCAATGTCGCCAACAGTCTGCAAGGAAACGGCTTTTTTGCCAAGATGGATCTTCCAGCCGTCGCGGCTCAGGGCGGTTTTGAGCTGGGCGCTGACTTCTGGATCCTCGAAGGGGGCCAGACGATCCGCGGCTTCCACCATGATGATGGCTGTGCCCAGCCGCGAGAGCCATTCGCCAAGCTCCAGGCCGATGGCGCCGCCGCCCAGGATGAGGATGGATTGCGGGACGGTCTGCAGGGAGAGCAGGGCGTCGGAGTCCAGCACGCGGCAGCCGTCGGCGGTCAGGCCGGGGAAGTCTGCCGGCCGTGTGCCTGTGGCCAGGATGGCGTGGCGGAAGTCCACGGGCGTGTCGCCGTCAGCAGTCCGGATCAGGGCGGATGTTGGTCCGGTAAAGCTCGCGGCGCCCGTGAAGAGCGTGACGCCCAGGCCGGCCAGTTCCTTTTCCACGGCCTGCCGGGAGCCGGCCACCAGACGGTCCTTGCGCTGCATCAGGGCCTTGAGATCAAAAGAAATCTCGCCGCTGCACAGCCTGCGTTTCTGCTGGGCTTTCAGTTCCGCCACGGCATTGGTGGCTCCCAGCAGGACCTTGGTGGGGATGCAGCCCACGTTCAGACAGGTGCCGCCCAGCAGATGCCGTTCGGCCAGGGCCACAGACAGGCCCCGGGCTGCGGCGTCCCTGGCGGCCACATGGCCAGCGGGCCCGCCGCCGATGATGAGGAGGTCATGGGAAGGCATGGCGATGATCCTGCATGGCGCGTCGAAAGATGGAAGGGAGCACAGGGCAGGGGGATGCCGCTCTCTGGAATGGCTTCCCCCTGCGCGCTGATGGGTGTTGTCGCCTCAGGCGGCGTCTTCGCCCAGGAGCCGGCGGGCGATTTCCTTGGCAGCCCGGCGGCCGGCTCCCATGGCCGAGATGACCGTGGCTGCGCCGGTGACGATGTCGCCCCCGGCAAAGACCATGGGCATGCTCGTTTCGCCGGTGTCCTGGTTGGCGTCGATGTAGCCGCGGCGGGTGCGCTTGAGCTCGGGGGTGGAGTCCAGCAGGATGGGGTTGGGTCCCGCGCCCACGGCGATGACGGCCATGTCGCAGGCGAGCTCCTGGAACGCGCCCTCGATGGGCACCGGGGAGCGTCGGCCCGAGGCATCGGGTTCGCCCAGTTCCATTTTCTGGATGACCATGGATGTCAGCCGGCCCTGGGAATCGCCCTTGAATTCCACGGGGGCGGAGAGGATTTCCAGGATCACGCCTTCTTCCACCGCATGTTCCAGCTCTTCGTGGCGGGCGGGCATTTCGCCCTGGGTGCGGCGGTAGACGATGCGCACTTCTTCCGCGCCCAGGCGCAGGGCGGTGCGTGCGGCGTCCATGGCCACGTTGCCCCCGCCCAGCACGGCCACGCGGCGGCCGGGGAAGGTGGGGGTGTCCCAGTGGGGGAAGTCGTAGGCGCGGCCGAGGTTGGCGCGGGTCAGGTACTCATTGGCCGAGAACACGCCGATGAGGTTTTCACCGGGGATGCCCAGGAACTTGGGCAGGCCCGCCCCCACGCCGATGAACACGGCCTTGTAGCCTTCGTCGAACAATTCCTTGATGGTGAAGGTCTTGCCGCCCACCCAGTTGGGCAGCAGATCCACCTGCTGCTCCTTGAGGGCTGCCACCTCCGCCGCCACAATGCCCTTGGGCAGGCGGAACTCGGGGATGCCGTAAATGAGCACTCCGCCCACCTCGTGCAGGGCCTCGAACACCGTCACCTTGATGCCGCGGGCAGCCAGGTAGCCGGCGGCCGTGAGGCTGGAGGGGCCGGAACCGATGCAGGCCACCTTCAGATCCTCATTGATCAGGGGACACTCGGGCTTGCCGGTAATCTGATCGCAGGCGGAGAGGGCCATGTACGTGTCTGCCACATAGCGTTCCAGACGGCCGATGGCCACGGGCTCGCCCTTCTTGCCCAGGATGCAGTTGCCTTCGCACTGCGTTTCCTGCGGGCAGACGCGGCCGCAGACTGCAGGCAGGCTGTTGGTGGACTTGATGACTTCGTACGCCTTCTGCACGTCGTTCTTTTGCAGGTGGGCGATGAAGTCCCGGATGGGCACTTCCACGGGGCAGCCTTGCACGCACAGGGGCTTTTTGCATTGGATGCAGCGCGAGGCTTCGATGAGCGCCTGGTCTTCTGCATAGCCCAGGGCCACCTCGGCAAAGTTTTTGATGCGCGCCAGGGGCTCCTGCGTAGGCATGGGCACGCGCGGAGTGGGGGACTTGCCTTTCTTGGGGGAGGACTCGCTACTTGCCATGGCGCTCTTTGAATGCCTCAAAGGAGAGGGCTTCCTGGGGTTTGAAGGCCGCAAGCCGCTGGCGGAGCTCGCCGAAATCCACCTGATGGCCGTCGAATTCCGGGCCGTCCACGCAGGCGAACTTCACCTGCCCGCCCACGCTCACGCGGCAGGCGCCGCACATGCCGATGCCGTCCACCATGATGGAGTTCAGGCTCACGGTGGTCTTTACGCCGAATGGTTTGGTGGTTTTGGACACGGCTTCCATCATGGGCACCGGGCCGATGGCCACGACTTCCTTCACGGTCTTGTCGGTCTTGAGCCGTTCTTCCAGCACCTGGGTGACGAAGCCCTTGTGGCCGTAGGAGCCGTCGTCCGTGGCGATGAGCACTTCATCGCAAAAACTTTTCAGCTCGTGTTCAAAGAGTAGCAGGTTCTTGCTGCGTGCGCCGATGATGGCCACGGTGTGGTTGCCGGCGCGTTGGTGGCCCTTGGCGATGTGGTGCATGGCCGCGATGCCGGTGCCGCCACCCACGCAGATCACGGTGCCCACCTGTTCAATGTGCGTGGCCTGGCCCAGGGGGCCGCAGAGGTCGTGCAGGGCGTCGCCTTCCTCCAGGGTCTCCAGGTGGGCCGTGCTTTTGCCCATAACCAGATAGACCATGGTGATGGTCCCGGCCTCGGGGTCGGCGTCGGCAATGGTCAGGGGAATGCGTTCGCCTTGTGCGCTGACGCGCAGGATGACGAAGTTGCCGGGTTGCGCCTTCTTGGCGATGTGGGGGCACGAGATGACCAGCTTGCTCGTCTGCCCAGGAATCAGCCGCTCTTTTTTGACGATGGTGCAAGGCGTCTGCTGCATGGGGGCTCCTGGCGAGAGAATGGGAACATATAATGGCACAACGCAAAGTTTGGCAAGGGCGGCTTGCGTTTGACCCCGGAAATGCCTACTGTAAAGAAAGGTTAATCCTGTCTGCGTCCGTCGCATGCAGGATATCGGGATGCAGCCCGGAGCCAAGGAGGAAAGGCATGGTAGACGCCGCTTCCGCCGTCCGCGCAGGACTGGCCGCCTATCAGCAGCAACTGATGACCGTTTCGCGCCCTGCCCCCGCCGCGCGTGTTCAGGAGGTTCCCTCCAAAAACGCTGCGCAGGAGAACGGGCGTTCCGCCACCCCGGACACTGTCACCCCGGACACTGTCACCCCGGACACTGCCGGCACGTCCTTCCGTCTCAAGCTGGGCAAGCTGCAAATCTCGCTGTTCGACGGGTCCCCCACGACCCGTGACGCCACGCAGACAGCCCTGGATGCCCTGAACGGTCTGGAAACGCAGGCCGATCAGGCCGCAAGCGCGGCGTTCGCCATGCGGCAGGCCCTGGCCGGGACATCGCGTCAGGACAACAGCGCGGCCTCTGCCGCTGCGCCCCTGGCGTTGGGATCCTCGTCCGCGCCGGCGTCGTACCTGCGTAAGATGGCAACCTCCGCGTACCGGCAGGCGGAGCTGGCGTGGTCCGTGGACCCGTACCGCCCTGGCCTGCTGCTCGGGGTGTTCTGATATTCCTGGCAGGCTGTTCTTTCGGGATGCAGTGAGGGCATTTTTATTTTGAAAAAGGACGTTGCGAGAGGGGAAACCTTTTGCAACAGGTTCTCCCCTCTCGCGCTCTCCCCTTCCAAAACTTTGATAGTGACCTTGAATCACAATAAAAGTCTTTGGAAAGGGGGTTCGGGGGAAGAACCTTTCTTGAGAAAGGTTTTCCCCCGAGAACTCCTTTCAAAGATACCTTGCCCTAGCGCGTCTTGCCGTCCCCTTCGGCCTGGAGACTGTGAATGAGGCTGCGCAGCACCTGGGCCTGCTCGGCCAGCTGGTCCACGACCCCGGAGGACTGGCGCATGGCCTGGGCCACGATGGAGGAGATGCGGTTGATGTCGTCGATGTTCCTGGTGATCTCGTCGCTGGCGGCGGACTGTTCCTCGGCGGCGGCGGCGATGGAGCGCACCTGATCCGTGGCGGCATCTACCAGACTGACGATCTGCTCCAGGGCGCTGCCGGAGCGGCCGGCCTTGGTGGTGGCCTCGTCGATGAGCCGGGAGGCGGCGTCGAAGTTGGCGATATTGGTGTTGGCTCCCTGCTGGATGGCGGCAATGGCGGCGCCGACTTCCCTGGTGGCGTGCATGGTTTTTTCGGCGAGCTTGCGCACCTCGTCAGCCACCACGGCAAAGCCTCGGCCGGCGTCGCCGGCTCTGGCGGCTTCGATGGCGGCGTTCAGGGCCAGCAGGTTGGTCTGGTCGGCAATGTCGTTAATCACCACCATCACCTGACTGATTTCCTCGGCCTGCTTGCCCAGGGCGTGCATGTCGCGGGTCAGCCCCTTGGCCTGGGCCAGCACCTGTTCAATGCTTTGCACCACCTGGGCCACCACCTGGGCGCCGGCGGTGGCTTCGCGCTTGGCGTGGTCCACGGTGTCCGCGGCCTGCCCGGCATTGCGGGCCACCTCCAGCACGGTGGCGTTCATTTCTTCCATGGCCGTGGCGGTTTCGCCCAGGCGGCGGGCCTGTTCCTCGGTGCCCCGGCTGGATTCCCCCACCTGACCGGCCAGTTCCCCGGAGGCGGAGTGGATGACCGTGGCAGCGCCTTCCAGGCGGGCTGCGGCGGCCAGCATGCCTTCGCGCCGGGCCTGTTCGGCAGTGGCAAGGGCTGCCTCGGCCTGGCTCATGGCGGTCTGGGCCGTGGCGGCGTGTTCTTCCGCTTCCATGGTCTTGGCGTTGGCCATGGCGATTTTGGATTTGAGGGATTCCACCATCTCCCGCAAGGCATCGGCCAGCACGCCGATTTCATCGCGCTGGTGGATGTCGATGGGCCGGTCCAGATCGCCGGCGGCCACGGCCTGGGCCGCACGCATGATGCGGTTCACGGGGGTGACGATGAGCCGCGTCACGCCGAAAACCAGCACCATCAGCAGCGCCAGCCCGCCCAGGCTCAGCAGCAGCAGCAGGCGTTGCGTGGCATGGACGCTTTCCAGCATCCTGGCCTGGGGCAGGGTGATCAGAAAGCTCCAGGCTCCCTCTGCCCCTTCCAGGGTGATGGGGGTGATGCTGTACAGCATGGATTGGTTGGCGACTGCCGACAGCTGGTCGTATTGGAAGGCGGCACCCTGGGCCAGGGCCTTTTCGAAGCCTGCCTTGTGTTCCGCAGGGACGAAATCCTTGGCATTTTTGCCGATGAAGCTCTTGTCAGGGTGGGCCACGATCATGCCGGTATTGGAGAGCAGCATGCCGTAGCCAGTCTCGAAAATGGAAATGCGTGCAGCCATGGCCTGGAGGTTTTCCAGGCTCAGGTCCACCCCGGTCACGCCCTTGCCCTGCTGGAGCATGGGCACGCACACGCTGATCATCATGCGATCCTGGCCTGCCACCTCGTACACCGTGGGTTCGGTGAGGAAGAGTTTGCCCGTCTGCAGGGGGGTCCAGTACCATTTTTCGCCGGGATCGCGGCTGGTGGCGAGCACGGGGGTGGCGAAGGTCTCCTCAAGGCCCTGGGTGCCGCGGATGACATAGGGCAGGAAGCGGCCGGATTCCTCATGCAGGGCATTGGCCTTGATGAACTCGGCGTCGCGGCCGTCGAAGGCGTTGGGGTCCCAGGCGGTCCAGGCGCCGAAGATGGTCGGGAAGCTCTCCAGCGTGCGATGCAGCAGGCTGGCCACCACGGTGCGGTCCGGCTGGGGGCGGGCGCGTTCGTTGGTCACGCCGGCGGCCAGGGCCTTGCCGGCGGCGATGGCGGCATCCAGGTCGCTTTTGACCAGATTGGCGTACCGTGCGCTGATTTCATGGGCCAACTGCCGGGTGTCGGCCGTGGATTGCTCCTGAATCTGCATTCGTACCACCAGCAGGATGGCCAGCAAGACGAGGATGGCCGCCAGGCTGACCGGCAGCAAAATCTTGTTGCGCATTTTCAGATGGTTGAACATTGCAGCATCCTGGGGTTGAGGGTGGATGGAGGAGGGCACGCCGCACACGTTCCCGGCACTGCCTTTCTTACGGGAAAGGTGTGACAGGATGTTGAACGGCTGCCCGTCCCAGATGGCATGGTGACAGTTGTCTCAACTTAGAGCATAAAAGGCTACGAAACAAGAGGGAATCAGTTTAAAACGCCCCCTGTCCGCGGTTCCGGGCAAGGGGCGTTTTAAACAACAAACAGTCTGGAGCATGTCAGCAGGCGTTTTTGCCCTGTTCCTTTTCGGCGTACATGGCGGCGTCTGCCTGGGCCAGCAGGGTGTCCAGGGTCATGCCGGGGGCATACATGGCCACTCCGCAACTCACGCGCAGGGGGCCACAGGGCAGGCTGGAGGAACGCGTGTGCAGGGAGTGCTGCAGCCGTTCCACCAGGGCGGCGGCTTCCCCGGCCGTGCATTCGGCCAGCAGCAGGAATTCGTCCCCGCCAAAGCGGAACAGGGCGTCCATGGGGCGGATGTTGGCGCGGACGATGTTGGCCACGGCCTTGAGGGCTTCGTCCCCGGTGAGGTGGCCGAATTTGTCGTTGATTTCCTTGAAGCGGTCCACGTCCATGGCCACGGCGGCAAAGTCGCGTCCCTGCCTGCCGTGGCGGGAGACGGCGCGCTGGAAGAAGTGATCCAGGGAGCGGCGGTTCAGGCAGCCGGTGAGCTCGTCGTGCATGGCGAGGAATTCCAGCCGGCCCTGGAAGTAGTTCACGGCCAGGACCACGATGACGATGATGATGAGGGACGCTGCCGCGCCCACGCCCAGGGTGGTCATGAGGTTTTTGCGGGCGGCGCCCAGCACATCGCGCTCGTTCTGTTCGACAATGAGAAACCAGTTGAGTTCCGGGATGTAACGGGACGTGAGCTGGGTGACGCCGTCCTCGTTTTCGTAGCTCAGGTCCACATGGTCCTTGCCGGCGTCGAGGATCATCCGCGCCACCTTGCCGATGCCGGGTTGGTCGTGGATGTTCACCTGCTCCACCAGACTGGTATCCATGTGGGCCTGGATCACGCCCCGGGGGTCCACCAGATAGATGCGGCGCAGGTACGTGGCCTGGGTGGTGCGGATGATGTCTGCCACAGCCTTCAGCTCCAGACCCACGCCGGTCACGCCCAGCAGGCGGCCGGCGGTGTCCTGGACCCGGAAGTTGATGAAGATGGTCAGGGTGTTGTTGGCGGCTTGGTTGGCGTCCACGTCCAGGTCGTATTCCATGCCCGAGTTGGCGAAGGTGTAGTACCAGACGTCGTGGGCATCTTCCTTGGAAACGGTCTTCAGCACGCCGTTGTAGTGATAATAGCGCGACGTTTTCGCCGAGACGAAAAATGTGCTGAAGTAGCCGTATTTTTTGTGGATGCCATCCAGAAAGCGCTGCACCTGGCCTTCGTCCTGCTCGCCGCGCTGTGTCCATTCCTTCAAAAAGTTGTCGTTGGCCATGAGGGAGGAGACGTGCAGGGGCTGCATCAGACTTTTCAGGATTTCCGAATAGATGGTGTCCCGTGTCAAGGGCAGGGCCGACGTGGTGAGCTCCTTGAGCGCCGCGGAGCGGGAGACGGCGTAGTTGACCAGACTGGTGGCCGCAAAGGCCGCCACCAGCACGGTGGAAAGCAGCAGGATGAGACGGGACTTGATCGTCATGCAACGCTCGCCGGGGGGGCTGGACTGTTGGAAGGGGAGTTTGCCATGGTGTACGTTGTGGGGCGGGAGACGGTCAAGGCACAACCCTGGGTTTGCCCGCGTAGGGTTTGCCCGCGCAGGGTTTGCCTGTACGGCGGTGTTGCCGGGCATTGCCGTTCTGCGCGGATGGGGGTATGCTTATGGTGTTGTTCCGTCAACAACACGCCATCATATCCAGCCACTCTATCCCCGCAAGGAGGACGGCCTCATGCCCGCTTTTGGTCAGCCGCCGCATCCGCAGTTCGACACCGCCCTGAAAGTGGGCCGCCCGCCCAACGTGCAGGCGCTGTTCCCCCATTCCCGCGCGCTTCTTGTCAGCGGCAAAGTTGTGGACCGGGCCATGCTCGCCAAGGGCCACGCCATGACCATTGCCGCCAACGGGCGCAGCCACTTTGTCATCCGCGGCACGCTCCTGGCCGCCCAACGCGCCAACGCCGCGGTGATTCTGGAAATCGCCAAGAGCGAAGGCGGCGCCGCCCAGTACTGCGCCACCACCATGTGGAACCTGGCCCGTCAGGTGGACGCCATGTGCAACGAACTGGGCATCACCGTGCCCGTGGCCGTGCACACGGACCATTATGGCATCAAGAACCCGGCCGATCTGGAAAAGGCCAAGGTGGAGATCCCCACGCTGTTCGAAGCCGGCGTCACCTCCATCGCCATCGACGCCTCCCACCTGCCCGATGACGAAAACCTCCTGGCCAACATCCTCCTGAAGGATTACGTGCCCACCTGGGCTGGCTACGAAACAGAAGTTGGCGAGATCAAAGGCAAAGCCGGCCTCTCCACCCCGCAGGAAGCGCTCTTTTTGATCCAGGGGCTGAACGCTCACGGCATTCATCCGGATTGGATCGCCCTGAACAACGGCACCACCCACGGCATCGAGGCCTCGGAAGCCGGCATTCAGGTGGAGCTGACGGCGGAAATCCATGCCGCCCTGGCCCCGTACAAGCTCTCCGGCGCGCAGCACGGCACCTCGGGCAACAGCTCGGCCAAGCTGCGGGAAATCGCCGCCAAGACGGCCACCACCAAGGCCAACGTGGCCACGGCCCTGCAGATGCTCTCCTGGGGCGTGCAGGTGAATGAGTACGGCAACGCCGTGCTGGACGAAGCCAAGCGCCTGATCAAGGAACCCGGCAAGGGTGTGACCGAGGATCTGTGGACCGAACTGGTGGCCTACGCCGATGCCAAGGGTCTGAGCGCCGGGGACTACAAAAAGCTGAACCTGCCCTTCGAGTGCCGCATGCTGGGCCTGCCCAAGGACGTGCGCGACCGCATGGCCGAGGCCGTGGCCGGCTTTGTGGAAGAGCTCCTGGTGGACGTGTTCAACGCCAAGGACACCGCACCCCTGGCCATCGACGCCATTCTGGCTGCCAATTCCTACGATCTCGGCCCCAAGGTGGGCGTCATTGAGGATCCGGCAGAGTGGACCGAGGACAAGATCCGCGCCAGGGCCAAGACCATCGAGTCCGACAAGGGCCCTGAAGGCGACTTCGACGATTAGGGCAAGGTATCGTTGAAGGGACTTCTCGGGGGAAAACCTTTTGCAAAAAGGTTTTCTCGCTCGCAATGTGATCGGGGGAAGCCATCTGTTCTGGATGACTTCCCCCGAATGCATTGGCATGTGTGCCCTTGTGGGGGCTACTTCCGTCGCCGTCCCGGCATGGTTAGTTTTTCCAGCGTGTTGGCAAGCCAGGCTTCCAGCACGTGGTCCACGTTGCCGGCGATCCATGGCGAGAGCCGGATCCCGGCGCGCTGCAGGTGTTCGGCATAGCTTTCCGCCACCGCCCCGCAGACCAGGGACCGGATGCCCGCGGCGTGGAGGGTTTCCGCCAGGGCGCTGGGGCCTCCCCTGGGCATGGGAATGAACCCGCGGGAGTCCAGTTCCCCGGCGCGTGATTCATAGAACCGCAACTCCGAGGCGTTTTCCAGCAACGAGGCCATTCTGTCCCCATATGTCGCCAGGCATACGCGCATGCTCCCCTGCCTCACCCTTGCTCCGTGAGTCCGCCAGAACCACGTATTGTTGCGGACGGTTCTCCCCGAAACAGGATGATGGAAACATCACCCTGTTTCGGAGACATTGCACTAGCTGCCGATGGTGTTTTTGACGATTTCAAGCACCTGCTTGGGATCGAAGGGCTTGTTCACCGTGGCCACAGCCTTGCGGATGGCCAGGTGGATGCCGGAGAGCCCGCTGATGACGATGACCGGCAGTTCCTTGAACTCCGGCTTCTGGGAGAACTTGCGGTAGAACCGTGGCCCCCATTCCTCGGGCATTTCCAGATCCAGGGTGAGGAGATCCGGCTTTTCGCGCTCCAGCACCTCAAGGGCCAGGCTGCCGTCGGAGGCGGAGCAGGTTTCGTAGCCGTTGTCCTTGAACAGGGAGGTCAGGAACTCCACGATGGCCGGGTCGTCATCGACGACCATGATCTTCTTGGGCATGGCGTACTCCGTTACTCCTGGGCGGTTGGGGCGTGGCACTGGCCGCAGGCGAGGGGACCCTTGCCTGTTTTTTCATGGCAGCCCACGCACTGCAGGTGGTAGGCGCGGCGCAGGGGCGTTTTGTGCTGCAGCTTGGGGTCCGCGGCGGGGTTGGCGGCGTGGCAGTCGGCGCAGGGGGTGCCTTCGGAGGTGTTGGCAGGGTCCATCTTGCCGTCGGTCTCGCCGTGGTGGCAGGCGCCGCAGTCTTCGAGCTTGGCCTTTTCGTTGTGGGCGTCATGCTCGAACTTGGCCGCCGGCCGCTGGGCCTTGGGGAAGGGATCGCGGTTCACGACCACCATGTCGGACTGCGAAAACGCCGGCAACACCCAGACCAGCAGGCTCAGACCCAGCAGGAACAACAGCAACGGGGATGTGGTGCGACGCATGGCTATTCCCCTCCCCCGGCATCGGCCGGCCGTTCCATGTGCTTGTAGATGATGTCGCCCAGGAAGTAGATGTGCATGTCAAGCTCAAAGTGCTTGATGATGTCTTCCAGGCCGCCATGGCAGTTGTGACAGGGGGCAATGAGCGTGTGCACGCCCGTGGCCTTGAGCTGCTCGGCTTTGATCTTGTTGCCGATGACGCGGACCTTCTTGAATGGCGGGCCGCAGTTGATGACGCCGCCGCCGGCGCAGCAGCAGTAGTTGTGTTCGCGGTTGGGGGTCATTTCCACCACGTCTTCGCAAATGTGGTGGACCACATCGCGCAGCTTGTCCATGAGGCCACGGCCGCGGATGATGTTGCAGGGGTCGTGGATGGTCACGGTGCCGGGATGCTTGCTGGCCATGCGGATCTTGCCGCTTTCCAGCAGGTCCCAGAAGAATTCCACGGAGTGCACCACTGGCACGGGAGGCACTTTCCAGCCCAGCCAGCGGTTGGCCACGTCGCACACGGCGCGGAAGGCGTGTCCGCATTCACCCATGACAATGCGCTTGACCCGCAGGCGCTGCGCGGTTTCGTAATGGGCGCGTTCCACACGGGACATGACTTCGGCATCGCCGCTGAACATGGCCATGTTGGAGTTGTCCCAGCCTGGGGTGGCGGGCATGGTCCAGTCCAGACCGGCGGCATTGAAGATGGCCGCGGCCTGGTAGATGAGCTGGGTGCGGAACTTGGGCTCCGGCGCAATGACGGAGTACATGAAGTCCGCGCCTTCCTTTTCCAGGGGGATGCGCAGCGTGGGGAATTCTTCCCGGGCTTCGTCCTCCTGCCACATCAGGGAGTCGATCCACTCGTCATCCTTGACCCACATCTGGTTCAGGGTGGCGGCGTGGGAGTGGGCGGTATCCTGGATGTACTGCGGGGTTACGCCCAGCTTGTGACAGATGCGGCGCACCACGCTGATGATGTATGCCGTATCGATGCCCAAGGGGCAGTAATGCATGCAGCGGCGGCACAGGTTGCATTCCGTATAGGCGATCTGCGCGAACTGCTGCAGTTGCTGTTTGCTGACGTCGCCGTCGGCCTTGAGGATCTCCCACATGGTCTGACGGACCTTGCCCACGGGGGAGTAGCTGGGGTCGCCATCGTGCGACATATAGTAATGGCAGGCCTTGGCGCACAAGCCGCAGCGCATGCAGGTTTCGGCGTAGGTCTTCAGGCGCGCCCCGGTTTCGCTGGCCAGCACACCCTTGATGATGGAGCGGATGCGGGATTGCTCCAGGCGGTTGAGCCCGCGTTGGATCCCGGCGTCGTCTATGAGCCTGTCGGCAATGGTGCTCATTGTCTGAACTCCTTATATTACCAGTCGTTGGCGTGACGAACGCCGCCGAATTCGCTGCCCGTGTACGCCCGGCTGAAGAGCCCAAAGAGCATGTGCGAGAGCCTGGTGAACGGGATGGCGACGAGCATCAGCTCGCCGGACAGGATGTGCAGCGTGGTCATGACCAGATTCGGCCCCACGTGATGATACGCCAGCACGCCGGTGAGGAACGGCAGGCACGCGATGATGAGCACCAGCCAGTCCTGCCCGCTGGTGACAAACCGCACCTCCGGCTTCATGAGCCGGCGCAGGGCGAAAAACGCGCAGCACACCACCACCACCATGGCCACGATGTCCGTCACCATTTCTGGTGGCGACCACCACGAGAAGCCGTGGAACTGTTCCACCAGCACCACATGGCCCAGCACCACCAGCGGCAGCAGAATGAGCCCGATGTGGAAGACAAAGGTGGCGATGGTTTCCAACGGGTTTTCTTTCCACCCCAGCGAGCCGAAGGGCGTGAACCAGTGCGCCAGGGACCGCAGACCGAACTTCCAGCTCATGTACGCCAGGGCCTGCCCGTCTTTTTCCTTGGCCAGATTGTACATGCGGACAAGACGGTACAGGGAGCCGAATACAAAAATCGCCGCCGCCGCCCATGCCAGGGGGCCGACAGCCAATGCATACAACTGTTCCATGGAATCCTCCCTTGGACCGTGCCCTACGCTTTGAAGGACGAAATGTGATCCACGATGCGCAGGCATGCGCCGCCGGAAACCGCCCGGATGAGCACTTTTTCCCCGCTGGGGTCAAAGACCGGAGGCCAGACCTTGTCGAACCATTCCTTGTACACTTTGTCGTCCAGGACGATGGTCTGGCGGCCGTGCTTTTCCACCGCCGCGGCCACGCGCTTGCCATCCGGCGAAAACACCGGCGGCCAGGCCATGTCGTAGCGGCCAGTCCAGGCCGTGCCGTCCACCACCACGCGGAAGCGGGTGTTGCTCTCGTTGGCCAGACAGGCTGCCCGGCCAGTGGGGCTGAGCACCAGATCCGTCACCACGGGCCACGTCTGGTTCCAGGGCGTGCCGTTCACCGCCACGGTGAATTCGCCGAATTTCGGCGCCACAATGGCGGCCAGGGTGCGGCCGTCACGGGAATAGGCGGGCTGCCAGAGCTGATGGAAGGTGGGCTCCCAGCGGAAGCCGCCACGATGCGCCAGCCCCCACTTGCCGCCGGTGCGCACCGGGGCCAGCACTTCGCCGGTGTTGGGATCGAAGAACGGTTCCCACACACACTGATACGTGGTGGTCCAGGGGCGACCTTCTTCTATGATGCCATAGTCATACAGCGAGAACCGGGCCGCTGCGGCCACGCGCTCGCCGGCGGCGTCGAAGGCCGGGCCCCAGCAGTTGACGAAATTCGAGCCCCAGGGCTCGCCGTCCACCGCCACGGAGAAGACGCCTTTCTGGTAGCCTTCGATGTCCGCCTGCCCCAGGGAGATGGTCTGCACCACGGCAGCGCTGTGTGCGCCGTCGCGACTCAGAACAAACTGGTTGGCGTTTTCATACAGGGTTTCCCAGGGGGCGTCGTCCACGGCGATGCCGTATTCGCCGTCCTGCTGGATGCAGATGGCCAGACGGCTGCCGTCCTGGCTCCACATGGGATTCCACACAAAGGCGAAGGTGTTTTCCCAGGGGGCGTCGTCCACAGCCGCTGTCCATTCACCGTCAGTCTGGACAAAGGCCATGAGTCGGCCGTCGGGGAGGAACCTGGGCATCCAGAGTTTCTCGAACACGTTTTCCCAGGCTTGCCCGTTGACGCACGCCGTGGCGCCATCATCGGAGACGGCAGCCATGGCCACACGCTCCCCATCCGGGGAGAAGTACGGTTCCTCCAGCCAATTGTAATCACGGGCGCAGGCGTGCAAATCGCACAGACTGCGCGCGCCTGTTTCAAAATCCCAGGCATCGCTTTGGGGCATGATCTACTCCTTGAACGCTTGCTGTTCCCGCTGCGGCAGGTTGATGGCCTTGATTGCGGCAGAGCACACGGCGTACCAGCAGCCCGGCAAGCAAGGGAGAATGCGGAAGCCCGCAGAAAAAAGCGCCGTTCCAGGTGGAGACGGCGCACGAATTGGGCGCAAAACGCGCCATGTTGCAAAAGTAGTGGGCGAGTTATGCGTCAGCACCAGTGCGCAGGATGCGCCGCAGGGTGTCTTTTGAGATGCCAAGCTCCCGGCAGGTGGCCATTTTCTTGCCGCCGTTGCGTTGCAATGCTTCCATAGCTGCCTGATATTTAATGGATTTCAACTTTCCATCCGGCTTGAGGGAAAAGTGGTGCGAATCTGGCGGCAGCAGGTATTCCGGGAGGTGGTCCACCTGGATGTACCCTTTGCGGCACAGGATGAATGCATATTCGATGATGTTCTCCAGCTCACGCACGTTGCCTGGGAAGCGATGGCGCATCAACAGCTGATAGACATCTTCTGACACGCCATGGATGTCCATCCCCTTGATGCAATTGTTGCGGTTGACGAAGTGGGAGATCAGCAACGGGATGTCTTCAGGGCGCTCGGCCAGGGACGGCAGGCGTATCTGCACCACATTCAGGCGGTAGAACAGATCGTCACGAAAGCGTCCCGTGTCCACCATGCGTTGCAGTTCCTTGTTTGTGGCGGCGATAACGCGCGCTTCCGTGCGCAGGCTTTTGGTGGAGCCCAGGGGCTCGAAGCTGCGCTCCTGCAGCACCCGCAGGATCTTCACCTGCAGTTGCAGGGGCATATCCCCGATTTCATCCAGAAAGATGGTGCCTGTGCCAGCCAGCTGAAAGCGGCCGGGTTTGTCGGTCTTGGCGTCGGTGAATGCGCCGGCCTTGTAGCCGAACAGCTCGGATTCCAGGAGATTTTCCGGCAGCGCCCCGCAGTTCACGGCCACGAACGGCCCCTGCTTGCGTGCGGAAAGATTGTGGATGGCCCTGGCGAAAAGCTCCTTGCCCGTGCCGGATTCTCCCAGCAGCAGCACCGAGGCCTCGCTTTCGGCAATCTGGGGCAGGATTTGCAGAATGCGTATCAGTGCCTGGGACTTGGTGACAATGTCATCCAGGGTGTAGCGGCCCTCCAGCTTCTGGCGCATGAGCTGAATGGCCGTGATGTCCCGAAAAGTCTCCACGCCGCCCACCACCTGCCCGGTGGCGTCGCGCAGCGGTGCAGCACTGATGGATACCGAGAGCTTGGAGCCGTCCGGCTTCACAATGTATATGGATTTATTGCACAGGCTGCGTTCCGTCTCCAGGCATTCGCGAATGGCGCATGCACCGTCGCAAATGCTGGAGTGGAATACTTCCCAGCACTTGCGGCCCATGGCTTCCAGGGTCGATACCCCGGTGATGCGCTCCGCCGCGCGGTTGAAAAAGGTGATGTTCCAATCCAGATCAACGGTAAACACGCCGTCGGCAATGGAATTCATGACGGCATCGCACGAGATGTGTTTGGGAAGGGTCATACAGGCTCCCTCTCATTCGCTGCCGGCCCCGTAGGGCGAATAATACGCCCAGCACGGAATTGGCAAGATGTACTGCAACACACTGTCCTAATACATACTGGCGTGGGTTGGAACCAGTAGAAAATGTCACTTCGGGCGCGAAATGCGCCCACTTGCAGGCGCGTCCTGATCCCACATTGCCAAAATCCGCGCCGTTGCTTATCTGGTGGTGCTGGCACACAACGTGCTCATGCGTTTGCACGGAGTTCTGCATTCCAGAATCGTTCCATCCGTGTACAGCCAGGAGCAGGAGCGCCCATGTCCGGGGTTACGTCAGGGTCCATGTTTTCGTCCATCAGCCACAGCCTGGCCGGCAAGCTAGTGGTGGCCAATGGCGTGTTGCTGCTGGGCAGTGTGGCCTTGCTGACGTGGGCGGCCATGATCAACCAGCAGGAGCTTGGCAACCGGGCGGCCCTGGATGGCGCGGAACGGCTCTCCACCACTGTGAAGCTCGGGCTGCATTATGCCATGATGCTCAATTCCCGGGACGACATCTCCCAGATTGTGGCCAACATTGCCCGCCAACCCGAAATTCTGGCCGTGCGCGTGTACAACAAGGACGGCGCCATCAAGTTTTCCAACAAGCCCGAAGAGGTGGATACCGTGGCCGGCATGCGGGAGCCTGCCTGCGCTCCCTGCCACGCCTCGGCCACGCCGCGCACCATCCTGAGCGTGATGGAGCGCACGCGGATGGCAGAGGACGAAACCGGCCGCAGCATCGGCATGCTCACGCCCATTGAGAACGAGCCGGGCTGCAGCGAGGGGTGCCACTTTCATCCTGCGGACACCAAAATCCTCGGCGCCATAGACATCGTCCTCTCCCAGGGGACTTCGGACGAGGAGGTGCAGGCCCTGGGCCGGCGCATGCTGCTGTTTTCCGCCGGCGTGTTCCTGGCAGTTTCCGGTCTGTTGCTGTTTTTCATGGGCCAGTACGTCAACCGGCCCATCCGGGCGCTCATCCAGACCACCCGCGGCATTGCCCGTGGGGAGGAACCCCCGGTGCCGGTGACCAGGCAGCGCGACGAGATCGGTCAGCTGGCGCAGGCCGTGGCAGACATGGGCGCGGCCATTGTGGAAAAGCAGAAGGATCTGAATCGTCAGCGCGACGAATACCAGAACCTCTTTGCCAATGTCCCGTGTTTTATCACCGTGCAAGACCGCAATTTTCGCCTGTTGCGCTACAACAGGGAATTCAAGGAGCATTTTCATCCCCGCCCCGGCCAGCCCTGCTACAAGGCATACAAGGGCCGCAGCGAAAAGTGCCCTGTCTGCCCGGTGGAAACCACCTTCCAGACCGGCCGCTCGGCCACCAGCGAGGAAAGCGGGCTGGATTCCCAGGGCAACCTGCGCCACTGGCTGGTGACCACGGCCCCCCTGCGCGATGAGAAGGGCGAGGTGGTGGCGGCCATGGAAATGAGCCTGGACATCACCGCCCGCAAGGAGCTGGAACGCGAGGCCAAGCGCCTGGAGGAAAAATACCAGGCCATTTACCGCACCATCCCCAGCCCGGTGTTCCTGCTGGATCTGACCGGCCTGACCGTGCTGGATTGCAACAAGAGCGCCGAAACCGTGTACGGCATTCCGCGCAAGGACATGCTGGGCCGCTATTTCCCGGACTTTTTTCTGCCGGACTCCCGCGGGCGCATGGCAGCGGATTTGCGCGTGTGCAAATCCATAGATCGCGCGCCGCAGCTGGTGCCGGACGGCCGTACCCTGTACGTGGCCATGCTGGCCACGCCGGTGGAGATTGGCGGAACCCACGTGCTGCTCATCACCGTCACGGACATCACCCGCCGGCTGGAGGCGGAACAGCAACTGGTGCATGCCGGCAAGATGGCCACCCTGGGCGAGATGGCGGCCGGCGTGGCCCACGAGCTCAATCAGCCGCTGACGGTCATCAAGGGCGCAGCCTCCTACTTTTTGAAGAAGATTCGCCGCGGCGAGACCGTGGCCCCGGACGTGCTGGCCGACCTCTCCCAGGAGATGGACAGCCACGTGGACCGCGCCTCGCGCATCATCAATCATTTGCGGGAATTCGGCCGTCGTCCGGAAATGGAGCTCATGGAAGTGGACGTGGGCGAGGTGCTCTTGCGCTCCCTGGAGATGTTCCGCCAGCAACTGGCCCTGCGGCAGATCAAGGTGGAGCTGGACGTGTCTCCCAACGTGCCCAAGGTGATGGGCGATGCCGGCCGGCTGGAGCAGGTGTTCGTGAACATGCTCATGAATGCCCGGGACGCCATCGAAGAAAAGTTCCAGGGGGAAAAATCCCGCACCCTGCGCGAGTCTGGCTCTGGCGAAGAAAAACTGATATCCATTGTCGCCAGGGACTGCCACGGGTGGGTGCATATTCGCGTGTCAGACACCGGTGGCGGCGTGCCCGCGGGCGTGCAGGGCCGGATATTTGAGCCTTTTTTCACAACCAAGGCCACAGGCAAAGGCACCGGGCTGGGGTTGTCCATCAGTTACGGGATTGTCCAGGACTGCGGCGGGGAGATCTTCCTGGAGCGTTCCGGGCCGGAAGGCTCCACGTTCCTGGTGATTCTGCCATCCCCCGAAGCCACAGCCTGCGCCCTCCCGGAGGAGTCGTCCAATGGTTGAGTTGTCGTCGGAAAAAACCATCCTGCTGGTGGATGATGAAGAAGGCATCCGCAAGGTGTTGTCCCTGATCCTGCGCGATGCCGGCTACGAAGTGCACCTGGCCACTTCCGGGGAAGATGCCCTGGCGCAGCTGGAAGTCGTGCGCCCGGCCATCGTGCTGACGGACATCAAAATGCCGGGCATGGACGGCATCGAGCTGCTCACGCGCATCAAGGCCAACAATCCGGACATCGAAGTCGTCATGCTCACCGGGCACGGGGATCTGGATCTGGCCATCCAGTCCATCAAACGCGAAGCCACGGATTTTGTAACCAAACCCATCAACGAGGACGTGCTGGATATCGCCCTCACCCGCGCCCGGGAACACCTGGCCATGCGCCGGCAGCTGCGGCAATACACCGAACACCTGGAGCGCCTGGCCCTGGAAAAAAGCCGGGAACTGGCCGCCGTGGAGCGGTTTGCCGCCGTGGGGCAGACTGCGGCATCCCTGGCCCATGCCATCAAGAACATCGCCTCCGGACTGGAAGGCGCCATCTTTCTGATGGAGTCCGGCCGCAAGGGCGACGACGCCATGCAGGAACAGGGCTTCGCCATGCTCAAGGACAATGTGGCCGCCATCAGGCACCTGATGCAGGACTTGCTGCAGATGGGCTCGGAACGCGTCCCCCAGCGCGCCCCGTGCGACCCAGACCAGCCGGCCCTGGAAGTGGCCTCCCTGCTGCGCCACAAGGCCCTGGAGGCCGGCGTGGAGCTGACGGTGGAGGCCGGCGCCGGTCGCGAGCCCATCCTCATGGACGCCAAGGCCATTCACCAGTGCCTCATGAATCTGGTGGGCAACGCCATCGAGGCCGCGGCCATCCCCTTCAAGGGCGTGCGCCCCGTGGAAGCCTGCGTGCGGGAAGTGCGGCTCACCACCAGCCGGCAAGGGCGCTTCATCTGCTACCGCATCTCGGATACCGGCCCCGGCGTGATGGAAGAGGCCCGGGAGCGGCTCTTCGCCGCCTTCGCCACGGGCAAGGCCACGGGCACCGGCGTGGGGCTGATGGCCACCAAGCGCATTGTGGAGGCCCACGGCGGCACCATCGAGCTGGAAAACGCCGGCCCCGACGGCGCCACCTTTGCCCTGTGCCTGCCTGCCGCCAGCGCCAAGGGCTATTTTGTCACGGAAGCCGCCCCCGCAGGGCTGGCCGGAACGGGGAGGTGTGCATCATGCAGCGAGTAGACATCACCCCCGATGGCTGCCTGCTGGTGGATGGCCGCCCCTTTGCCCAGGATCCTCTGATCCTGCTGGGCGAGGCCGTGACCCTGGAAGAGGGCTTCACCCTGGGCAGTTGGTTCAGGATGATTCAGCTGCATACGGATTTTGTGCGGCTCAGCCAGTTTCTCCCGGCCCTGCTCCAGGCTGCAGCCCAGGGCAAAGGCCCCATGCCGCCGGATTGCGATCGGCTGGAGCTGGTGCGCACTGTGGAATTGGTGGGCCATCCCGGCCCGGCCCGATTGGATATGTACACGTCGCTCATCGGCGTCCACAACGATACCCCCAGCCAGGAGGTCCCCATCAAGCACATTCCCCCGGCGTCCCTGTGGGACGCGCCGTTCCGCCTGGGCCGTTGCCGGCACATGGTCCTGGGCGACCGCTTTGCAGAGTTCGTCTTCGAAACGGTCTTCACCCTGTTCGAGCTGATCGAAGCCGTGGCCTGGCAGCTTTCGTTCCACGGCGCTTCAGCGGAATGCGCCCTCAGGAGGTAATATATGTTCGAGAAGATTTTGTTCGCCACCACTGCGTCCCCCACCTGCGACGATGCCGCCAAGGTGGCCTTTGAACTGTCCAAGAAGAACAAGTCCGAACTGACGGTCTTCCACGTTTTCGGCATCCCCACCCGCGGGTTCTCCACCTTTGCCACGGACGTGCGCACCGGCAGCGAAACCGAGGCCCAGGACCAGAACTACGTGGACCTGGTGAAGGAGGAGATGGAAACCACGTACGAAGCCCTGATGAAGGACCATCCCGGCTGCACCCTGGAAGCCGTGGTGGGCGATCCGGCCATGGAAGTGCTGCGCACGGCCCGCAAGATTGGCGCGGATCTCATCATCATGGGCGCGCACACCCGCGCGGACGACGTGGGCGCCACCC
This sequence comes from Megalodesulfovibrio gigas DSM 1382 = ATCC 19364, assembly GCF_000468495.1. Taxonomy (NCBI): domain Bacteria; kingdom Pseudomonadati; phylum Thermodesulfobacteriota; class Desulfovibrionia; order Desulfovibrionales; family Desulfovibrionaceae; genus Megalodesulfovibrio; species Megalodesulfovibrio gigas. Next base: position 1,831,028 of record NC_022444.1, read on the forward strand.
GCCACCGCGCCGTGGCCGGCTCCACCATGCAGCGTGTGGCCCGCACGGCCCGCTGCCCGGTGCTGGTGGTCAGCCGTCCGTGTATCACCTGCTGGAGCTACTTCGCCAACATCGTGGTGGGCGTGGATTTCTCCAAGCAGTCCGGCCATGCCTTTACCTTTGCCCGCAACGTGGCCGCAGACATCGGCTGCCGTCTGCACCTCTTCCACGCCCTGGACGTGGGCAAGGAAGGCGGCGCCGTGGCCCCGGATCAGGCCTATGTGGAAAAGAAGCTCGAAGCCGCCAAGAAGAAGATCGAAGACAAGTACATCAGCAAGATGGAAGGCTTCGACAACTACGTCATCCAGATCTGGGAAGGCGAGCCGTACGTGGAAATCCTGAAGTACGCCCGGGAAGCCAAGGCTGACCTCATCGCCATGGCCCACCACAGCAAGGACGTGGACCCGGAACAGGCCCTCATGGGGTCCACCCTGGAACAGGTGGTGCTGCGCTCCAACTGCCCGGTGGTCAGCGTGAACCATCCGGACAAGGTGGACGTCTCCCCCTACGGGCACCGGCCGGAAACCGAAGAGGCCTAAGCGCATGGCCAACGTGCTGGTGGTGGACGACGAAGCGCATCTGCGGGTGTTCGTGAGCGCCGTCTTCCGCTCGGCCGGCCACGAAACCGCCACAGCCAGAGACGGTGCGCAAGGATTGGAAAAAGCCAGGGAGATGCAGCCGGACTGCATCTCCCTGGACCTGATGATGCCGGAGCAGGGCGGGCTCAAAATGCTCCAGGGGCTCAAAATGGACCCAACCCTGGCGCGTATTCCCGTACTGGTCCTTTCCGCCGTCTCGGAGCCGGCCTTCCGCCATGCCGTGGCGCTGGTGGAGGCCGGCCTGGGCCGGCCCCTTGCCGAATGTGGCGCACCCGTGCTGCATGTGCACAAACCGCCAACCCCCCAAGGATTGCTGGACGCCCTGGCCCGTCTTCTGGCAGGATGACCCCATCAGTCGCAAACGGGAAATCTCCCGGAGGAGCACGGATGCAGCAGTGTCAGACGGCCAGCGAATCCATTCTGCTGGTGGACGACGAAGCCGGCGTCCGCAAGGTGCTGGGCCTGACCCTGCGGGACATGGGCTTTTTGGTGATTGAGGCCGCCGACGGCGATCAGGCCTTGGCGCATTTTGCGTCCGTCACCGCCCAGGGGACAGCCGCGCCTCCTCCGCCGGCCATCGTGGTGACAGACGTGCGCATGCCCGGCAAAAGCGGGCTGGAAGTGCTGGAAGCCATAAAAGCCGTGGCTCCGGAAACGGAAGTGATCATCGTCACCGGTCACGGCGATATGGATCTGGCCATCAAGGGCCTGCAGTTGGGGGCGGCGGATTTTTTGCCCAAGCCTGTGAGCGATGGCGCCCTGGAAGTGGCCGTGGCCCGCGCCCTGGAACGCATCGAAACCCGTCGCCAGCTCCACGAGTACACCTGCAACCTGGAGGCCCTGGCGCAGTCGCAGGCCTCCCGCCTGGTGGCCATGGAACGCCAGCTCGCCGCCCGGCAGGTGGTGGAGGGTCTTTCCCAGGCGTTTAGCGGCGTGGCGGCCGATCTGCAGGACGGCCTCTCCGTGCTCGACGAACTGCCCTGCTTCGTGGCCCTGCACGACCGCGACGGCCGCATCGTCAGCGTCAACCAGCGCTACCGCGAACGGCTGGGCGATCCCACCGGCGAGAGCGCCCAGGTCCGGGATGGCTGGGCCATCTACAAGGACGGGGCGACCAGAAAACGCGCCCTGCCCGTGCCGGCCACCTTCTTTTCCGATGCCCCCCGCCGCGTGCATGAAGTGCTGCTCTGCAAGGAGGGCAACGAGATTCCCGTGGTGGTCCACACCGCGCCCATCCGCACCAGCACCGGCGAAACCGTGCTGGTGATGGAACTGGCCGTGGACATGGGCGAACTCAAGCGCCTGCAGACCGAGCTGGCCGCCACCCGCGAGCATCTGGCCTCCCTGGGGCTGGTGGTGGCGTCCCTCTCCCACGGCGTCAAGGGCCTGCTCACGGCCCTGGATGGCGCGCTGTACGCCATGGAAGCCGGCCTGGAACGCAACGACATGCCCCGCATGCACCGCGGCTTTGAACAGACCAAGGACGTGGCTGGTCGCATCAAGACATTGATTCTGGATATCCTCTTCTGCGCCAAGCGCCGCGAGCCGGAGCGCAAAGTATTGGAATTGCGTCGCTTCGGTCGGGAGACGCTGAATATGGTGCGCGAAAAGGCCGAGCGCCTGGGCGTGCAACTGGTGCTGGACGCGCCGGAACCGTCCGACGAGTCCTCACAGCCTTCGGCCACCTTCGCAGCAGATCCCACGCTGTTGGCTGCCGCCCTGGTGAACCTGCTGGAAAACGCCATTGAGGCGTGCGCCGCCTCGCAATCGACAGCCGACGATGGCCGCGCCCGCACGGTCACCCTGCGCTGCCGGCGCGTGGACGGCAGGGTGCGCATCGACGTGCAGGATACCGGCCCCGGCATGGACGAATCCACCCGCAACAAGCTCTTCCAGGTGTTCTTCTCCACCAAGGGCAGCAATGGCACGGGCCTGGGCCTGTTCATCACCCGCCATGCCGTGTTGGCCCACGGCGGCAGCATTGCGGTGGATTCCACCCCCGGCCAGGGCAGCTGCTTTCGCATTGAACTGCCCCTTGCTCCCGGTGACACCACGGCGCAGGACCTCTGCGAGCCGGTCTCCCTCTCCTCTCCGGCTGCGTGAGGGCCAGTTGTCAGGGGAAACCTTTCCGAAAGGCTTCCCCCGTGCAAACGCCTGCCAGGAATGCAGCGGTACGCGCTACGCAAGCCTGGAGATATACCACGGCGCGGTGATGCGCAGCCCTTCCTCAAGCGTATAGTACGGCTCGTACCCGAGCAGGGTGCGGGCCTTGCCGATGTCGGCCAGGGAGTGCCGGACATCGCCGGCGCGGAAATCCCTGTATGTGGGCGTCCTGGCCGTTGCGTCCGGGGTGTGGTCGGCAACGTTGCATTGGATGAGCGCATACAATTCATTCAATGAGGCCTGCTTGCCGCAGGCAACATTGTACACCTGATTCAGCGCGTCGGGGTTCTCGGTCAGGGCGGAACGCAGGTTGGCCTGCACGGCGTTGTCCACATGGCAGAAATCGCGAGAGGTCATCCCGTCACCATTGATGAAAATATCCGCATGTTGCAGCAGGCCCCTGAACCAGAGCGGGATGACTGCGGCATAGGCGCCGTCCGGACTCTGGCGGCGTCCAAAGACATTGAAGTAGCGCAGCCCGATGCATTCCATGCCATAGGTTTTGGCAAAGACATCAGCATATAATTCGTTCACATACTTGGTTACTGCATAGGGCGACAAGGGCTTGCCGATCACATGCTCCACTTTTGGCAGTGTGGGTGAATCGCCATATGTCGAGCTTGAGGCGGCATAGACGAATCGGCGGACGCCAAGATGCATCGCCGTGGTCAGCAGCGTCAAAAAGCCGGTGATATTGGCGTGATTGGTGGTGATGGGGTCCTGGATGGAGCGCGGCACCGAACCCAGGGCCGCCTGGTGCAGCACCACGTCCACGCCGGCAAGGCTGGCAGAGCAGTCGGCAACGTTGCAGATGTCGCCCTGTATAAACGTGAACGATCTCCAGCGATCCTCCCCCACAGCCTCCCGCACGTCTGCAAGATTTCGCTCGCTGCCGGTGGAGAAGTTGTCCAATCCGACAACGTGCTGCCCAAGGAAAAGGAGTGTTTCGAGGAGGTTGGATCCAATGAAGCCGGCGACGCCGGTCACAAGCCATTTCCGGGGCGGCTGATCCAACATCCATTTGAATTCATTGAGTAAGGTTCTGCTCTGCATGGTGAGATTCCCAGGTCATAACAGGTGAAAAAGTGTCTTTGTTGTAAGCCAGGGCAGGGTGTCGGGCAAGCACGAAATGTGTTGCGTTTTTTGCGCGTGATGTATATAAAACTAATCAAAAGAGTGCAGAAAGGATATGAAACAAAACATCCCCTTTGAATCTTTCTTCATCCGGGCCTCGCAGGTCCTGGGGTTGCAGTCGCAGCAGGATCTGGCCCGGGCCCTCGGCGTGAACAGGTCTGCGATTTCCCAGGCCAAGCGGCGCGAGGCAGTGCCGTACGCATGGGTGGCGATTCTGGCCAAGGAGCATTCGCTGTCGCCGCAATGGCTGGCCACCGGCGCGGGGGAGCCGCATCAGCCAGGCACTGGCCCGGAGGAGGGTTTTGTGCAAATCCCAAAGGTTCGCGCCAGGTTGTGTGCCGGGGGCGGCTCCTTTGAGGTGGATGACGCCGTGGAGGAGTACTACGCCTTCAGCAGCGCATGGCTGTTGCGTAAGGGTGTGCCGGGCATGATGGTGCTCATGGATGTGTTCGGCAATTCCATGGAGCCGTTGATTCAGGAAGGCGACATGGCGCTCATCGATCAAAGCAAGAAGACCATCATTGCCGGGGCCATCTACGCAGTCGGCGTTGAGGAGACGGTCATGCTGAAACGAATTGAACGTCGCCCCGGGGCGCTGGTGTTGCGTTCTGACAACACGGGCTATGCCCCGATCGTGTTGCAAGGAGAAGAGCTGGAGCAGGTGCGGATCATCGGGAAGATGATTTGGAGTTGTCGGGAATATCGGTAGCCGTATCATCATTGCGCAGCCGGCCCGAGGGGCGGCGAGGAGTTGGTCATGCAAGAGAGGTTTTGTCGCTGCGGACAAAAAATCGTGGTGCAATTTGCAACGCAGGGGGGCCGGTGGCGCGTCCTGTTCTGGTGCGTTGCCAGCCTGACGGGCGAGCGGATCCAGCGGTGCCCGGCGTGCAGCAGCCCCTTGAGCATTGATGAATTGCATTGAACAGGGCAGGGCGCGTCGTCGCGTTGCATGCAGCACGGCGCGCCCTGCGTGGCAATGATTGTGTCGGCGTCAAGGATCTCTTTTGCGCCACGTTGCGCAAAAAACGTGGCGTCACCCGCTCAGGCGGTGTCCTTGCTCCGCAAGCGGGAGGCCAGGGCATGGGAGATGGTTTGCAGCAGCACCTCTTCTTCGGGCGAGCACTGCTGCGTCGCCACCGCAGCAATATCCAGGGGCATTTGCTGTTCCATGCGGGCGGACTCCATAAACATCACGAAGGCGAGCTTCAGGGCGGCGTCGTTTTCCTGCTCGCCATTGCACAGGTACTGCAATTGATCGTGCGGAATGGTCTCCACCATGCGCTCGGCAAACATGGTGGCCCATTTCTCATAGAGCGAGGGCATGCACGAAGGAAGGACCGCACACCAGCGTTCAATGGGGCTATCCAGGGTTTTGGGGGCCACCACGCTCAAAAACTCGCGCAGGGCCTCCGTGCGGGCGTCCATATCCGTGGAAAAGGCGGCGCGGATTACGCCGACGACATGTTGTGTGATGTGTTCGGTATTCATGGGGGTGTCGTGTTGCAGTCATGCGCCGGGAATGTGCGGTCTGCGGCCCGGCATTGCGAACGCGGACAGTACCGTGTCTGCCTCTGTTAGGCAAATGTTTGCATGATGCGCTCCACTGCCGCGAGGTTTGGCGTGCGTTCGTGCAGTGGTCCTGCGGCAAGGGTCTTGTAGCGGGCGCCCAGGGGCGGCCTGTCGTTTTTGTAGATCACACCCACGGGGATGGTCTGTCCGAATACGGAGGCCACCTGCATGGCGGCTTCCCAATTGGTGGGGTCGTGGGCTGGGTCGATGGGTTTGCAGCGCTCCTTATACCAGGAGAATGTGTTGATTTTATTGAAGGATACGCACGGTTGCAGCACGTCGACCAGGGAGAAGCCCGGGTGCCGGACGGCCTGGACAATCATGTCCGTCAGGTGTTCCATCATGCCGGAAAAGCTCCGCGCCACGAAGTTGGCGCGCATGGCGACCGCCACGGCCATGGGGTTGAACGGCTGATTGGTCACGCCCCAGGGCTGGCTTTTGGTCTTGGATCCTTCGGATGTGGTGGGGCTGGCCTGGCCTTTGGTGAGCCCGTAGATCTGGTTGTCGTGCACAATAACGGTGATGTCCACATTGCGGCGGATTGCGGCCAGGAAGTGATTGCCGCCTTCGCCGTAGGAGCAGCCATCCCCGGAGCTGACCAGCACCGTCGCGTCGGGATTGGCCAGCTTGATGGCCTGGGCAGGCGGCAGGCTGCGGCCGTGCAGGCCGTTGAAGCAGTTGCAGCGCAGGTAGTGCGGTGTTTTGGCGGCCTGCCCGATGCCGGAGCAATGCACGTACTGGTGCGGTTCGATTTCCAGAATGGCCAGCGCCTGCTTGAGCGATTTCAGAATGGCGTGGTCGCCGCAACCCGGGCACCAGGCAGTCTCGAACTCACCATAGATGTCTGTGTTCAGCATGGCAGGCTCCTACAGTCTGTCGAGGATGTAGCGTGCGGTGAAGGGCAACCCGTCATATCTGGTGATGCACTGTGTCATCGCAAACCCGGTTTCCATTCGAATGCAGTTGGCAAGTTGCCCGGCATGATTCCCTTCCACCATGACGACCTTGCCTGCCTGGGCAAAGCGCGGCAAAAAGTGGTCCGGGTTCAGGGGCCAGACCTGCGTGAAGTGCAGCACACCCACGGCCTGGCCTTCCGCGCGCAGCAGGGCTGCCGCCTCCTGCACCGCGCCAAGGGTGGATCCCCAGCAGGCAAGCAGCAGGTCTGGGGTGGGGGGGCCGTCGTAGTCGGGCGGGATGGCATCGGTACGCAGCAGCGCATGCTTGCGCAGGCGTTTTTCATGCATGGTGACGCGAACGGCCAAATCTTCGGTGATGTGCCCGTCCGGCGTGTGTTCGTCTGAGTCGAGCACCACAAGCGACTGCCCCGCGCAGGGCAGGCGGCGCGGCGAGACGCCGGATTCCGTCACGGCGTACCGCTGGTACGATTCGGGCGCATCGTCGCTGCGATCCGGCAGGACCGCCGGCGGGAGCGCGGCAAGGTCGAACGGCTCCACATTGCGGACGGAATCGGCAAGGAACTGATCGGACAAGACAAATATGGCGGTCTGGGCCTTTTCCGCCTGGTTGAAGGCATGCACCGTCAGGTGGAAGCACTGCTCGATGGTGCCCGGGGCGAAGATGGCGCGGGGGAACTCGCCGTGCCCGGCATACAGGGCGAGGGTGAGGTCTGCCTGTTCGGTGCGGGTTGGCAGGCCGGTGGCCGGGCCGGGGCGCTGTGACAGAAAGACCACGAGGGGCGTTTCCGTCATACCAGCCAGTGAGACGCCTTCCACCATCAGGGCAAAGCCACCGCCGGAGGTGGCGGTCATGGCCCGGGCGCCGGCATAGCTCGCGCCGAGGACCATGTTGACGGCGGCGATTTCGTCTTCCGCCTGCTCCACCACTATGCCCACAGTCTCCGCATGGGCCGCGAGCATCATGGGAACAGACGTGGCCGGCGTCATGGGATAATAGGAGCAGAACGTGCAGCCTGCGGCCATGGCGCCCAGGGCCACGGCCTCGTTGCCGTTCAGGGCCAGATGTTCGCCGCGGGCAGGGGCCTTGGCCAGGGGGCCAAAGCCATGCGGCTGTTGTTCCACCCAGTCATGGCTTTTGGCGAGCACGGCCAGGTTTTGGTCAATGACGTCTTGTCCCTTTTTCTGGAACTGCTCCGTCACCAGCCGGGCGGGGTGGGCGCGGTCCAGACCCAGCAGGCCGCACAGCACGCCCAGGGCGGCCACATTCTCGAAAATTGGCTTGGGGATAAGTTCCTTGTACGGCACGGCCAAGGCATTGACATCGTGCGCGGACATGGCCTGACCCATCAGCAGCACGCCCCCGGGGGTGAGGGCCGGCGTGTGCAGGTCGATGGTTTCCTGGTTCAGCGCCACCAGGATATCCACGGATGCCGAGGGGGCGGCCACCCGCGGACCCTCGCCGGGCAGGGTTGTGCGAATGGCGAAGGTGTTGTGCCCGCCACGGATGCGGGATTGGTAATCCTGGGTCACGACCACATCGTACCCGGCGCGGACCAGGGTCTTGGTCAACAAGTGCCCCACCGTGGCCAGGCCTTGGCCTGCCTCGCCGCCGATGAGGATGGTTGCGGCAGTCAACTGCATGTCGTCTCCCTGCGGCTGAGTCGTGAACAAGCGGATGCCGGACGCGGGCAATCAGCTCATGGAGTCGTCGTAGTATCGTTGCAAGTCGCTTAGCATGATGTATTGGCTGTTGGATTCCTGGACCAGCCGCTGCCACAGGGCGGTCTCTTCGGCAAACTGGGCCTGCCCCAGCTGCGCTTCGTAGAACGCCTTGATTTCCAGCTCCAGCGCCAGCCCGGTGTCGATGGCCGCCAGGGCGGAGGGGGGGCATGTCTTGGGCAAGTCGGCCGTGGCCTTGGCAAAGACGGCATCGCCGCGGGCAAGCGCTGCCTCGTCCAGCGTGCAGGCCGCCGGGGCATCCTGGGTGGCCAGCGCGGCGAGCATGGCATCGAATTTTTTCAGGCGGGCCAGCTTGAATTCGGCAATGCGGTCGAACACGTGCCGAATGCTGCTGTCGCTGCAGGCCTGGGCGGCCCGGGTATAAAAATCCACGGCCCGGGTGCACAGATCCGTGGCCTGGCACAGGGTCTGATGGAACGGCGCGTAGGCGTCGGCGGTCATGGGCGATCTCCCGGTTCAATGCGCTGCCTGGCACGGGCGCAGGCGAACGCATGCATCACGCGGCTTGGGGAGGCCATGGAACAGGAGGCATTGTCAGGAAATGTTCCATGGCGCTCCCGGGGTTTCGGGCCTGTCTCAGGCGGCAGGCGGCGTGGGGGCAGGACGGGTGGCAAGCTCCTTGTCCATCATGAAGAGCCCCTCGCCCTGGCCGCCAATGAGGCGCAGCTTTGCAAGAATATCGTTGAAGGAATCTTCTTCCTCCACCTGCTCCGTGACAAACCACTGCAGGAAGATGGCGCAGGCATGGTCCCGCTCTGCATGGGCCACGTCCATGAGATCGTTGATGCGTTTGGTGACGCTGTATTCGTGGTTCAGGGCATACTCAAACACGGCAAGCGGCGTTTCCCATTCCTGCGTGGGGGCGTCGATGGCGAACAGCGTGGTTGCTCCGCCGCGTTCAAGGATGTAGTCGTAAAATTTCAAGGCATGGAAGAGTTCTTCCTGCGCCTGCATCCGCATCCAGCTGGCAAAGCCGGGCAGACCCTTTTGGGAGCACCAGGCGGCCATGCCAAGGTACAGGTACGAGGAATACAGCTCCCACTTGACCTGTTCATTGAGGGTATCGTTCATTTTGGGGCTGAGCATGCGAGTCTCCTGAAAAGAAATGTGGCTGCTGCGACAAAGGGTTGTTTGAGTGTAGACCATGAATTCGCAACCAGCGCAAGGGGGGAGCGTCCGGGAAAGCCATTCGAGGGCCTGGGCTGCAGGCGGATCATGGCAGGGAGGGAATGCCCCGAAGTCCCAGATTGAGCCGCTCCAGGAGGCTGTCCGGCGTTGCCCGGGTGCACATCAGATGCCGGCTGTTGCCGGGCGGCACATCTGGAAAGTGCAGGATGCGGAAGGCGTTGCGGGAAAATGCGTCGAGGGTGAAGAGGTGTTCTGCCTCCTCCGGGGCCAGCAGCATGTAATCCGCCTGTCCGTTTTGGATCATGTGCAGCATGGCGATGTTTTCTTCAAAGGTGCTCACCCGCCGCGGCCTGTGCGTCCGGATCAGCGTATCCACATGCTCCCCATAGGAAAAGCTTTCCTTCACCAGCAGGGTCAGGGAGCTGTTGGACATAGTCTGGTCCAGGGTCATCTGGTCGGCAAAGGCCTGCGCATTTTGGCGGGCCAGCCCCACGAAGGGGGCATCGCGATAGATTTCTGCCGAAAACTTGGCAAGGTGTTCGCGTTCCGGGGTCTTGAACCAGCCCAGGGCGCAGGCCGGGCCTGCATTGGCCTGAATGTGCGGCAGGTGCTGGGCCGGGGGCAACACCTCCCAGCGCAGCGGCACATGCGCCAACGCCGCAGCCCGGAGCACGGGGTCTGCGGTCAGCCCGCGGACGCCTCCGTCCCCGTCTTCCACATAATATGGCGGGCGAATATAATAATATATTTTGAGTATTTGTCGGTCGAACGCGAGCAGCGCGGAATTGTCCACGGCAAACATGGCACATGCCCATAGCACGGCCAGGCAGATGGCGCAGCGCAGCAACATAAGGACAAAACTACGCAGATCACAGGCAGCCGTCAAACGGTTCCAGACAAAAAAAGACGTCTGCCGCCCAGGCGGGCAGGCAGACGTCTGTGCAACTGCAGAGCGGAGGATGGCCGGTGACTACCAGTCCATCACATAGGCGAAAATCAGCGGGGCGACGATGGTGGCATCCGAGTTGATCATGAACCGCGGCGTATCCACATCCAGCTTGTACCAGGTGATTTTCTCGCTGGGGTTGGCGCCGGAGTAGCCGCCGTAGGAGGTCACGGCATCGCTGATCTGGCAGAAGTACGCCCAGAACGGGGTGTCGTCCTTGTGCAGATCCTGGATGAGCATGGGCACGGTGCAGATGGGGAAGTCCCCGGCAATGCCGCCGCCGATCTGGAAGAAGCCCACGGGGGTGCCGGCATCGGCCTGGGCCATGTACCATTCGGCCAGCACGTGCATGATTTCCGTGCCGCTTTTGATGAGGCTGTGGGAAGACAGCCGACCGTCCATGACCATGGCCGTGAACTTGTTGGCCAGGGTGGAGTCCTCGAACCCGGGGGAAAAGATGGGCACCTGCATTTCCTTGGCCGCCAGGACCCAGGAATGCTCGGCAGGAATGGCGAAATGCTGTTTGATTTCAGGACGGTCCAGCATGTCGAAGAAGTATTCGCACATGAATTTGCGGGTGCCGTTCTTGTCCGCCTGCTTCCAGATGTCCAGGAGGGTGGCCTCGGCCTTGAGCATGACGGTTTCGGGAATGCAGGTGTCCGTCACGCGGTTAAAGCCGCGATCACGCAGGTCGCGTTCCATTTCTGCGGTCAGTTCGCGCCAGTTGGGCACCACTTCGTAGCTGTGGTTGTCGAAGAGGTTGAACAGATCCTCTTCCAGGTTGGCCGCCGTGCAGCTGATGGCGTGCACCTTGCCGGCGCGGATCATCTGGCCCAGGGAGATGCCCAGCTCCGCGCTGCTCATGGCGCCAGCCAGGGTGATGAACATCTTCCCGCCCTTGTCCAGCAGCGCTTTCCAGGCTTTGGCCGCCGCCAACGTTTCCCGGGCGTTGAAGTGTTTGTAATTGGTCTCCATGAACTGGCTGACGGCGCCCATGCAATTTCCTCCGGCTAGGGTGCTATGATGTGCGGATCGCATGCAGTCCGTGTGATCCGGCTGCAGTGGCGGCGGCCGATGCCGGCGCGCGTACCGCACGAGTTTCTTGTAAATGAGGGTTGAGCCATAGCACGCTTGCCGGCAATGCGCAAATGCCGGCCGGGTATGCCCGGCCGCACGGAGGTGCGAAGAAAGGTGCGATGCGGCCTTGCCCGCGCGCCACGGATCGGGCATGCAGGGACAATGCACGCCAACAAGGAGGCTTCCATGCCCACGTCCTCTGCCCCTGCCGCCCTGCTGATCGGGCGCTGTCTGGATTTGCTGGATGCGTCGGATCTGGCCGTGCTGGCCACGTGCCCTGCCCGGGCGGACGCGCCGCCGCATTGCTCCCTCATGGCGTATGCGCTGGATGCGGAACGCAGGCACCTGCTGCTGACGACGCCGCAAGACTCGCGGAAATATGCAAATCTGATGGAGAATCCCAGGGTGAGCCTGCTGGTGGACACACGACAGGTGCACGCGCGCGAGGCTGTGCAGGCCCTCACCGTCTCTGCTGTGCTGGCGGACACGCCCCCGGAGGCCGCCGCCGGACTGCGCGCCCGGTTTCTGGCCCGGCATCCCAGGCTGACGGAGTTCGCCTCCCGGCCGGACACTGCCCTGATCCGCCTGCGGCTGACGGCGTTTCAGTTGCTGGACGGCGTGGAGCACGCCCAGTACGTGTCGCTGGTGTAGCGTCAGGCTCGTCTGGGCTCGTCTGGGCTCGCCTGGGCGCGGCTGGTGTGGCTGGTGTGCCTGAGGATTACGCCTTCAGTGCAGTCGGCGCAGGGCTGTCGTCCAACGGCAGGGCCTTGACGAACCCGATGAAGGACGCCTTGTGCCCGTCGGCAGACACTGCCGGCGGCAGCAGCCGGGCGGTGATGGCGGCACGGAAGGTGCGGCCGTCCTTGGCCTTGAGGGTGACTGCGTAATCGTCAATGGCCCCTTGACGGAGCAGCATCTCCAGGAGTTCGCTGCGATGGGAGGGATCGACATATAATTGTCGGCCAATGTCCTCCATGGCCAGGATCTCTTCGTGCGAATCATAGCCGAACATGCGCAGGGCTTCATGGTTCACGGCATGGAAGCGGCCCTCGGGCACGCTCTGGAAGATGCCTACCGGCGCATGGTCGAAGAGGATCCGCCAGTGGGCCTCGGCGGCGGCCAGGGCGGCCTCGCTTTCGCGGCGGCGGCGGACTTCTTCCTCAAGCTGAGCCACGGTTTCCTGCAGTTGCCGGGTGCGCTCCTCGGCCAGGGCCTCCACGGCGGCCTGCAGATCCAGCTGGGTCTGCTTGAGCCGCAGATGGTCCGAGACGTCCATGAGCACCATGCGCAGGGACGCGTCCGGCTGCTGCACCGCATAGGCCAGGATGCGCAGGGGCGGGTCGGCCAGCAGGCGGAAGGAGAACAGCGGCGCGGGATTGCCGGCGGCGGCCGCCTGCAGGGCTTCCTGGATGCGTCGGGCGTCTTCCGGCGGCACGTGGGAAAAGAGGGAGACGGGCGTTGCGGACTTGTCGCCACGACTGCCGCGGCCACCCCCGGCAGGCTGGGCCGGCAGCCAGGACGCAAGCTCGGCAGAGATGGTCTCCACGCCCTGTGGATCCACCACCCAATGCGCCACCCGGCTCAGGTTCTCCGGCAGGGTGGGCAGGGGCAGGGGCGGGGCCTCTTCGCCCTCAAGCCGGGGAAACAGAAACAGCGCCGCGGGGTGCGCATCCAGCGTGCGGGAGAGCTGCGCCACCAGGGAAAATGACGGCGCGGACAAACCCCGCTCCAGCATGCTGATGTACTGCTCCGTGACCCCGATGCGCTCGGCAAGCCGGGCCTGGGTGAGACTGCGCAATTCCCGCAAGAATCGCAGCCGTTTGCCAAACGCTTTTTTGAATGCTGTCCCGTCCATGTCACACCCTTAGTCGAGACATTTGCAAAACGACACAAACCGGGAGTTTGAGTTCCCGGTTTGTGTCGCGATCAAAGGCTGGGTGCGTCCTATTTCAGGCCGCCTCGTTCCAGGGCCACCAGGTCTTCGTACGTCTCGCGGGCACGGGCCAGGGTGACGGTGGCGCCATCCACCAGCACTTCCGCCGCCCGGCAGCGCGAGTTGTACTGCGAACTCATGCTGAAGCCGTACGCCCCGGCGGAAAACACGGCCAGCAGTTCACCGGACTGCACGGCAGACATGGTCCGCTCCCGGGCCAGGAAGTCGCTGGATTCGCAGATCGGGCCCACCACATCCACAATGCTCGCGGTGCGGTGCCGGGGCTCCACCTCGGCGATGCGATGGTAGGACCCGTAGAGCGCCGGCCGGGTCAGGTCGTTCATGGCTGCGTCCACAATGACGAAATGCTTGCTCGGGGTGTCCTTGGTGTACACCACCTTGGTGATGAGGAGGCCGCTGTTGCCGGCGATGACGCGGCCCGGCTCCAGAATCACCGTGAGGGGGCGTTCCTTGAGCACTGGTATCAGGGCCTGCGCAAACACCTCCGGATGAGGCGGGTCTTCTTCGTTGTACTGGATGCCCAGGCCGCCGCCAAGGTCCAGGTACTTGATGTCCAGGCCCAGTTCGCCGGTGAGGCGGTCGTGGAAGGCCATGAGCTTGTCCATGGCTTCCTTGAACGGCTCAATGGATGTGAGCTGGGACCCGATGTGGCAGTCCAGGCCCACGGGATCCAGGGCGGGCAGGCTCTTGGCCAGGGCATAGGCCTGCATGGAGGTCTCCATGTCCAGGCCGAACTTGTTCTTTTTCATGCCCGTGGAGATGTAGGGGTGCGTCTGGGGGTCCACATCCGGGTTTATGCGCAGGCTGATGCGGGCGCGGGTGCCCATGGCCTGGGCGATCTCGTTGATGCGGACCAGCTCTGCCTGGGATTCCACGTTGAACATAAGGATGCCCGCTTCCAGGGCCTCCTTGATCTCCTCCGGCCGCTTGCCCACGCCGGAATAGACGATCTTATCCGCCGGCACGCCGGCAGCCAGGGCGCGGTACAGCTCCCCGCCGGAGACGATGTCCATGCCGGCGCCTTTTTTGGCCAGCAGATTGAGCACGGACAGGTTCGAGTTCGCTTTCACCGAGTAGCACGTCAGGTGCGGCAGCTCGTTGAAGGCTGCGTCAAAAATCTCGAAATGGCGGGAAAAGGTGGCCGCACTGTACACGTACAGCGGGGTGCCGAACTCTTCCGCCAGCCGGGCCACGGGCACGTCCTCGGCAAACAACTGGCCGTCGCGATACTCGAAATGATGCATCTCGCATCTCCTGCATGGTGTTTAAGCAATCGATGAAGGAATTTTCGATAGCCCGAACGGCCAGGATTGTAAAGCCGGCTGGCAATGCTGCGTCCATTTGGTTCGGGAGGCAGGCGTGCAATGGGTTGTGTCACAATGGGCCTGCATGGGCGTCATGGCGCGTCATTGTGACACTGCCTTGATTTATTGATGCATTACATGGTGTTGGTGTGAATAAGTGCAGGGGATATCGTTTTTTTGGGGCGCAACACCCCCGCGAGTGTGGCGCTTTGCCCACGCTGCGGGGGAATCTGCGGGATGGTAAACAGCGTATCTCCCAGGGACAACAGGGAATCGAACTATTGGACAAGAAATTGATATGACAAATGGAATCAACAGGCATTCCGCCTGGCGCCCGGGGCCGGCGCGCCGGCACCAGGGTGCCCGCCACGCACATGCGCTCTTTTATCACCCACTACAGGAGGGTATTATGACAACGGCAATACTTGTGTTGATCTCGGTCATGTGGCTGCCGGTGGCGCTGCTGAACCTGGGCAAAGGGGAGCCCAAGGGGACGGGAGCGGCAACGGCATTTGTGGGCGTGCTGGTGGTGGTGGGCGCGTTGTTGCAAGCGGCCCTGTTCAAGGATGCCTTCACAGCAGGCTTGTTGTTCGCGCACGGGGTGCTTTATTGCTGCGTGGCCTTCGCCTTGCTGACGGGCCTGCAGGACTTGCGTTCCGTGGGCAACGTGAGCCTCACCGTGGCGTTGATTTCTTTTATTTACATGGTGTTGTTCTTCACCGGCGGTCCCGTGCTGGCCAACGGCACACAGCTGATTGCCCCAAGCAACTACCTGGCCATGGCCTGTCTGGGATACACGGTGCTGACGCTTGAAGTCTGGCTGGCGTTCTACGGCAAACTGAGCGCCACGCTGTTGGCATGGTCGCTCATCATCTGGGTGCCCGTGGGGCTGTGGGCGCCGGCGTTCTGGTTGATGTCTTCAAATTCTTTGCCTTTCTAGTGTGATGTCCCTGAAGTGGTGATGGCATCATCACGTTACTTCAGGGAAGACCGTCCGCCGAAATGCGTGGAACCCGGCGGACCAGTGGAGCACATTATGTCGGCGGGCAGCAACGCCCCTCTTCGCCTCCTGCAGGAGCGCGGGGAGGGGCGTCCGTATTGGCGGGCATCGTCCTTCAGTCGGGCTTGCCCCAGCGCTGTTTCCAGTCGTGCAGCAGGGTCAGGGCCTGCACAGGGGTGAGGTGCTCCACATCCAGCGCCTGCAGCGCCTTGCGCAGTTCCAGGGCCTGGGGAGACACGGCAGGAGCCGCCGGCCCGGGCAACGGCGGCGGTTCCATGCCCGGCAGCATGGCCGGGCAGGCCATCTGCTCCACGAACCGCGCCCGACCCTCGCCGCCCTGTTTTTCCAGAATCTGCAGCAGTTCCCGCGCCCGGTGCACCACCCGCGGCGGCACGCCGGCCAGGCGGGCCACCTCCACGCCGTAACTTTTGTCTGCCGGACCAGGAACCAGACGCCGCAGGAAGATGATCTCCCCGCCGTATTCCTTGACCGCGATGTTGCAGTTGCGCACGCCGGGGATGCGGCCTTCCAGGGAGGTCAGCTCGTGATAATGGGTGGCGAAGAGGGTGCGCAGACCGCCCTGGCGGCGGGCCAGATCCTCCACCACGGCCCAGGCCAGGGCCAGGCCGTCGAAGGTGGCGGTGCCGCGGCCGATCTCGTCCAGGATGACCAGACTGCGCCGGGTGGCCTGCCGCAGGATGCGGGCGGTCTCGGTCATTTCCACCATGAAGGTGGAGCGGCCCTGGGCCAGATTGTCCGAGGCCCCCACGCGGGAAAAGACGCGATCCACCAGACCGATGCGCGCCTCCCGGGCCGGGACGTACCCGCCCATCTGGGCCAGCAGGACGATGAGGGCCGTCTGCCGCAACACCGTGGACTTGCCGGCCATGTTCGGCCCGGTGATGAGCAGGATGCGGCGGTCGTCGTCCAGATCCAGATCGTTGGGGATGAAGCTGGACGCGCCTTGCACGGCCTCCACCACGGGATGGCGGCCGGCGATGATGCGCAGGGCCAGGCCATCGTGCAGGGTGGGGCGGGTCCAGTCCCAGCGGCGGGCGGTCTCGGCCAGGCCTTGCCAGTAGTCGATGCCGGCCAGGGCGTCGGCCATGAACAGCAGCCGCGGCCGGGCCTGGGCCATGCGGTCCCGAATCTCCAGAAAGATCTTGTGCTCCAGGGCGTTGCGTTGCTCCGTGGCCGAGAGCAGCTTCTGCTCCAGGGATTTGAGCTCCGCGGTGACGTAGCGTTCGCAGTTGGCCAGGGTCTGGCGGCGTTCCCAGTGGGCCGGCGCCTGCTTGCTGGCGGCGGCGGGGAGCTCGAAATAGTGGCCGAAGACGCGGTTGTACCCCAGCTTGAGCCGGGGCAGGGCGTGGGCGGCCTGTTCTGCGGCCAGCAGTGCCTTGAGCTTTTCCTCGCCATGGTCGGCCAGGTCCGCCAGCTCGGTCAGCTCGGGCTGGAAGTCCGGGCGGATGAGGCCGCCATCGGTGATGGTGGGCGGCGGCGAATCCGTCAGGGCGCGGTGCAGGAGGTCGAAGCAGTCGCCCAGATCGTCCCAGCGGTCCAGCAGCTTTGCCAGGGCCGGCGGCGGGGCGGCCGCGGTCAGCAGGCCGCGCAGGTGCGGCAGGCCGGCCAGGCTCTGGCGCAGGCCCGTGAGATCCCGCGGCATGGACCGCCCCAGGCAGACGCGGGTGGAGAGGCGTTCCAGATCGCCCACGGCCTTGAGGGCCTGGGCCGTCTCCTGGCGCAGGCCGTCCTGGTCATGAAAAAAGGCCACCATGGCCTGGGTGTCCAGGATGGGGGTCATCTCCCGCCAGGGCTGGCGCATGCGCTGGCGCAGCAGCCGGCCGCCCATGGGGGTGATGGTGCGGTCAATGGCGTGCCACAGACTGCCGGGACCCTTTTTGCCGTCCAGGCGGACGAAGAGTTCCAGATTGCGTTCGGTGATCTCGTCCACCAGCAGATGACGGGAACGGTCCAGCGGGGCAAAGGGAGCCAGGTGCGTGGCCTCCTGGAGCTGGGTGTGCTCCAGATAGGCCAGGATTGCGCCCAGGCAGCGCGCGAGCTCGGGCTTGTCCGTCAGGTCCAGCACGGCAAGGTCCGTCACGCGCTGGGCCTTGAGCAGGCGGGCGACGGCGGCGGCATGGTCGAAGTAGGCCTTGGCCGGCATGGGCACGAGGCTGATGCCTTCATCCAGAAAGGCCCGCATTTCCTTGTGCAGGGCCGCGGGGCCGTCGGCAATGAGCAGCTCCCGGGGGCGCAGCTTGTGCACCCACTGCCAGAGCTCCTGCTCTTTCTTGGACTCGAACCCCGTCCACTCGCCGGTGGAGAACTCGGCCCAGGCCAGGGCGCCGGTGTCCGTGCGATCGTTCCAGAACAGGGCCGCCAGGAAGGTTTCTTCCTTGGCGTCCAGGGATTCGTCCTCCAGCACCGTGGCCGGCGTGAGCACGCGGGTGACGGCGCGTTTGACCAGCCCCTTGGCCTGGCGGGGGTCTTCCACCTGATCGCAGATGGCCACCTTGTAGCCCTTTTCCAGCAGCCGGGCCAGGTAGTCCTTGGCGCTGTGGTGGGGCACGCCGGCCATGGGAATGCGCGAGGCGTCGTTGGGATTTCGGCTGGTGAGGGTGATGGACAGCTCGCGGGCGGCGGTTTCGGCGTCCTCGAAAAAGAGTTCGTAGAAGTCCCCCATGCGGTAAAACAACAAGGCGTCCGGGTACTGCTCCTTGATGGAGAGGTACTGCTCGAACATGGGGGTGAGTTTTTTGGGGGGGGCTGCGGAAGACGAGGGGACGTTACCGGGATACTGCGAAGGAGTTTGTGTCATGAGGCGGGAGCAGGGCAGGGCATGGTGGTGATCAGTGCAGGCAGCACTGGATGCGCCGCCAGCTCTGGCAGCGGGGGCATTGGAAAAAGAGGGTGTTGGACCGATGCCCGCACGCGGCGCAGGCAAAACGGGGCTGGGCGGTGAGCAGGGAAAAGAGGGTGTGCGCGGCATCGTAGAAGGCCGGTTCCACTTCCTGGCGCGGCAAGGCCAGGGCGGTCAGGTCCATGCGGGCCCGCCAGAAGGTGGGCTCCAGGGCCAGGGCCTTTTCCAGCCAGATCTGGGCGGCTTCCTGCAGATTGCCGGCCCGGCACAGACAGGCAGCCAGGTGGCACAGGGCTGCGTCCGCAGGTTGGGCGACCGGGGGCTGCCCGGGGGGCGGCGGGGTGGTCAGGATATGCTGCACCACTTCGGCCTGGGCGCGCAGGGGGTTGTCTGCCGGATGGACGCGATCTGAAACACTGGCCGGTCCCAGGCAGCAGGGTCGCTGGGCCGGGGCTTTGCCCGAATCGTGCCAGGGAGTGTCCGGGTTGAGCAGGGCTTCCAGCAGGGCGAAGCGGAGCCGGGGCGTCACCGCGTGCATGCCCTTGCGCAGCTGTCGGGCCAGCCGTGCCCAGTTGCGGGAGACGGCGGCTTCGCGCACCAGCACCAGCCAGCCTTCGGGAAGCGTGGGCGCCAGGGCCGCGGCGCGGGAGGCATGGCGGCGGGCATGGGAGCATTCCCCGGCCAGCAGCAGGGCCTGGGCATGCCGGGCCAGGGCATGGGCCTGCAGATCCTTGCGGCCGGCCTCGGCAAACAGTCTGGCGGCCTCCTTGGCCTTGCCCAGACGCAAGGTGCAGTCGGCCAGGGCCAGCCGGACAGCCTGGCTGCGGGGAAGGATCAACTGCGCGACTTCGAATGCTTCCAGGGCCTTGCCCAGTTCACCCAGACGCAGGAGATCGCGGCCAATTTCGTACTGCAGGCGGGCGCGTTGGCCTTTGTCCAGACCCGGACGATGGGCCAGACGTCGGCGCACGGTCAGGGCGCGCTGAGGCTCGCCCTGGGAGCGGTGCAGGGTGGCCAGGGCAAAGCAGGGTTCGATGGCGGCCGGATCCAGGGTGAGCATGCGGGCCAGCTCGTCCTGCACAGCCTGCAGATCGTCGGGAGGAGGGAACGGCAGCTTGGCAGAGGGTGCAGCCGACGACGAATCATCGGCTGCACCGGAAGGATCACCCCACTGCCGTGGCGTGGCGATGGCTGGCCTCAAGGACCGGCCCGGCAAGGCTGCCGCAGGAAATCGCCACCACCGCCAGCGCATAGGCATGCTCCGCTAGGAGGATTGCTCTTCGCCCTGGGCTCCCATGCCTGCATCTTCGGAAGGCAGGGTGCGCAGGGAATTCACTTCGGCTTCCAGCTTGGCAGCCAGCTTCTTGAAGCGGCTGGCCTGGGCCTTGAAGCGCAGGGTTTCGAACACCAGCAGGAAGAACACGCTGAAGGCGCCCAGCACAAAGAAGAACAGCAGGAAGAAATACAGCTTCAGCGGCGGGGTGGTCCAGGCATGCCAGTGCAGATCATAGCCGAGGGCAATGGTCTGCTGCAAGGTCTGGATGTTCTGGGCGTAGATGATCATCAAGAAAAAAATCAGGATGATCAGGAAGAAAATTTGAATGAACCGCATGTGGGGTCCTCCTCTAAAAGGTCCTTTTCCAGACGATGGAAGTTGGGCGTCAGCCTGTCATATGTCGCGAGGAGATGTTCGGGGATGACCCGAGTCTCCGAAAAGACCGCCATGAAAGAGGAGTCGCCGTTCCAGCGAGGCACGAGATGGAAGTGCAGATGCTCGCGGATGCCTGCCCCGGCGGCTTCGCCCAGATTGAGGCCGATGTTGACGCCCTGAGGATTGAAGTGCTGGCAGAGAATATCGGTGCAGCCTTGCAACAGCTGCATCATCTCGTTGCACTCGTCGCGGGTGCAGTCTTGCAACCGCATGACATGGCGATATGGCGTCACCATGAGATGGCCATTGTTATAGGGGAATTTGTTCATGATGACGAAGGCCTGCCGCCCACGCAGCAGCACCAGCCGCTCCCTGTCCTCGTTCCTGTGCGCCGGCAAACAGAAGACGCATGCGTCAGGTTTTGGACCAAGGATGTAGTCAAGACGCCACGGCGCCCATAAGACATCCATCCAGTCACCTTCCTCGTCGTCACCAGGCATGCGGCGGCGCCCAGTCAGGGAACATCGCACCCAGCTGCCTGCGCACTGCGGCCACTGCCGAGGCAGGGTCCTGCGCGGGTATTGCATCCGGGAGCGTGCTCCATTTCCCCATGGCCACAACCACCTTACCCATTTTTCTGGCAAAGGCAAATTCCGAAAGTGTGCCCCAGCCTCCTTCCACAGCCACAATCACATCCCCGTTGAGCACCACCAGCACGTTGCGCATGTGGGAAATTCCTGTCACCACAGGAACTTGTACATACACGTTGGCGTCTTCCAGCCGGGTCCCAGGCAGAATGCCGATGGTCAGGCCGCCCTGCGATTGCGCCCCGGCCGAGGCGGCTTCCATCACGCCGCCCAGGCCTCCCGTGACCACCGCGACCCCCAGCCGGGCCAACCCCTGGCCCAGCGCATACGCGGCGGCGTGGACGTCCGCATCGCAACTGCCTGGGCCGATCACGCTCACGCGCGGTTGACGCGCATGTCCGGCATCCGTGACAGGGGCATCGGGCGTACCGGGGGCACCGGACTCTGGCATGCGGCGCTCCTTGTCATCATCTGGAAATGAGACTCCCTTACACATGGATTGGCTGGAGTGCAAGGCGTTTGCGCGGCGAGCCCGGGGAGGTGGTGGCAAGTGCCTTGCAACTATGCTAACATGGTAGGGAATCTTGACATGGAAGGAATATCCCGTGGAATATCTGGTAATTTGTTTTGCCTGTCTGGCCGTCTCCGGGTTGACACTGTTTTCCGGATTCGGACTCGGCACGGTCCTCACGCCGGTCATGGCCTTGTTTTTTCCCGTGGAGACGGCCGTGGCCCTGACGGCCGTGGTGCATTTTGCCAACAATCTTTTCAAGCTGGCCCTGTTTGGGCGTGCTGCTGACTGGAAGGTGACGCTGCGATTCGGCTTCCCGGCCGTGCTGGCCAGTCTGGCCGGGGCCTGGGTGCTGGTGCGGCTGGCGCATCTGGAGCCCTGGTTCGTCTGGTCCATCGTGGGCCGGACCATGGACGTGACGCCGGTCAAGCTGCTGCTTGGCGTGCTCATTGCGTATTTTGCCCTGCGGGAGCTGCGGCCCAGGCGGCAGGGCCGGCCGTATCCGGCGGCCTGGCTGCCCGTGGGCGGGCTGGTGAGCGGCTTTTTCGGCGGGTTGTCCGGCAACCAGGGGGCCTTCCGCAGCGCCTTTTTGCTGGGGGCAGGATTGACCAAGGAAGCCTTCATCGCCACCGGCGTGGTGCTGGCCTGCGTGGTGGATGTGTCCCGGCTGGCGATCTACGCCGGACTGGCCGGCACGGAGATGGTGTCCGGCAATGCCGGGCTGCTGGCGGCGGCGTGCCTGTCCGCCTTTCTGGGGGCGTTTTTTGGTGGCAGGCTGCTGAAAAAGATGACCCTTGACGCCGTGCGTTTGCTGGTGGGCATCATGCTGCTGACATTGGCGGCAGGGCTGGTGCTGGGCGTGCTGTGAGGCGGCGGGCTCGGGGGCAAACTTTTCTGAAGAAAGGTTTTCCCCCGAACCCCCTCTTCAAAGAATTTTTTTGGTATAATTACAANCGAGAGGGGAGAACCTTTTTTAAAAGGTTTCCCCTCTCGCAAGGTCCTTGTTTCAAAGATACGCTGCTCTATTCGTGCGCGGCCAGCCAGGCCAGGGCCTCGGCCACGTCCAGGGTGCCTTCGTAGATGGCCCGGCCGGAGATGACGCCTTCCAGCCCGCGCGGGGCCAGGGGGGCCAGGGTCTTGAGGTCGTCCATGGTGGAGACGCCCCCGGCGGCGAGCACGGGCAGGGAGGTGGCGTCCACCAGGGCGGCCATGGCCGGGAAGTTCACGCCGCTGTGCATGCCGTCGCGGCTGATGTCGGTATAGATGACAAACGCCGCGCCGTCGGCTTCCAGCCGGGGCAAGACGTCCATCACCGTCAGGCCGGCGTCTTCCACCCAGCCTTTGGTTTTCAGGCGGCCGTCTGCGGCATCCAGGGACACGCCGATCTTGCCGGGGAAAGCCTGGCACAGGGCCTTGAAGGCCTCGGGTTCCTTGAGGGCCATGGTGCCGATGATGAGCCGGGTGACGCCGGCATCCAGATAGGCCGCGGCGGTGGCCAGGTCGCGGATGCCGCCGCCCAGCTGGAGCCTGGGCGCGCCGGGCAGGGCGCAGATGGCCTCGATGATGCCGCGGTTGCGGGGGGCGCCGTCAAAGGCGCCATCCAGATCCACCAGATGCAGCCAGGAGACGCCCAGGCTGATCCAGTGCCGGGCCATGGCCACGGGATCGTCGG
This sequence comes from Megalodesulfovibrio gigas DSM 1382 = ATCC 19364, assembly GCF_000468495.1. NCBI lineage: Bacteria > Pseudomonadati > Thermodesulfobacteriota > Desulfovibrionia > Desulfovibrionales > Desulfovibrionaceae > Megalodesulfovibrio > Megalodesulfovibrio gigas. The sequence goes on from NC_022444.1 coordinate 1,853,879, forward strand.
AAAAGACGGTGACCTGATCCTTGAGTCCCTGCTTGAGCCGCACGCAGCGGCCGTCCTTGAGATCGATGGCGGGAAAGAGTTGCATCGTCTAGAGCCCCATCCGCTTCATGGCCTGTTGCACGCCTTCGCGGCCAAGGTCCGTGGCCAGGACAAACTGCCCCTTGCGGGCGAGGAACTTGTCCATGGTCAGCAGGTTGGCGGACAGGGGCACCTGGGATTCGGCATAGCGATAATGCCCGACGATGGAATGCTCCTGCACGTCCACCACAAAGAAGTCCAGCACCACGCCGGCCGGGCGATCCGAACCCATGGGGCCGCCGTGGCGTTCCGCCCAGTAGGCCACCTGGGGCACCAGCAGGTGCCGCACGCCGGCGCAACTGCCAATCTGCACCCAGCGGTCCAGGGCGCGTGTGCCAGTGACGGGGACGGAGGCCATGCACACGGGCACGCGGTCGCTGGGGGCCGGGCTGCGCATGGCGGCGCGCAGGTTGGTATCCAGGGCGTGCAGGGATGCCGCCGGGGCGGTTTCGCTGCCGGGAGGCACCTCGCCGAACAGCAGTTCCGTTTCGGAAAAGACCTGGGTGAACGGCGCCACCGCCACGGCGACCACGCCCATCTCCGCCAGCGGGGCGGCCTGGGCCGCGGGTTCGACGGCGGCGGGGTCGGCAGGTTTGGCCTTGCAGCCAAGGGCCAGCAAAGCGCCCAGGCAGCAGACGAGACACACAGTGCGGATGCGGGCGATGGTTTCCATCAATCCAGACTCCCTTTGGTGCTGGAGACGCCGCTGCGCTCGATGCGGACGGCTTCCTTGAGGGCCAACCCCAGCCCCTTGCAGGCGGATTCCAGCAGGTGATGGCCGTTCTGACCGTAACAGAAATGCAGATGCAGGTTGAATTTGCCGGCAAAGGCGAAGGATTTGAAGAATTCGCGCCAGACATCCTTCTCTTCTCCGGCAATGGCCGGCGGCAGGGGCGTGTCCTCGTACACCAGCCAGGGCCGGCCGGAGAGGTCCACCGCCACATCGGCAATGGCCTCGTCCATGGGCACCTTGGCGTGGCCCACGCGGCGGATGCCGGCGCGGTCTCCCAGGGCCTGGAGGAACGCCTGCCCCAGGCAGATGCCCACATCCTCAAGGGTGTGGTGGGCGTCCACTTCCAGGTCGCCGGTGCAGGTGATTTCAAGATCGAACCCGGCCCAGAAGGAGAGCAGGGTAAGCATGTGATCGGCAAAACCCCAGCCGGTGGAGACGCTGGCCGTGCCGGTCCCGTCCAGGACCAGGCGCAGGGCAATCTGCGTCTCCCGCGTGTTGCGTTCTATATGACCGTGACGTGTTTGCATCAGTTCAGATATGCCTGTTTTTTTGGGGGCGGTCAAAGCAAACTCCCAAGGCGGGAGCTTCTCTGCACGCCGTGTTCCGGGCAGAGCACATTCGTGGCGCGCCTTGCGGCGGGTTTTGTCTCAGGTTGCCGGGGCAGCCCCTGAAGCAGGGCGGCGCACAGGATGCGCAGATCCCCGCGCACGGTGCGGCACAGGGTGTATTCCTGCTCCATGACGCGCTTTTGGGTAAAGGTGAGGGGGATGCCCCGCAGCCTGGCCCAGGGCGGCACCAGGCCCACCGGGGCCAGGAAGCGCACCCGCTGCCAGGGTTCGCGCAGCAGCCCGGCGGAACGCGGCGGCAGCGGTTCCGTGCCCACCAGCCGCAGCTGGCCCATCACCACGTCCCACAGGGACGGCAAATGTCGCAGAAACAGCCGCTGGGAACTGAAGGTGCGCATGCGGAAGCGCCGTAGCCGCAGCTTGCCGTCCGCTCCTTCCCGCGCTTCCCCGGATACGGTGGCCATGCAGATGAGCCGCTTGCGGGGCTGGGCCAGATGCAGGGCATACATGACCAGCAGCAGGGGCGAACACAGGACCAGCAGCGCCGCAGCCAGCACGCGCTGCAGCAGGACGTTCAGGATGTCCAGGGGCGGATTCGCCGGCTGCGCACCAAGAAAGTGCGGGTCTGCCGCCAGGGCCATGGCCAGATCCGGCATGCGGATGAGCAGTCCGGCCTGGATGACGGCCCGGTCCACGTGGTGCCGAGGCCCGATGACGCAATCGCCCAGGACCACGGTGTCGCGCAGGGCCGAGGCCCGTTCCACCACCGTGCCCGGAGCCAGACAGGCCCCCGGGCCGATCTCCGCATCGCGGCCGATGCGGCAGCCATCCCCCAGCAGCACCGGGGCGCGCAGGCGGGCCGTGGGATGAATGGTGCAATGCCGGCCCACGAACACGCCGGCTTCCAGCCGCACACCGGGACGATCTGCGCCTTCCAGCTCCTTGCGCAGGATCCGCTGCACGCACTTGTGAAAATCCACCAGGCCTTCCAGGGGCGCCACGGCAACGCCTGCCTCGCACACACCCACGCGGGCCCCGGCATCCACCAGCGCCTTGGCCAGGGAGGTGAAGTCGTCGCAGCCCAGGGTGGCCGGCAGGCCAAGCACGGCCTGGTTGCAGCAGAACAGCTTGGGGGCGGAGGCGGGCGGCTTGTGGTTGGACTCTCCGGCCACCACAGTGCAGGCATTGCGCTGGCGGTGGTGTTCGTCCAGGAGCCGCCGCAAGGACGGACCCGTGAGATGCGGGAACGGCAGTACCAGAAAATCTTCGCCCAGGTGCCCGCGCAGACGGGTCAGGGTTTCCATGAGGGTGCCTTCGCCGCGGGGCATCCACTCCACGGTCAGGTCCTCAGGCAGACGGCCGCGCACCAGCTCGATGGCTTCCAGGTCGCCGGGGTCATGCAGCAGATGGCAGCGGGTGATGCCGCCGGCGGTCAGCCCCTCCAGCATGCGCAGCAGCAGGGGGCGATTGGCCAGGGGCAACAACCAGAAAGGGGATTGCCGACCCATGGCAGGCGGCAGGGGCAGACGCGGTGCGAGGAAGACGCAGGCCTCCATGGCTAGGGGTCCACGCCGATGCCCACGCGGCAGGCCACCCCGCGCATGGCATCAATGGAAATGGCCAGGAACTCATCCAGGGAGAGCCCCAGCCGTTCGCACTCCCGGATGCGCTCCCGGTCCACATTGGCGGCAAAGGCTTTGTCCTTCATTTTCTTTTTGAGGGAGGACGCCTTCATGCCGTCGAAACCCTGGGGCCTGACCAGCGCTGTGGCGAACACAAGCCCGGTCACGGATTCGGCGCAGCGCAGGGCGTAATCGATGGGCGCTTCGCAGGCCACCCCGGTGTGCTCCTGGTTGTGGGCCAGGATGGCGTGCAGGGCGTGGGGGGGCAGGGCATTCTCCAGCAACTGCACGGCCATGGGACCGTGCTGGGCCGGGGAGCTTTTGGTGTGGGGAAAATCCAGATCGTGCAGCAGCCCGGTGCGGGACCAGAGATCCTCGTCGCCGGGAGCCAGACGCGCAGCCAGGGCGGCCATGACGGCTTCGCTGGCCTGGGCGTGGTTGAGCAGGGACTGATCCGGATCCTGGGCCTTGAGCAGGTGCAGGGCGTCGTCTCGACTGAGCATGGGAGTTCTCCGTGGCGTCTTTCTTGTGTCAGGCTGCAAAAAAATGCAAGCGGGACGATGCACGCCGTGCAGGCCATCCCCGCGCAGGCCGGCTTGCCGTTTTGGCGGAAATGCAGTACTCGCGGCAGATGGTTCCAGACGAGACGCACACCCCCATTCCAGATTCGGCCCTGCATCCCGCATCGCCCGCTCAGGCACTGCCAGCCGAGGCGGAGCCCTCGCCCAACGCGACGGATGCGCGTGCGGCCGACGACGTCTCGCCCGACGTGCAATCGGACGTCCAGCCAGACGTCCAGCCTGACGTCCAGCCTGACGTCCAGCCCGACATTCAGCCAGACATCCAGCCCGACGTCTCGCCTGACGTCCAGCCAGACGTGCAGCCCGACATTCAGCCAGACGTCCAGCCAGACGTGGAGCCGGATCCCCTCTCCATCGAGCAGGAGACAGGTTCGGATGCCCCGACAGGAGCTGCTCCTGTGGTCAACCGGGTGCTGGGCATCAAATTTCGCGAGCATGGGCAGCTGTATTTCTTCAATGCCGCCGGCTTTGAGCTGCGCCCCGGCGAGCATGTGGTGGTGGAGACCGAGCAGGGGCTTTCCATGGGGCAGGTGGTGCTGGCCCTGGACAGCCGCGACCGGATTCCGCCGGACTACGCCAAGGATCTTGTCGGCCAGGAGCTCAAGCCCGTCCTGCGCATCGCGGACGCCGCAGACTTGGACCGTCACGCCCAGAATCTGGACCGTGGCCGGGACGCCTGGCACGTCTGCCGCCGTCTGGTGCGCGAGCATGACCTTGAGATGAAGCTGGTGGACGTGGAAGTGCTGCACGACCAGTCCAAAATCCTCTTCTATTTCACCGCGCCCAACCGCATTGACTTCCGCGAACTGGTCAAGGATCTGGTCAAGGAATTCCACACCCGCATCGAGCTGCGGCAGATCGGCGTGCGTCACGAAACGCAGATGATCGGCGCCATCGGCAACTGCGGCCTGGTGTGCTGCTGCCGGCAGTTCCTGCGCAAGTTCGCGCCCGTGACCATCAAAATGGCCAAGGAACAGAATCTGTTCCTCAACCCCACCAAGATTTCCGGCATGTGCGGCCGGCTGCTGTGCTGCCTGTCCTTCGAGCAGGAGAATTACGAGCACTTCCACAAGCAGTGCCCCAAGATCGGCAAGAAATATCTCACCAGCATGGGGTCGGTGAAGGTGCTGCGGGCCAACTTCTTCCGCAACTCCCTGAGCGTGTATGTGGAGGGCGAGGAGGAACGGGAGGTGACCCTGGAAGACTGGGAAGCCATGGACCCCCGACGTCCAGACCCCAACCAGCAGCAGCAACAGCAGCAGGAGCAGGCCAGGGCTGTCAGGCAGGAGCGGGCGGAGCGCGGAGAGAAGACCGCACGGCCAGACCGCGCCGAGCGGCCCGAGCGGGCAGAGAGGCCCCGGCCGGACAAGCCCCGCAAGGAACGCGCCCGCGAGGAGCGTCGCCAGGGGCAGCAGGGGCAGCAGCCCCAGCCGGAACAGCCAGACCGGCCGGACCGGCCAGACCGCCCAGACCGGCCAGACCGCCCAGACCGCCCAGACCGCCCAGACCGCCCAGACCGGCCGGATCGGCCCCAGGCCGAGACGCGCCCCGCCCTGCGCGCGGAGCATCTGCCTGCGGTGGTGGCTGCCGCAGCCGTGCCCCAGGACGCCGGGGACGCGCTGCCCGCCGCCCAGGCCGAGGCGCTCCCGGTCGTCGAGTCCGAGGTGCGGGAGCACGGTGCCGCCCAGGCCGGCCCGCCCGAGGAAAGCCCGTCAACTGAGCATGTTGCAGGCGAGGGCCAGCCCCGCAAGTCCTCGCGCAACCGGCGGCGCAAGCGCAAGCCCCGGAACAAGCGCGGGGCGGGCGAGGCCCCGTCCCCGGCATCGAACGAGTCGTAACGGTCTGCACAGCCGCCTTCCGTCCACCTTCTGCCTCCGGATTGCACCATGGCCGATTGCTTCTACATTACCACACCCATTTATTATGTGAATGCCAGGCCGCACCTGGGCCACGCCTACACCACCCTGGTGGCGGATGCCATGGCCCGCTATCAGCGCGCCCTGGGCAAGGATACGTACTTTCTCACCGGCACCGACGAACACGGCGACAAGATCGTGGAAGCGGCGGAAAAGGCCGGCCAGTCGCCCCGGGAATACGTGGACGAGATCAGCGGTCTCTTCCAGGGCCTCTGGCCGCAGCTCGGCATCAGCAACGATGCCTTCATCCGCACCACGGAGCCGCGGCACATCGCGGTGGTGCAGGCTTTTTTGCAGAAGATTCACGACGCCGGCGACCTGTATTTCGGCGAATACGGCGGCCACTACTGCACCGGCTGCGAGCGGTTCTATACGGAAAAGGAACTGGTGGACGGCAAGTGCCCGCAGCACCTCACCGCGCCCACCTTCATCCAGGAAAAGAACTGGTTCTTCCGCATGAGCCGGCATCAGGCCTGGCTCATCGAGCACATCAAGAAGAATCCGGACTTCATCCGCCCCCGCCGCTACCGCAACGAGGTGCTGAGCCTGCTGGAATCCGGCGCGCTGGAGGATCTGTGCATCTCCCGGCCAAAATCGCGCCTGACCTGGGGCATTGAGCTGCCCTTCGACACCAACTACGTCTGCTACGTCTGGTTCGATGCGCTGCTGAACTACCTCACGGCCCTGGAATGGCCGGCCGGCGAGCGCATGCGCTACTGGAACGCCGCCCAGCATCTCATCGCCAAGGACATCCTCAAGCCCCACGCCATTTTCTGGCCCACCATGCTGCATGCCGCGGGCATGCCCGTGTACAGGCATCTGAATGTGCATGGCTACTGGCTGGTGCAGGACACCAAGATGTCCAAGAGCCTGGGCAACGTCGTCGCCCCCCTGGACATGGCCGCCAAGTATGGGCTGGATGCCTTCCGCTACTTCATCTACCGCGAAATGCATTTCGGCAGCGACGCCAGCTTCTCCGAAGAGGCCCTGGTGGCGCGCATCAATGCGGATCTGGCCAACGATCTGGGCAACTGCTGCAATCGCGTCCTCTCCATGACGCAGAAGTTCTGCGGCGGCGTGGTGCCCGTGTGCGGCCCGTTCACGGAAGAGGATGACGCCCTGGTGGAACTGGGCCTGAACGCCGCCACCAACTTTCAGCAGCTCTTCGGGCAGATGGAGTTCTCCAAGGCCCTGGAAGCCCTCTGGGAGCTGGTGCGCGCCTGCAACAAGTTCGTGGATCAGGCCAAGCCCTGGGCCCTGGCCAAGGCCGGGGATCAGCAGCGCCTGGATACCGTGCTCTACGTGCTCCTGGAGGCCCTGCGCAAGGTGGCCCGCCATCTGCTGCCGGTCATGCCCACCGCCGCCGCGACGCTCCTGACCCAGCTGGGCTGCGATCCCGACCGCCTGCCCCCCCTGCAGGACGAGGTCCGCGGCTGGAATGGCCTGACTGCCGGCACGGCCCTGGCCGCTGTCTCCACGCTCTTCCCGCGGGTGGAGCCGCCGACGGCGCCCGAGCCGGCCGAGGCAGCGCCGGCAGCGTCCAAGGCCCCCCCCAAGGACAAGAAGGCCGCCAAGAAAAAGGAACCCGCCCCGCCGCCGGCCGAGATCGAGTTCGAGGACTTCCAGAAGCTGGACCTGCGCGTGGGCACGGTGCTGGCCGTGGACAAGCACCCCGACGCCGACAAGCTGCTGTTGGTGCAGGTGGATCTGGGCGAAGCGGCCCCCCGGCAGGTGGTGGCCGGCATTGCGGCGTTCTTTGCGCCGGATGCCCTGATTGGCCGGCAGGTGGTGGTGGTGGCCAACCTGAAGCCCCGGGAACTGCGCGGGCACACCTCCCACGGCATGATCGTGGCCGTGCGCACCCCCGAAGGCATGGAGCTGCTGACGGCCAGCGGCCCGGTGCCCACGGGCAGCAAGGCGAGCTGAGAAACTTTTTTCAGAATGTCGAAAATAGTTGTTGACGATCTGACAGGAAACACATAGAAACAATCTTCCTTGACGCGGGGTGGAGCAGCTCGGTAGCTCGTCGGGCTCATAACCCGAAGGTCATCGGTTCAAATCCGGTCCCCGCTACCAGAAGATTAGGGGCCTAGATTCAACAAGAATCTAGGCCCTTTTTCTATTGGTGCGTGTGCGAAGCGCTTCAGGAACGTGCTGTGCTTGTTGCCATTCGGCAGGCGCGAGCGCAAATCATCCCATCCAAATACGTCGCCAGTCAGACCGCTTCTACGTAGTGGCCGTTTTTATTGACATGTCTGCGGGCATGCGTCATTCGTGGTAAGGTTGTTATCTGTATGCCAACCTTGAACCGGATGGAGCGAATGTCCATGAGCGGTATTGCTACGTGTGTGGTCACATGCTGGGCGGTGGGCCTCATGTTGGCGGGTGCCGTCGGGAATGCCTATGGCGTGAATTTTGAGGACATCAAGAACTTCTCCCCCGGCCGGGACAAGAACATCGTCTTCAAGAAAAACCAGGCCACGTTTTACGGGGTGCAGCTGGTGGCGAAGGGCAGTTCCCTGGTGGTGTCCCTTGGCGGCAAGAAGCTGTTCACACTGGAAGATGAATGGATGGGGTATCCTGTTGTCCTTGGCGAAAGCGTGAAAGTGGCCCGCGATTTTCCGCAACCCGGCATGGATACGCTGCTCACTTCCATGGTGTGTGGCAAAGGGTGTGAGGAGACGCGCCTGCTCACCTGGACAGGGACTGACATCCTTGAGCTGGGTTTCGATTTCGGGGGCATGACGAGTGACGCGCCAACCCCGGCAGGGGCCTTTGCCGTCCTGTATGAACCCTTTTACGGCTACTGGCCTGGCAAGTATACGAGCCCGAAAGCGTACAAGCATGATGCGCGTGTTTGCCTCGAATGTCTCGAAATGAATTCAGGGTGGCATTCTGCGTTTATCGTATTTGTGCAGTTCAAAGACGGCAAATGGGTGGTGGACGCCCCACTCACGCGCTACGATGAGTATGCCTTGCTGATGAAAGTGTCCGCCGCGAAGATGCCGCAGGCGACAGATCGGGATTTGATCAGGAAGGAATTGTTCTGCAGCACGGTGGAGGCGACCTTCTATGCCTTCATGGCCGGCGCGCGGGATGATCAGGCCGCACATCTCCTTGCCAAGGGCATCCCTGAGCCCCTTCGGGCAAAGGCGACACATTTGGTGCTGGCGGACATCAAAGAGGTCATCAAGGAACTGGCCACGCCGGAGTTGCTGAAACAGCGCACCCTGCGAGGCAAGTAGGACGTAGGCCGTGATTGGGGGGTGGCAGGCCTTGCCGCCCCTTACTCCTCCACTCCCGTCACATCCCCCACCTCTTCCCCGCGTTCCCGGGCTTTCAGGATCCGGCGCACGATTTTGCCGCTGCGGGTCTTGGGCAGGGAGGCCGGGAACTCCATGGCCCCCAGCACAGCCACGGGGCCGAGTTCCCGCTTCAGGTGGGCCTTGAGTTCCTTGATCAGTGCGGATGCCGGTTCGTAGCCCTCGGCCAGGATGACGAAGGCCTTGGCCACCTCGCCGCGGATGGCGTCCGGCACGCCCACCACCGCGGCCTCGGCCACGGCCTTGTGCGAGACGAGGCCGCTTTCCAGCTCTGCCGCGCCGATGCGGTGTCCGGCAATCACCAAGACGTCGTCGGCACGGCCCTGCATCCAGAGGTAGCCGTCTTCGTCCTTGCGGGCCACGTCCCCGGTCAGGTAGGCCCCGGGAATGACGGACCAGTATTCTTCCACGTAGCGGTCGGGATCATTGTAGATGCCGGCCAGCATGGCCGGCCAGGGGGTTTTGATCACCAGCAGGCCGCCCTTGTCCGGCGGCACGGGCGCGCCGGCGGCGTCCACCACGTCTGCCACGATGCCCGGCAGCGGCCGAGTCACCGAACCGGGCTTGAGCAGCGAGGCCGGCAGCGGGCTGACCATGATCATGCCCGTCTCCGTCTGCCACCAGGTATCCAGCAGGGGGCACTGCTGGCGGCCGATGTGCTTGTGCAGCCACACCCAGGCCTCCGGGTTCAGGGGCTCGCCCACGGAGCCCAGCAGGCGCAGGGTGGAGAGATCGTGCTTGCGGGGCAGTTCCTTGCCGAAGCGCATGAGCATGCGGATGAGGGTGGGCACGGTATAGAGGATGGTCACGCCATAGCGGGCGATGGTGGACCAGAGCCGGTCCGCCTGGGGGTAGAGGGGGTGGCCCTCGTACAGCACCGTGGTGGCCCCGGCCATGAGCGGCCCGTACACGGCATAGCTGTGGCCGGTAATCCAGCCCAGATCCGCGGTGCACCAGTAAATATCCGTGGGGTTGATGTCGAAGACCCAGCGGAAGGTGCGCGAGACGCCCACCATGTACCCGCCGTGGGTGTGGACAATGCCCTTGGGCTTGCCCGTGGCGCCGGAGGTGTACAGCACGAAGAGCATGTCGTTGGAGTCCATTACCTCGCAGGGGCACTGGGGCCGCTCGGCGCGGACGAGTTCTTCGTACCAGTAGTCGCGGCCGTCCTGCATCTCCACATCCACGTGGGCCCGGTGGCAGACGACGACGGTTTCCGGCGCATGCCCGCCCAGGAGCAGGGCGTCGTCCAGCACCTGCTTGAGCTGGAGCACGCGGCCGTTGCGGTAGAACCCGTCCACGGTGATCACGCAGACGGCCCTGGCGTCGTCGATGCGGTCCTTGAGGGCCTTGGCGGAATAGCCGGCGAAGACGAGGGAATGCACCGCGCCGATCTTGGCCACGGCCAGCATGGCGATGACGGTTTCCGGCAGGGACGGCATGTACAGCACCACGCGGTCGCCCTTGCGCACGCCCAGGGATTTGAGGGCGTTGGCAAAGCGGTTCACGTGGCGGAAGAGTTCGTAGTAGGTGAGGGTGCGGCAGTCGCCGGGTTCGCCTTCCCAGATCAGGGCCAGGCGGTTTTTGGCGGCGGTCTGGATGTGGCGGTCCAGCGCATTGTAGACGATGTTGCAGCGGCCGCCGGGGAACCAGCGGTAGAAGGGCGGGGAGGCATCGTCCAGGACCTGGTCCCAGCGGCCGAACCAGTCCAGCTCTTCGGCCGCCTCTTCCCAGAAGGCCAGGGGATCGGCCTCGGCCTGTTCCCGGGCCTGACGCAGCCGGGCCGGGGAGACGAGGGCCGCGGCCAGGGTCTCGGGCAGGGGCCGGAACACCCGCTCTTCATGCAACAGCGAATCCAGCGGAGCGAAGTCAGGTGTATCTGGATGTTCAGCCATGCCGCCTTCTGTACATCGCCTGCCGGTGGAGGACCAGCCCGCGGCGCTCTGAAATCGGCGAACGGCGCGGAATCATCGGTGGACGTCTCACAGCCCCAGCATTTCTTTGAGCTCGCCCACCCGGCGGCGGCTGATGGGCAGCTCGATGCGTGTTTTGCCGGCCGTGCGCAACATGAAACTGGAGCCGGGCAGGGAGGCGATTTCCGTCACCATTTCCAGATTGACCAGATACTTGCGGTGCACGCGGAAAAAGCGGTGCCGCCTGAGCCGTTCTTCCAGGTGCTTGAGGCGATAGGAGGTCAGGAATTTTTGGGACGCGGTGTGGACGTAGGTGTAATCTTCCACGGCCTCAATGAAGATGATCTGCGTGTACGGCAGCAGGATGGTGCGGCCTTCCAGGGAGATGGCGAGCTTTTCCAGGTCGATGGCCGGTCCCGGGGGCACGGTGCGCTGATGGTCCCAGGCCTGTTGCAGGGCGCAGAGGAAGCGGTCCTGCTCGTCTTCTTCCAGGGGAAGCTGCAGGGTTTTTTCGTCGTCGTCGCGGCCGGTGTCGAAGGGATCACCATAGTGGGCGCTGCGGGCGGCGTGTTCCTCGGCCACGTCTTCCCAGCGTTCCTCGGGCGGCGGGATGAGCCGGCTGCGGGTCTTGTACAGGCTCAGGCGGTCGAAGGTCTTGTCCAGACGGGCGGCCGGGCAGGGCCAGCGCAGGTAGTCCGTGGCGCCGAGTTCCAGGGCCTGGAAGGCGCGGGCTTCGTCGTCGGCCACAAACACCAGGGCCGGCCGCCGGGGCAGTCGGGCCAGTTGCAGGGCCAGGGCAAAGCCGTCGCCTTCGGTCTGCAGATCGACGCCCAGAAAGCAGACATCGTGCTGCAGGGCCTCCAGCAGGGCCAGGGCCTCGGCGGGCTCCACGGCCTCGCCAAGCACGCGCACCACCTCGGACTGCGCCAGGGCGCGGCGCAAGGCATGGCGGACCTGCGGATCCGGGTGCAGCAGCAGGGCGTCGAGTCTGGGCCTGGAGAAGCTGGGCATGGATGCAGGTATCTAGAAGAGGCGGGACGCCGTCAAGGCCTGCTGTTTTCCACATGCCGGGAAAAGAGCCCGGGGGAGAATCTTTCGTCAGAAAAATGTTCCCCCCCGAGCGTTTTGTTCAAAAGCGACACGCGCTATTTGGTTTTCTTCTTCGTGTGGCTGGCCCGGTACAGCACGCGCATGGGCGCATGGGGCAGCCCCAGGCGGGCGCGGAGTTGGTTTTCCAGGTATTTGCCGTAGCTGGGCTTGATGCGATCCGGGTCGTTGACGAAGAAGACGAAGGTCGGCGGCCGCACGTCGGCCTGGGTCAGGTAGTAGAATTTCGCCCGCACGCGCTTGACCACGGGGGGCTGGTGCTTGGTGAGGGCCTCGGTCATGGACCGGTTGAGCAGGGATGTGGAAACGCGCTGCCCGCATTCGGTCCACAAGGATTCCGCCGTTGACAGGATGGCGTTCAGATTCTTGCCCGTGGCGGCGGAGACCCACAGCACCGGCACGTGCGGCACCAGGGAGAGTTCCTCCTTGATGCTGCGCTTGACGGCCTGGGTCTCGTTGGTTTCCGGCAGGTCCATCTTGTTCACCAGCACGATGAAGGGCAGTTTCTCCTCGTCCAGAAAGCTGATGAGCTTTTTGTCCTGACGGGAGACTCCTTCCACCACGTCCAGCACCAGCAGGATGACGTCGGCCTTGCGGGCCGAGAGCAGGGCAGAGGAGACGCTGAAGCGCTCCACGCTGTCGATGATTTTGGTGCGTCGGCGGATGCCGGCTGTGTCCACAAAGAGGTACTGCTTGCCGCCGCGCTCCACGCGCACGTCCACGCTGTCCCGGGTGGTGCCGGCGATTTCGCTGACGATCATCCGTTCCTCGCCGGCCAGGGCGTTGACCAGGGAGGACTTGCCGGCGTTGGGCTTGCCCAGCATGGCGATCTTGAGCGCACGGCCGTCGCGGTCTGTCTGATCGGGCGTCACTGCCGGCGTCGTGGTTTCGGCAGCCTCCGCAGGCAGCAATTCCTCGATGCGGTCCAGCAGCTCGTGCATGCGCCGGCCATGCGCCGCAGAGACGGGCTGCAGCTCCAGTCCGGTGGCGTAGAACTCCAGCAGCAGGGTGTTTTCCTGCTCGCCGCCATCCACTTTGTTGACCACGGCAATCAGGGGTTTGTTCTGCTGGCGCAGGTAGTCGGCCAGCCGCTCATCCAGGGGGGAGAGGCCTTCGCGCCCGTCCACCACCAGCAGCAGCACATCGGCCTCGCGCACGGCGGCCTGCGCCTGGGCCAGCACCTCGCGTTCAAAGCCCTGCAGGCCCTTGGGGACATCCGGGGAGGCGGCGCCGGCTTCGTCCAGATGCACGCCGCCGGTGTCGATGAGCAGGAAGGGCCTGAGCCCCTGACGGCGGACCAGACCGTCCATGCGGTCGCGGGTGACGCCGGGGCGGTCGTGGGTGATGGCCCGCCGGCGGCCGGTGAGACCGTTAAACAGGGTGGACTTGCCCACATTGGGCCGGCCAATGAGCGCCACTACTGGCAATAAGGATTCGACAACCGGCATGGCTGCTCCGCAGGAAAAAGATGAAGGGACGCGCCGTGCTGGCGCGCATCCCAGGTCCACTGCAAAAAAACGATCAGTCGAAGTGGATATGGAATACCATGGAAAGTTTTTGGAAGGGAGGTGCGGGGGAGAATCTTTCTTCAGAACAGTCTCCCCCCGCACCTGTGATGGTTACTCCATCTCATCCACGATGCCGGCGGCATCGCGGGCGGCTTCGGCAAAGACACGGGTGATGGAGTCGGCATAGGGCGCCGTGAGCACGCCGCGTTCGGTGACAATACCGGCGATGAGTTCCGCCGGGGTGGGGTCAAAGGCGTAGTTGAAGACGGGCACGCCGTCGGGGCAGATCTGCACGTCGCCCACATGGGTCACCTCGCGGGGGGTGCGGTCCTCGATGGGCACGTGGTCCCCGGTGGGAGTGGCGCGGTCGATGGTGGAAAGGGGCGCGGCCACGTAGAAGGGAATGCCATGCTGCTTGGCCAGCACGGCCACGCCGTACGTGCCGATTTTGTTCACGGCGTCGCCATTGGCGGCGATGCGGTCCGCGCCCACCACCACGGCGTCCACCATGCCGCGGCGCATGAGCAGGCCGCAGGCGTTGTCGCAGGCAATGGTCACGGGGATGCCGTCGCGGTGCAGTTCCCAGGCGGTCAGGCGTGCGCCCTGGAGGAAGGGCCGCGTCTCGTTGGCAATGACCTTGATGGCCTTGCCCTGGTCGATGGCGCCGCGGATCACGCCCAGGGCCGTGCCGTAGCCGGCCGTGGCCAGGGCCCCGGCATTGCAGTGGGTCATCACGGTGTCGCCGTCCTGCAGGAGCGCGCCGCCGAAGCGGCCGATGGACTTGCAGCAGGCCAGATCCTCGGCATGCAGGGCGATGGCCATCTCCAGCCACAGGGCGGCCAGGGGGGCCAGCTCCAGATCCGCCTGGGCATCCCAGGCGGCCACGGAACGATCCACGGCCCAGGCCAGATTCACGGCCGTGGGGCGGGCGTTCTTGAGCAGATGGAGCCTGTCGCGCAGTGTCTGGCGCCAGTTGCCGCTGCTGCCGGTCTCCTTGGCCACTTCCAGGGCGATGAGATGGCAGCCGTAGGCCGCGGTGACGCCGATGGCCGGCGCGCCGCGGACCACCATGGTCTGCAGGGCGTAGATCAGCTCCTCGGTGGTGCGGCAGTCGAACCACTCCTCATGGCAGGGCAGTTTGCGCTGGTCCAGCAGCACCAGGACCTGTCGGGTGGCGTCGTATTGGATGTGCTCGGTCATGGGGAGTGCGCCTCGCGGATTCAGGTTCTCAGAATGTCAGGGGCTGGGCGCCGTTGCGCGTCATGCGCTGGCAACCTTTCCGGTACTCCCGCAGGGGCGGGCGCACCGTTGGCTAGTACAGGCGGCGTTGCCGCATGGCCAGATCTGCGGACCAAGCCAGAAAGCCGGAACGTGTCATGCCTTTTTTGCGGGCAGCGGCGTCAACATGCTTCAATAAGCCTGTGGGCAGGGAAACCGTGACTTTCTGGGGCCGGCGGTCCAGGAATGACAGGTCCAGGTCCGCAAAGGCCACCACACCGCCGTGCACGGTAACGTCCTCGTGGTTCATGATCGCGTCCAGGGAGGACGGAGCAGGGGCGTGATCGGCGTCTTCGAGATACAGCTCCACAGCTTCTTGCAGATTGTGCAGCGCCTCTTCCATGGAATCGCCCTCGGTCACAAGCCCGGGGAGATCCGGAGCAACGATGGTCGCTCCGCCACGGGCCTTGTCGGCGATGATGATGATAGGATAGTGCATGGCATGTCCTAGGGACTAATTGCGATGATTTGTGCTCTGTTTGCAGCCACTTTGGGCGTGCTTTAGCACGGATTTTGATTGCTGACGTTAAAAGTCGTTTTCATGTCGTAGTGTGGCTTGCGTCTTTTTCACTGCCGCCGTCATGCTGCATCTAGCGTGACAAATGAATGCCAGCTTGTCGCAAAATTGCCACCTCCGTGCCTTTTTTCAAGTCCTTTCTGGGATGCGGTACAATCACCGTGACATCGCCTTAGCGGTACTTGCAGTGGCTCCCACGACTTGAAACGAATTCAAACCCGGCCTCTTGCAATAATCGGATCAATTCCTTGCTGCTCATGCAGTACACCTGTCCTTGGGGCAGACAAGAAACGTCACCATGCAGAAGGAGAAACTACGTCCGGAGGAGCGGATTGTCAAGGGCGGGTACAGGAGGGAAGCCTGCACCCGCCCTTGGCAATGAAGGTCTTCCCAGCTTAATCCAGCTCGTACTCGTTGCGCCAGTCGCCGGCGTCCTTGAAGGGAGGCTGGTCGGCCTTGACGAAGAGGAAATCACCCAGGACCAGGTAGTCCATTTCCGTGCGCATGAAGCAGCGGTAAGCGTCTTCCGGGGTGCAGACGATGGGCTCGCCGCGCACGTTGAAGCTGGTATTCACCACCAGCCCGCAGCCGGTGCGCTTTTTGAAAGCGCTGATGACGGCGTGGTAGCGCGGGTTGGTTTCCTTGTGCACGGTCTGGATGCGGGCCGAGTAATCCACGTGGGTGATGGCCGGGATGTCTGAACGCTGGTGATAGAGCCGTTCGTACATCTCCATGCTGGCGTAGTTCTCGGGCACGGGCTGACGATGGCGCTCGCGCACGGGAGCCACCACAAGCATGTAGGGCGAGTCGTCGCCATCAAGCTGGAAGTATTCGTCGGCGTCCTCGGCCAGGACGGACGGCGCGAAGGGGCGGAAGCCTTCGCGATACTTGATCTTCAGGTTGAGCTTCTTCTGCGTTTCGGGATCGCGTGGATCGCCCAGGATGGAGCGATTGCCCAGGGCCCGGGGACCCCACTCCATGCGGCCCTGGAACCAGCCCACGGCCGCGCCCTGGGAGAGCTTTTCGGCCACGGTGTCGCACAGGGAATCGAAGCAGTCGAATCGTTGATGGGGCGCACTGTGGCGGCGGATGGTGCGCAGGATGTCACCCTCGCCGTACACCGGTCCCAGGTAGGAACCTTCCATCATGTCTTGCGGACGCGGGCCGGACTGCTCCGGCACGATGCGTTCGTGGCCAAAGGAGATGTAATGCGCCGCCAGGGCCGCGCCCAGGGCGCCGCCGGCATCCCCGGCCGCGGGCTGGATCCAGACACGGTCGAAGATCTTCTCGCGGATGAGTTTGCCGTTGGCCACGCAGTTGAGGGCCACGCCGCCGGCCATCACCAGATTGGCCTTGCCGGTGATGTCCCGGGCGGCCCGGGCCATCTGCAGCACCACATCTTCCGTCACCTGCTGGATGGCCAGGGCCATGTCCATGTACGGCTGGGTGATGTCGGATTCGGCCTCGCGCCGTGGCACGCCGAAGAGGCGTTCCCACTTGCGGTCGCAGCACATGGTCAGGCCGGTGGCGAAGTCGAAGTACTCCATGTTCAGGAGCAGGGACCCGTCTTCGCGCACGTCGATGAGCTCGTCCAGGATCAGTTGCTTCCACTCTTTGGTGCGCCCGGCCGTGGGATCGCCGTAAGGGGCCAGGCCCATGAGCTTGTATTCGCCGGAGTTCACCTTGAAGCCGGTATAGTAGGTGAAGGCGGAGTACAGCAGGCCCAGGGAGTGGGGGAAGTCCAGCTGGCGATGCAGGGCGATGCGGTTGCCCGCGCCCGTGGCGATGGTGGTGGTGGCCCATTCGCCCACGCCGTCAATGGTCAGCACGGCGGCTTCTTCGAAGGGCGAGGGGTAGAAGGCGCTGGCCACGTGGGAAAGGTGATGCTCGGGAAAGAGAAACGGCGGCCGGCCGGGGCCGATGGCCTCCAGCTCGTCGCGCAGCGTCTTTTTCATGAAGAGCTTTTCCTTGATCCACACGGGCATGGACAGGATGAAGCTGGCCAGGCCCTTGGGGGCGAAGGCGTGGTAGGTTTCCAACAGCCGCTCAAACTTGAGATACGGCTTGTCGTAGAAGGCCACAGCCTTGAGATCACCCGGGGTGAGGCCTGCTTCATCCAGCACGTACTGCACGGCATTGGCCGGGAAGCGTTCGTCATGCTTCTTGCGGGTGAAGCGCTCTTCATGGGCGGCGGCGATGATCTCCCCGTCCAGCAGCAGGGCGGCGGCGCTATCGTGATAGAAGGCGGAGATGCCGAGAATGGCGTCGGCCATGCACTGCTCCAGCTAGAAGATGGTGTAGATGAAGGGCGCCACGGCCGTGCCGGAGGTCAGCACGATGAGCACGCCGAAGAGCAGCAGAGTGACGATGAGCGGCAGCAGCCAAAACTTCTTGCGGACCTTCATGAAGGCCCAAAGATCTTTCACAAAATCCATTGCATATGCTCCTGTGGGAGTGAGGATGCCAGGCAGCTAGAACAGGTGTTCCAGGTCTTCGGGGCCCAGGGTCTTGTCGATGGTCCGATAGACGGAGCCGGTGTCTTGTTTCCACTTTTTCTTCTGCATGGCATCTGCGCCGCCCAGACTGCGGACAAGGGCGATGGGGGTGACAACCAGCAGAAAGACGAGGGTGAGAATCACCTTGGACATCACCCGCCCCAGCACTTCGGAAAAGCCCAGCCACAGCGCGGCAAAGGGCCGGAACAGGGTGGGGCGGATCATCAGCAGCAGCGTGACGGCCAGGGTGGGCAGCATCAGGAACTCGTGTTTGCCCAGGAAGATGACCAGCAGCAGGATGAAGATGAGGGCCAGCCCGCTGTTCAGGCAGGCCAGCGTATCGTGGCCCATGTGAAAGGCGGGCTTATTGGAGGAAGATGCGGACATGCGGCGTCCCTTTGGATTACCCGTTCAGGTGTTTGGCCAGGAGTTCGTTGACCAGGGCCGGGTTGGCCTGACCCTTGGTGCGGCGCATGACCTGGCCCACGAAAAAGCCCATGAGCTTGGTCTTGCCGGCCTTGAACTCCGCATGTTCCTTGGGATTGGCGGCGATGACGGCCAGGATCTCCGTCTCCAGGGCCGAGGAGTCGGAAATCTGCACCAGTCCCTTGGCCTCGATGTATGCCTTGGGCGAGGCGCCGCCGGCGAACAGTTCGGGGAAGATCTGCTTGCCGATCTTGCCGCTGATGGTGCCGGCTTCCACGCATTCCACCAGCTCGGCCAGATGCGCCGGGGTGAAGGGCGAGGCGCAGGCGCTCACGCCGGCGGCGTTGAGTTCGCGCACCAGTTCGCCCATGATCCAGTTGGCCAGCTTTTTGGCGGCCTCGGGCCTGCCTGGGCCGTAGCTGGCCAGGGCGGCTTCCAGATAGTCCGCCAGACGCTTGTCCGCGGTGAGCATGTCGGCATCGGCCGGGGGCAGGCCCAGCTCGGCGATGAAGCGTTGCCGCCGGGCGCGGGGCAGCTCGGGCAGTTCCGTCTTCCAGGCGTCCACCCAGGCCTGATCCAACTGCACCGCAGCCAGGTCCGGATCGGGGAAGTAGCGGTAGTCGTGGGCCTCTTCCTTGCCGCGCATGGAGAAGGTGGCGTTCTTGTCCGCATCGAACAGGCGGGTTTCCTGGATCACGCGGTCGCCGTCATCCAGCACATCCTGCTGCCGGGCGATCTCGAACTCGATGGCCCGCTGCACGTTGCGAAAGGAATTCAGGTTCTTCAGCTCCGTGCGGGTGCCCAGGGCGGTTTCGCCCACGGGCCGCAGGGAGATGTTCGCATCGCAGCGGAAGGAGCCTTCTTCCATGTTGCCGTCGCACACGCCCAGGTACACCAGAATGGCGTGCAGGGCCTTCAGGTAGGCGGCGGCTTCCTCGGCGGAGTGCATGGCCGGCTCGGAGACGATCTCGATGAGCGGCACCCCGGCGCGGTTCAGGTCCACGTAGCTTTTGTGCTCATGGGCGGCATGGATGGACTTGCCGGCGTCCTCTTCCATATGGATGCGCGTCAGCGGGACCACGCGCACGCCCTGGGACGTTTCGATCTCCACGCTGCCGCCCTGGCATACGGGCTCCTCGTATTGGGAGATCTGGTAGGCCTTGGGCAGGTCCGGGTAAAAGTAGTTCTTGCGGGCAAAGATGGAGCGCAGTTGGATCTCGCAGCCAAGGGCCAGCCCGGCCTTGACGGCCAGTTCCACGGCCTTTTTGTTCAGCACCGGCAGCACGCCGGGCATGCCGCAGCACACCTCGCACACATGGCGGTTGGGCTCGGCGCCGAAGGCGGTGGGGCAACTGCAAAACAACTTGGACTTCGTCGAGAGCTGGGCGTGCACTTCCAGCCCGATGACGGCTTGATATGCTGCCATGTGGTGATCTGATGGGGTAGTTGCTGAGGGGTGGATGCATCCGGCCTGGAATCGCCAACGTCATATCCGGAATGCGACTAGACATGGATGTACCCGGCAGGGGAAGCGGCGTCAAGAGGGGTGCTGATCGGCAGCGATGCATCCGCAAGACTGCTTGACGGTGCTGGCCGGCGCGGTATTGTCTGGAGACACAGGAGGCCGTCATGCGCTTTCATGTCGCCACGTATGTTCCCCCGGCCAACACGTTGAAGACCTACGCCAGAAGCCCGTGGCCCCTGCTCGGGGCAGGGCTGTGCTGCCTGGCGGTGTTTCTGGCGGCATTGGCGGGGTGGCTGGGGGTGTTCGAGCTGGAGGGCCAGCCCCTGCGCTGGCGCATTTCCCTGGAAATCGCCGTGCTGCCGCTGTTTTTGGCCGGGGTGTGCCTGTACATGGCCCGGGCGTCCATGGGGCAGCGCGCCTGGCTGGTGAAGCTGTATGCAGACGGCCTGCTGCTCAATGCGCGCCTGCCGTCCGGCCCTGGCAGGCGCTCCGGCACGGATTCGGAGACAGCACCCGGGGACGCCGCAGATGGCGTGGCGGTGTTTTTTCTGGAGTGGAAAGAAATCGCCTGGGCCAGGCTGCGGCATGACGTCCGCTATATCAAGAGCCCCATCCCCGGCAACATCCAGCGGCGGATACTGACCTTTGTGGAACTGGGCTGCGTCTCGCCCCAGCTCTCGTTTTTGCGGCGGCATTTGCTGCAGGAGGCAGACCGGCAGGACCGCTGCGTGGGAGAGCCGTGCCCGGTGGAGTACGCCGCCGAGGACCGCCTGTTGCTGCGCTGGGATGTCTCGCCCTCGGCGGCGGAGTTCCTCAAGGCCATCGCCGCCCGGGTGGCTGTGCGCGAGCCGGTGACCGTGGAGGCATGACCGACGCAGGACGTAGAGGGAACCCCTTTTTCAAACGGGTTCCCCTTTCGCGCAGTTCTTTATTAAAGCGGAAGAGACGCTATCGGCGCTTGTCCATGCCTTGCAGGGCCTGGAGCAGCTCCAGGTTCTTGCGGACGTAATCCTCCACCCCGGGGCCTTCCTGCCGGGTGCCGAGGATGGCGTCGAACTCTGAAGTCTCCATGTATTGCTTGATCTTGCGCAGGCGGGACATGATGTGGAACAAAAATCCGATGACCACCAGCAGCGTCACCCCGCCGAACACCACCGGGTCCAGCATGGCGGCGGAAAAGCCCAGTTTGACGCTGAAAATGTAGTCGCCCAGGAAGAAGACGATGCCGCAGGCGGCGATGCCGGCCACGGACTTCAGCCAGACATAGAAATACTTTCGGTTGAAGACGCGTTCCTTCAGCAGCCCGATCAGGCTGATGCCGATGGACGAAACAAACACGAGGAGCTGCACCACCAGAAATCCGGTGGCAGCTCCGAGCACGACGGAAACGATGGTGTCGCGTAATGCCTGATCCATGGTGCGCTCCTTGCGTCCCTGCCGGGGGGATGCTCGTCCGCTCCGGCGTCGCTGCGTGCAAAGCCGTTACGCGTTCGCGGGATTGAAGTCGAGGGGGAAGAGCCCAACGGCCGTGTCTGCGGCAAGGCCCTTGCCCAGCTCTCGCCACATCTTTAATGTCAGTTCACGAAAAATTTCAGCGCGTTGCCCGTCAACCACATGCCTGGCGGCCCGCAGGGTGTGCATCCAGGCGGCCATGCCCAGGGACTTGATTCTGTCCTTCCTGGCCATGTCCTCCACATAGTCTTCCAGCCGCGTGAGCATGGCTGGCTTGCGGCGGATATAGTCGATGGGCGCACCCACCGCGATGCCCTGGGCCTCCAGGGCCTGCCGCAGGGCCAGGGCCTCCGCTGCGATGAGCCGGCGTTCCTCGTCACCGGCCCTGGCCAGCAGCTCGATGTACTCGGCAAGATCGTCCAGGTGCACTTCCACCACGCCAACCCCCAGTTTCTTGGCTGCCCATTTCAGCATTGCCGCACCCCGTTGGTTTCCTGGCTGTTTGCTTGACGCGCCGTCCGCGTGCCGGCGGGCTGTTACGACGATTTCGGCCGGCTGCCCGGAGTTGTGCCCCGGCACCGGATTTGGACCAGCCGTTTGACGATGGCCTGCAGCATGGCCTGGGTGTGCCGGTCCAGGCCAACAAAGGTGCACGCCATCACGGTGGCGTCGCAGCGAATCACCTTGCAGTGCACGTCCTTCAACAACACCTTGGACGTGGTCATCACGTCAAGGGAAATCGTCTGGTCAATCGCGAACGTCCAGCCTTCGTGGTAGACGGTCAGGCCGCTTTCGCTCAGGTTTTGGAGGGGCAGCTGCCGGGCCGATTCGTTGATAAAGGCGGACAGCCCCTCGCCGTTCACGCGTTCGGCGCCACGGCGTTCCAGGGACTTGCCGGGGCGCGCGGCCCGGGCGCTGGCGGCCGGTCGGACAGGGGGCGCAGAGGTGCCCTCCAGCGGAGGACTGGTGTGAATGCGCCCGTGGGAAAGATGCGGCGGCGGCGGGTCCGAGATTTCAAACAGGGACTCCGGCGGCGGCGCAGGAATGGCTTCGCGCGGCGAGTCCTGGTCTTCCGGATCCAGAGTGAGTTCCTCGTCGTCGTCGCCGAGGATGATGCTGCATTCTTCCGCGTCCTCGTCCTCGTCGCCGGGGCCTGGGGCGTCCTGCGGCGGCGGGTCGAGATCCAGGAGCTCGGGCGTGGCGGCAGCCAGGGGCACGATGATGGCCGCAGGGGTCGAGGAGTCCTCGGGCCGGGCCGCCGGTTCCGGCTGTGGCGCTGGTCGGGGCGACGCTGGCGCCGGTGCCGGTGCTGGTGGTGCTGCGGCTGTTGGCGCTGGTGGTGGGGGCTGGGAAGGCGCGGCAGCAGGCGGGGCAGCAGCCTGGGAAGGCGCAAAGGCCACGGCCAGGGCGGACGACAGATCGGTGAATCCCTGATCCCGCAGCATGGAGAGTTGCGCAATGCTGCGCTGCAAATGCTCAAGCGTCTGGCGTGTCAGGCGCACCACCCGGGCGGAGGGATCCTCCGAGTTGCTGGACGCAAAGGCCAGCACGCATTGCTGGGCCAGCTTCACCACGCCCTGATCCTGCTGCAGCATGCCGGAAATGGACCCCAGCGTATCCAGCAGCATGGGGTACTGCTTCTTGCGCTGACTGGCCGGCAGCGACTGCTGCAACTGCATCATGAATTTCTTGAACACCGCCTTGGCCTGCCCGGGGAAAACGAATTCCAGGGCCTGGCTCCACAGGACGATGAGCACCAGCTTGTAGTAGTGCACAAAGTTGGAGCAGGCGGCGTCCTCGGGCATGCCCAGTCCGGCGCATTCCTCGGCGCAGGCATATTCCTGAAGGAAGGTGTGGAACTCCGCCGCCAGGCGGTTGCATTCCGATTCGCGTAGCATCCAGGCCCCCGATGCATGACGGCGAGTATCTGTCCGACACAGGTACGGCATGTGCGCCGGCTGCGCTTGCAGACCAGCGTGTCTGTTGCGCGCATCGCATCAGACATGCCAAAAACAGTCGCGTGATGCGGATGAAGCGACATGGCAACTATTATAGAAACTTTTGTGGGGTTATGATACAAAAATGGACGCCGTGTCAAGATTCAGGAACCATCCTGTGTACGGCGTATCGCTGTGCGGCGTGAGGTATATTGCGGTGTGCAGAGACAAAACAAGAGTGCGAAAAAGTCTAGTAAGAATCTAGTGTTTGTTTAATGATCCGACATGCAGCGGCAATTGCCCCTCGCGGGCAGGTGGTGCGGGGGGCTTGGGAGGATGTCTTTTCCACAGTGTGGATAAGCGTGTGGGAAGTGCGCAAGGATAAAGATTGCACACGGGAGCCCTCTCAAGCGGGGGCTCCCGTGCAACGCCCTTGTTCCGGAAGCTGGAACCGCGCGCGGTTTGGAGTGCGGAGGTTATCCCTTCTTGCCCTGGGCGGCCACGGCGGCCTGTCTGGCGGCCACGGCCTCGGGATCGCCCAGGTAGAAATGACGGATGGGGGCGAGGGTGTCGTCCAGTTCGTAGACCAGGGGCACGCCCGTGGGGATGTTCAGGCCGGCGATGGCCTCGTCGGACATCTGATCCAGATGCTTCACCAGGGCGCGGATGGAGTTGCCGTGTGCGGCCACCAGCAGCCGCCGGCCGGCGCGGATGGCCGGGGCCAGTTCGGCATCCCAGTAGGGCAGCACCCGGGCCACGGTGAGCTTGAGGCTTTCGGTCAGGGGCAGCTCTTCGGGGGGGAGGGCGGCGTAGCGCGGGTCCTTGCCGGGGTGGCGGGGATCATCCTCGGTCAGGGCCGGAGGCGGGGTGTCGTAGCTGCGCCGCCAGATGAAGACCTGTTCCTCGCCGAACTGGGCCGCCATCTCGCTCTTGTTCAGTCCCTGCAGCGCGCCGTAGTGGCGTTCGTTCAGCCGCCAGGACTTGAGCACGGGCAGCCAGAGGGTGTCCATCTCGCTTTGGATGAGATGCAGGGTCTCGATGGCCCGGCGCAGGTAGGAAGTGTAGCAGACATCAAACACATAGCCCCCGTCCTTGAGCAGCCGGGCGGCGTCCTTGGCTTCCTGGCGGCCTTTGTCGGTCAGGCCGACATCGGTCCAGCCGGTGAAACGGTTTTCCAGATTCCAGACGCTTTCGCCGTGACGCACAAGGACGAGGGTGAACATGGAACGCTCCTGCTTATTTGAAGAGTTGCTCGTTCAGCCGCACGGCGCAGAAATCGCCGCACATGGCGCATGCTTTTTCCTTGGCGCCGGGGCCGCGACGGCAGACCATGGCCGGATCCAGCGCATTGGCGGCCATGCCCTCCCAGTCCAGCCGGGCGCGGGCCTTGGAGATTTCCAGGTTGCGGGCCAGGGCGTGGGGCCGGCCCAGGGCCACTTCGCCGGCCTGGGCGGCAATGCGCGAGGCCATTACGCCCTGGCGCACGTCTTCCACTTCGGGCAGGGTCAGGTGCTCGGCCGGAGTCACGTAGCACAGAAAATCCGCCCCGTGCTGCACGGCCAGCGCACCGCCGATGGCCGCGGCGATGTGGTCGTACCCCGGGGAGCAGTCCACCACCAACGGGCCAAGGACGTACAGCGGCGCGCCCTGGCACAGGCGCTTGATGCCCTGGATTTGCGCGCCCACCTGATGCAGGGGGACGTGGCCGGGACCTTCAATCATTACCTGCACGCCGCGGGCCCGGGCCAGTTTGGCCACCTCGCCCAGGACGATGACTTCTTCCCACTGGGCGGCGTCGCCGGCGTCCACGCCTGCGCCGGGCCTGAGCCCGTCTCCCAGGCTGATGACCACATTGTGACGGGCGCAGATGTCCAGCACCTCATCCATGCGTTCGAGCAGGGGATTTTCCATGCCGTGCTTGCGCATCCAGGCCGCGGTGATGGAACCGCCGCGGGAAACGATGCCCAGGACGCGGGCATCCTTGGCCTGGGCCAGGTCTGCGCCGCGACGGGTGACGCCCATGTGCAGGGTCATGAAGTCCACGCCCTGTTCGGCCTGGAGGCGGATTTCCTCCACCAGATCGTCGGCGGTCCAGTCGTGCATGTCGGCCTTGGCGTCCAGACGGCGCTGGACCACGCCGTACAGGGGCACGGTGCCCAGGGGCACGGGGCAGCGGGCAAGCATTTCCGTGCGGATGGGGGTCAGGTCGCCGCCGGTGGAGAGATCCATCACGGTGTCTGCGCCGGCTTGCAGGGCGACATCCAGCTTGGTCATTTCCGAGTCGTGGGAAAAGGCCATGGGCGAGGCGCCGAGGTTGGCGTTGACCTTGACGCGCGTGGGCTGGCCCACCAGCAGGGGACGCAGGCCGGGATGGGCGGGGTTGCCCAACAGAACCATGGTGCCCTGGGCAATGGCCTGGGCAACACATTCCAGGGAAAGACCTTCGGAGGCGGCAAGCTGGGGAAGATGCTCGTCAAGGAGCGCCTGCAGGGCGGCGTTGGGCGTGAAGGAAAGCATGGTGTCTCCAAAAAGCACTGTGGATGCACGGCAGAGGTGAACAGAACAAGCGGCCGGCGGATGCGGCGGCCGGTCGGACGCAGTTGGTCGAGCAATCAATCTAGCCTACGCCGGGAAAAAATGCCAGTCCCGTTACATTGTGCCATATTTCACGGCTTGCCAGGGCGGGAATGGCGATATATGTACAAATGCAGACAGGACGCTCGGGAACGAAGGCGCAGGGAAAAATTCTGCTTGCCAAGGCAGGGTGCTTCGAGTATCCGAGTTCTCTTTTCCATCCTTCCGCCAATTTCGTCAGGAGACGTGTCATGAAGAAAGAAGGCCACCCCAAGACCTTTGAGGCCACCATTCGCTGCGCCTGCGGGTACGAAATCAAGGCCATCTCCACCAAGGGTCCTGAAGTGCCCGTGGAAATCTGCTCCGCCTGCCATCCGTTCTACACCGGCAAGCAGCGCTTTGTGGACACCGCCGGCCGTATCGACCGCTTCCGCAAGAAGTACGCAAACCTGGACGCCGCCAAGGCCGCCAAGGCGCCCAAGCAGGGCAAACGGTAGCATGCATATGGCTCGGGGCGCGCTCAAACGGTTGTTGCCTCTGCTTGGCTCTTCTCGCCCCATGGTGGGCGGGCAGGCAGTCATGGAAGGGGTGATGATGCGCCACGCGGACAAGCTGGCCCTGGCCGTGCGCCGGGCCGACGGCTCCATCCACGTGGAAACGTGGCCGTGGTTCAGCCTCACCAAGGCGGCCTGGTTGCGCAAGCCCATGATCCGCGGCTTTCCCGTGCTGCTGGAAACGCTGGTGAACGGCGTGAAGGCCCTGAACCATTCCGCCGTGCTGGCTGCGGAGGACATGGACGGGCCTGCGGACCCGGCAGCTGCCGGCCCGCGCGAGCCGGGCGGCGGGCTCAAATCCTGGCATCTGGTGCTTACCCTGGCTGCTTCCATTGGCCTGGCCCTGGGGCTTTTTGTGGTGGTGCCGCATCTCTTCTCGTTGGGGATGCAGGCCATCGGCCTGGGCAGCGACATGGATGGCATCCTCTTCCATGTCTGGGATGGCATCTTCAAGCTGGGCATTTTCCTGGGCTACATCGTCTCCATTTCCTTTGTGCCGGACATTCGCCGCGTCTTTCAGTATCATGGCGCGGAGCACAAGATGATCTGGGCCCACGAGAAGGGCCAGCCCCTGGAGCCGGCCTGCGCCCGGGCATACAGCCGGCTGCATCCGCGTTGCGGCACCACCTTCCTGCTGCTGGTGCTCAGCCTGTCCATCTGCATGCACACCATTCTGGTGCCGCAGCTGCTGGCGGTGTATTCGCCGGAAAACAGCGTGCTCAAGCACCTGTATGTGGTGGCGGGCAAGCTCCTGATGCTTGCGCCCATCAGCTCCCTGGCCTACGAAGCCATCCGTCTGGCCAGCCGGTACGATGGCAGCGCCTTCTGCCGCTTCCTTTCCGGCCCGGGCATGTGTCTGCAACGGCTGACGACCTTTGAGCCCGAAGACGACCAGCTCGAAGTGGCTGCCGCCGCGCTGACCGCTGCCCTGGCTGCCACGCCCGAGGAACTTGCCGACGACGACGGCTTTTTTATCGAAGCCACGCACAAGGCCTCGGTCATTCCTTCCGCCTCCTAGCGCCTGCGTGCGCCAGCATTTCAGGGACGGTATTTTGTCATGTTCGCCAAACTCGAATCCATTGAGCAGAAGTTCGAAACGCTGGAACGGCAGCTCTCGGACGGCGAGATCTACAACGACCAGACACGGTACCGCGCCCTGACCAAGGCCCATTCCGATCTCAAGGATATCGTGGCCACCTACCGCGAACACCGCAAGGGCCTCCAGGAGCTGGACGAAAACAAGGAAATGCTCAAGGATGGCGATCTGGAGATCCGGGCCATGGCCGAGGAGGAGCTGGAACGCCTCAAGGCCCTCTTGCCGGAGCTGGAGCAACGGCTGAAGATCCTGCTCCTGCCCAAGGACCCCCTGGACGAGAAGAACGTCATCCTGGAAGTGCGTGCCGGCACCGGCGGCGAGGAAGCCGCTCTCTTTGCCGCAGACCTCTTCCGCATGTACTGCCGTTTTGCCGAGCGCAAGGGCTGGAAGTACGAGATCCTGTCGGCCAGCGAATCGGCCACCGGCGGGTACAAGGAAGTCATCGCCACCATCAGCGGCGACCGCGTGTACAGCCGGCTGAAGTACGAATCCGGCGCCCACCGTGTCCAGCGCGTGCCAGCCACGGAAAGTCAGGGCCGCATCCATACCTCGGCCTGCACCGTGGCCATCATGCCCGAGGCGGAAGAAGTGGACGTGGATATCCGTCAGGACGATCTGCGCGTCGAAGTCTTCCGTGCCAGCGGCCCCGGCGGGCAGAGCGTGAACACCACGGACTCCGCCGTGCGCATCACCCACATCCCCACGGGAGTGGTGGTGAGCTGCCAGGACGAAAAATCGCAGACCAAGAACAAGATCAAGGCCATGAAGGTGCTGCGTTCGCGCATCCTCCAGGCCGAGCAGGAACGCCAGCATGCCGTGGAAGCTGAAAACCGCCGCGCCCTGGTGGGCAGCGGCGACCGTTCCGAACGCATCCGCACCTACAATTTTCCCCAGGGCCGCGTGACGGACCACCGCATCAACGTCACCATCTATCAGCTGCCCAACTTCCTGGATGGCGATCTGGACGAGATGCTGGAGGCCCTGGTGACCCACTATCAGGCCGAGGCCCTCAAGTCTCAGGCCGATGCGGCGTGACGCTGCAGCAGTCCCCGCCCGTCTCCCTCGCGTCCGACTGCACCGTGCGGCAGGCCCGGCTGGCCCTCAGGGCCGCCTTTGAGGATGCCGGCGTGGAGTCCCCCGGCCTGAGCGCCAGCGTACTGCTGGAGCATGCCCTGGACACCGACGAGCGCCTGCACGTGATGGAACCCCACCGGACGCTGACCGAAGCGCAACGTCATCGCCTCCTGGCCCTGGCCCGGCGACGCTGCGAGGGTGAGCCGGTGGCCTACCTCACCGGGACAAAGGAATTTTTCGGGATGGATTTCGCGGTGGGGCAGGGGTGCCTCATCCCCAGGCCGGAAACCGAGATGCTGGTGGAAGCTGTGCTGGCCGCCCATGACCGCAACGCCCGCCTGCGCTTTGCCGATTGCGGCACGGGCAGCGGCTGCCTGGCCGGAACCTTGGGGCGGCTGTTCCCCGCCGGCAGGGGCGTGGCCGTGGACCGCTCCCGCGAGGCCCTGGCCTGGGCGCGACGCAACCTCGTCGCACATGGCGTGCAGGATCGGGTGGCGCTCCTGGAGTCGGATTTTGCCTGCCTGCCCCTGGCCGATGGCTGGGCCGACGTGGTGGTGGCCAATCCGCCGTACGTGTCCCCGCGGGAATACATCGAGCTGGACCCGGGCGTGCGAAATTTCGAGCCGGCGGCCGCCCTGGTGCCCCACGCCGCACCGCCGGAGGACGACGGCCTTGCCGCCCTGGCCCCCCTGGCAGGGGAAGCGGGCAGGGTGCTTGCCCCTGGCGGATTGTTTGTCTGTGAAATAGGGTGGTTGCAGGGACCTCGCGCCGCGATGCTGCTGGCGGATGGCCCCTGGTGCGAGGTGGATGTGGTGCGGGATCTGGCTGGACTGGACCGCATGCTCCGGGCGCGCCGCGCAGGGTGAGACAACTTTTTTTGCGGCGGAATAAAATTCTGCTTGACGGGCCGGCGCCGTCTGCGTATTGAAACCATCTTTGCAGCGCGCAACCAACGCGCGGCAGTTCTTTGAAAGGCACGCTGGCGTAGCTCAATGGTAGAGCAGCTGACTTGTAATCAGCAGGTTGCGGGTTCAAGTCCCATCGCCAGCTCCAGTGGAGGGGTTCCCGAGTGGCCAAAGGGAACAGACTGTAAATCTGTCGGCGTACGCCTTCGGTGGTTCAAATCCACCCCCCTCCACCATATTGCATTGCAAGCCTGATGGCTGTAGGAGACGGTGTCGCATCTGCGAGTCGCTGTTGTGGAACTACGGTGCAGGGGAAGCAGGACGCGGGAATAGCTCAATGGCTAGAGCATCAGCCTTCCAAGCTGAGGGTTGCGGGTTCGAGTCCCGTTTCCCGCTCCACTCGCATGTCCCGCCACTTCACACCACTCCTCTCGTCATGGCAAGAGGGCCCATGTAGCTCAGTCGGCAGAGCACTTCCTTGGTAAGGAAGAGGTCACCGGTTCAAATCCGGTCATGGGCTCCAGTACATTTTTTTTGGGCAGGCCCGGCCCATGTGGCGATGTCTCCGGCTGTTGGCCGCCAGGATAGACCGCCTCGCCGGGAGAAACGCCGGGCAACGCGTGCCAACGATACGAACGCAAACGCTGCAAGGGGTTATAGCATGGGCAAGGCAAAATTCGAACGGTCCAAGCCGCACGTTAACATCGGCACCATCGGGCACATCGACCATGGCAAGACCACGCTGACGGCTGCCATCACCAAGGTGTTGTCGATGAAGGGCCAGTCCAAGTTCATCGCCTTCGACCAGATCGACAAGGCGCCTGAAGAAAAGGAACGCGGCATCACCATCGCCACGGCCCACGTGGAGTACGAAACCGCCAATCGCCATTACGCGCACGTGGACTGCCCCGGCCACGCCGACTACATCAAGAACATGATCACCGGCGCAGCCCAGATGGACGGCGCCATCCTCGTGGTGGCCGCCACTGACGGCCCCATGCCCCAGACCCGTGAGCACATCCTGCTCGCCCGTCAGGTCGGCGTGCCCACGCTGGTGGTGTTCATGAACAAAGTGGACCTGGTGGATGACGAAGAACTGCTGGAGCTGGTGGAACTGGAAGTGCGCGAGCTGCTCTCCAAGTACGGCTTCCCCGGCGACGACATCCCGGTGATCCGCGGCTCTGCCCTGGGCGCGCTGCAGGTCGATACGGCTGACGATCCGGCCACCGCCTGCATCCACGAACTGATGGCCGCGTGCGACAGCTTCATCCCCGAGCCCGTGCGCGACATCGACAAGCCCTTCCTGATGCCCATCGAAGACGTGTTCTCCATCTCCGGCCGCGGCACTGTGGTGACCGGTCGCGTGGAGCGCGGGATTGTGAAAGTGGGCGAGGAAGTGGAAATCATCGGCATCAAGAACACGGTGAAGACCACTTGCACGGGCGTGGAAATGTTCCGCAAGCTGCTGGATCAGGGCCAGGCCGGCGACAACATTGGTGCGCTGCTTCGCGGCGTCAAGCGTGAGGATGTGGAACGCGGCCAGGTGCTTGCCAAGCCCGGTTCCATCACCCCGCACAAGAAGTTCAAGGCGGAAGTGTACGTGCTCTCCAAGGAAGAAGGCGGCCGGCACACGCCGTTCTTCACCGGCTATCGCCCCCAGTTCTACATCCGGACCACGGACGTGACTGGCGTGATCAAGCTGGCCGAGGGCGTGGAAATGGTCATGCCCGGCGATAACGCGACCTTCGAGGTCGAGCTCATCCACCCCATCGCCATGGAAAAAGGCATGCGCTTCGCCATCCGCGAAGGCGGCCGCACGGTTGGCGCTGGCGTTGTGTCTGAGATCATGGAGTAACCAGATGCGCATCAACATCCAGCTTGCCTGCACGGAATGCAAACGCCGCAACTACGCGACGGAAAAGAACAAGAAGAACACCACCGGGCGTCTTGAAGTCAAGAAGTACTGCCCGTGGGACAAAAAGCACACGGTGCATCGCGAAACCAAGTAGTCTGTAAGTTTCGCGGCGCGTGAAGCGCAGGGCAGTAGCTCTAATGGTAGAGCGCCGGTCTCCAAAACCGGATGTTGGGGGTTCGAGTCCCTCCTGCCCTGCCATATTTATTTCGAAAAGCCGCTTGTGGCAGCGGCGCAGGCGCCCAGCTAACAGGACGTACCGTGGCCGAACTCCGGCCCCAGCTGCGGCCGAAATGCGAAGGTTGTGTATCATGGCCCATGTGAGCGACACGGAACGTAAGAATTCTCCTGGCGCCCAGGCCCGCGACAAGGCGGCCCGCGACAAGGCAACGCCTGCGGCCAGCAAGTCTGCCCGTCGCGATGGTGCCAAAAAAGAAGCTGACTCCCCCCAAGGCTTGGCCCGCAAGGTGCAGGAGCTCAAGGAGTTCTTTGAAGAAGCCAAGGTCGAACTGAAGAAGATCACTTGGCCTTCGCGCAAGGAAGCACAGGCCACAAGCATTGCCGTGCTCGTGTTGACGGTGGTGATGGCAGTGTTCCTGGGGCTGACGGACATGTCCTTGTCCAAAATTGTGGAGTTGTTGCTTTCCTAGGGGGGGCTATGACGGAAATGGAAACCGGCCCCCAGGCGCCTCAGCCTTCTCTGGAACTCCAGGAAGGCGCCGGCCCCAAGGCCCGCTGGTATATATTGCATACCTTTTCAGGGTTCGAACAGCGTGTGGAAAAGACGCTGCTTGAAATGATGCGTACCGGGCAGGACAAGGGCTACATCAAGCAAGTGGTGGTGCCTACGGAGCGAGTGGTGGAACTGGTGCAAGGCATTAAGCGCACCTCCACCCGCAAGTTCTACCCTGGGTACGTGATGGTCAAGATGCTGATGAACGACGAGTCCGCCTACATGGTGCTTAACATCCCCAAGGTCTCGGCGTTTCTGGGGGGCAAGAACAAGCCCAGCCCCATGCATGAGCATGAGGCCCAGCGCATTCTTGAAATGATGGTCAGCCGACAGGAGCAGCCCCGGCCCAAGTTCCACTTTGAACGCGGGGACGAAGTGCGCGTGATCGACGGGCCCTTCAACGGCTTCAACGGCGTGGTGGACGATGTCAATTACGACAAAGGCAAACTGCGGGTGGAAGTCTCCATCTTCGGCCGCCAGACGCCGGTGGAACTGGACTTCGTCCAGGTGACCAAGGGCTAGGCCCCGGCACGCGGTTTCGCATCGAGACGGTTCAAGCGAGGCAGAAAGTCATGGCCAAGAAAATTACGGGCAAGGTGAAGCTGCAGCTCCAGGCCGGCAAGGCCAACCCTTCTCCGCCAGTCGGTCCCGCCCTGGGCCAGCACGGCGTGAATATCATGGAGTTCTGCAAGGCTTTCAACGCCAAGACCCAGGATCAGGTCGGCACCATCATTCCGGTGGAAATCACCATTTACGCCGACCGTACCTTCACCTTCATCACCAAGACCCCTCCGGCCTCGGTGCTGCTGATGAAGGCCGCCAAGAAAGACAAGGGGTCCGGTGAGCCCAACCGCAACAAGATTGGCACCCTCACCATGGCGCAGGTTGAGGAAATTGCCAAACTCAAGATGGTGGACATGACTGCCGCGGATCTTCCCGCTGCCATGAAGACCATCATGGGTACCGCCCGCAGCATGGGCATTGATATCCAAGGCTAGTTTCACAGGAGACATGTCATGCCCAAACACGGCAAGAACTATCGCAAGGCTGCGGAAGCCATTGATCCGCTGAAGCTCTATGACATTGAAGAAGGCATGAAGCTCGCCGTGGCGAGCCGCGTGGCCAAATTCGATGAAACGGTGGACGTGGCCATGAATCTGGGAGTGGATCCCAAGTATTCCGACCAGATGGTCCGCGGCGCTGTCACCATGCCGCATGGCCTGGGCAAGACCGTGCGCGTGGCCGTCTTCTGCAAAGGCGACAAGGTGGCCGAAGCCCGCGATGCCGGGGCGGACATCGTTGGCGGCGACGATCTGGTGGACAAAATCAAGGAAGGCTTCCTTGAGTTTGACAAGGCCGTGGCCACCCCGGATATGATGGCCAAGGTGGGCCAGATTGGCCGTATCCTCGGCCCGCGCGGCCTCATGCCCAACGCCAAAACCGGCACGGTGACCTTCGACCTCGCCACCGCGGTGCGCGAAATGAAGGCCGGCCGCGTGGAATTCAAGGTGGACAAGGCCGGCGTGCTCCACGCTCCCCTGGGCAAGGTGTCCTTCGGGCCGGAAAAGCTCCTGGACAACCTCAAGGCCCTGGTGGACCATGTGGTTCGTCTGAAGCCCTCCGCCGCCAAGGGAACGTACCTCAAGAAGGTGGCCCTGGCCACCACCATGGGGCCCGGCGTGAAAGTGGACGCCCTGAGCGTTCGCAAGATGCTCGAAGGCGCCAGCTAATCAGGACGCCACTCGCGCGAGGGGATGCCGGCGCACCACGCCAGGGCATCCCCTCGCGTTATTACAGCGCACCACGTCCGCCGGCGCGCGGCGGAACGACGCGATAGAGACGAGGGGGCATGCAGTGTGCATGTTCGTTCGTCGACAGACAGACACGGGGACGAGTCGAAGACAGCAGGCGGGCTTTCGGGTCCTGAAGCGTCCTGCCGAGACTTTGGCTCATTTTCTGTGCCTGAGGACTGATTTCCCGGGACGTCCCGGGAAAAGGAGCAGTGACCATGGATAGAAACGCAAAAGCCGCCATCATCGACGCCTTGCGCGTCAAGGCAGGCAAGGCGCAGATCATGGTGGTCACGGACTTCAAGGGCCTCAAGGTAGAGGAAATGACCGACCTCAGGGTGAAGCTCAGAGCGCAGCAGATTGATCTGCAAGTCGTCAAGAACACCCTGGCGCGGATCGCCTTTACCGAAAGCGCATTTAAACCCTTGGGCGATGTGCTCAAGGAGAACTGCGCTGTGGTCATTGGATATGACGATCCGGTGCTGACCGCCAAGGTCATCACCGATTACGCCAAATCCAACAAGAAGTTCACCATCCGCTACGCCAACCTGCAGGGCAAGCAGATCAGCGACGAAGGTCTCAAAGACCTCTCCAAGCTGCCGAGCCGGCCCGAGTTGTTGGCCCAGGCCCTGGGGACCATGCGCGCCGTGCCCCAGAACTTTGTGAGCCTGCTGGCCAATGTGCCTCGGTCGTTCTTGAACGTGCTGACCGCCATCAAAGACGAGAAGGAAAAGGCAGCCGCCTAGCGCCTCGCCACCGTTCTTCACCCCCCAAGGAGCTTTCCAATGTCTACCGTGACCAAAGAACAAGTTGTTGACTTCATCTCCAATATGACCGTGCTGGAGCTGGCTGACTTCATCAAGGAACTGGAAGAAAAGTTCGGCGTGTCTGCTGCTGCCCCCATGGCCGGCATGATGATGATGCCCGGCATGGGCGCTGCTGACGCCCCCGCTGAAGAAGTGGAAGAAAAGACCGAATTCGACGTCATCCTCAAGGAAGCCGGCGGCAACAAGATCGCCGTCATCAAGGCCGTGCGCGCCCTCACCGGCCTGGGCCTGAAGGAAGCCAAGGACAAGGTGGACGCTGCTCCCCAGCCCATCAAGGAAGCCGTGTCCAAGGAAGACGCCGAAGCCGCCAAGAAGCAGCTGGAAGAAGCCGGCGCCACGGTGGAAGTCAAGTAGTCGTTTGGATGAATGTGCACCCGGGCGCCTTGCTGTGGCAGGGCGTCCGGTTTTTTTTCTCCAACTCCCTTGCTTTTTTTGTACGCGCGGGCTAATAGACCCAGATACGGCGGCCCGCGATGGCGTCCATAAAGGCGTCTGCTTTGCCAACGTGCCACACGAATGAGTTTTCATTCCAGATACTTGTTGCTGGCGTGAACGTCAACAGCCCTGGGCGCTCCCCTGTAGGAGGCGCTCGGGATGTTGTACGTTGCCCAGCTTTTTTTCATTTTAGGGAAATGCGCCGCTAACGGTCCACCTTATCGCCACTGACCACGGCCTTCCCGCCGCGCCGCCCTGCGCGCCGTGCCCACGCAGCCGCATGGCAGGAAGTCCGCAGTCCGCACACGCAAAGGATCGACAATGGGTCAGCTCGTCAAGAAATTCGGCAAGATTCACCACTCCCTGCCCATCCCGCACCTATTGGACCTGCAGGTGGAGTCCTACAGGCAGTTCCTGCAAATCGGCGTGGCGGCGGAAGACCGCAAGCCCGACGTGGGCCTGGAAGCCGTGTTCCGCAGCGTCTTCCCCATCGAGGACTTCAACAAGACGGCCAGTCTGGAGTACGTCGGCTACGAGATCTACGACCCCGAGTACGATGAGGACGAGTGCATCTCCAAGGGCCTGACTTTCGAGGCCCCCATCAAAATCCAGGTCCGCCTGGTGGTCTTCGATGTGGATGTCGAAACCGGCATCCGTACCCTGCGCGACATGAAGGAGCAGCCCATTTATTTTGGCAAGCTCCCCCTGATGACGGACAAGGGCACCTTCATCATCAACGGCACCGAGCGCGTCATCGTCAACCAGCTGCAGCGCTCCCCCGGCATCATCTTCGAGCATGATTCCGGCAAGACGCACTCCAGCCGCCGCGTGCTGTACTCCTGCCGCATCATCCCCATGCGCGGCAGCTGGCTGGATTTCGATTTTGACCACAAGGACATCCTGTACGTCCGCATCGACCGCCGCCGCAAGATGCCCGCCACCATCCTGTTCAAGGCCATGGGCATGAACAAGGCGGACATCCTTGACTATTTTTATGAAACCGAGTGGTACCGCCTGGATACCGAGCGCGTGCTGTGGGAAGTGCAAAAGCACATGTACCGCAAGGAAACGCCGGTCAACGACATCACCGACGCCGACGGCAAGGTCATCGTGGAGGCTGGCAAGCCCCTGACCAAGCGCCACTGGCGCATCTTCGGCGAAAAGAACGTCGAGGTGGTGCCCCTGGCCCGGGAAACCCTGGAAGGCCTGTTCCTGGCCAAGGACATGGCCAACCCCGAGACGGGCGAGGTCATGGCCGAAGCCGGGGACGACATCACCATGGATCTGCTGGGCAAGCTCCAGGCGGCCGGCATTGAGCGGCTGCCCGTGCTGCACACCCGCGGCACGGACGTGTCCCCCTCCATGCGCGACACCCTGATGCTGGACAAGACCGCAGACATGGAACAGGCCCAGGTGGAAATCTACCGCCGCCTGCGCCCTAGCTCCCCGCCCACGCCCGAAATCGCCGCCGCGTTCTTCGAGAACCTGTTCCGCAACGCGGATTATTACGACCTCTCCCCCGTGGGCCGCTACAAGCTCAACCAGCGTCTGAGCTTCCCGCAGACCCGCGACGAGCGGACCCTTTCCGATGAGGACATCCTGGCCGCCATCCGCCTGCTGTGCCGCCTGAAGGACTCCCACGGCCCGGCCGACGACATCGACCACCTGGGCAACCGCCGCGTGCGGCCCGTGGGCGAACTGGTGGAAAACCAGTACCGCATCGGCCTGGTGCGCATGGAGCGCGCCATCAAGGAGCGCATGAGCCTGCAGGAAGTGGCCACGCTGATGCCCCACGACCTCATCAACCCCAAGCCCGTGGCGGCTGTGCTCAAGGAGTTCTTCGGCACCTCCCAGCTCTCCCAGTTCATGGACCAGACCAACCCGCTCTCCGAAGTCACCCACAAGCGCCGGCTTTCGGCCCTTGGGCCCGGTGGCCTCACCCGTGAGCGGGCCGGCTTTGAAGTGCGCGACGTGCACGTCTCCCACTACGGCCGTATCTGCCCCATCGAAACACCGGAAGGCCCGAACATCGGCCTCATCGTCTCATTGACCACCTACGCCCGGGTGAACGACTTCGGCTTCATCGAAACGCCGTATCGCGTGGTCAAGGACAGCAAGGTCACCAGCGACATCTACTTCCTGGACGCCTCCCGGGAGTATGACGAAGTCATCGCCCAGGCCAACGCCACCTTGCAGGATGACGGCGGCTTCGAAGCCGACATGCTCACCACCCGGATGAAGGGCGACGTGCTCATGAGCCCGCGGGAAGAAGTGACCCTGATGGACATCTCGCCCAGCCAGATGGTCTCCATCTCCGCCGCGCTCATCCCCTTCCTGGAACATGACGACGCCAACCGCGCCCTCATGGGCTCGAACATGCAGCGCCAGGCCGTGCCGCTCTTGCGGCCCGAAGTGCCCCTGGTGGGCACGGGCATGGAAGGCGTGGTGGCCAAGGACTCCGGCTCCTGTCTGCTGGCCGAGGGCGAAGGCGTGGTGCGCCATGCGGACGCCCAGCGCGTCATCGTCAGCTACGAGGGCGACCTGCACAAGCGCACCGGCGGGGTGAAGGCCTACGAGCTGCAGAAGTACCACAAGTCCAACCAGAACTCCTGCTTCGGGCAGCGGCCCCTGGCCATTCCCGGCACCAAGGTCAAGCGCGGCACCGTGCTGGCCGACGGTCCCTCCATCCAGAATGGCGAGCTGGCCCTGGGCAAGAACCTGCTGGTGGCCTTCATGCCCTGGTGCGGGTACAACTTCGAAGACTCCATCCTCATCTCCGAACGCGTGGTGAAGGAAGACGTGTACACCTCCGTGCACATCGAGGAGTTCGAAGTGGTGGCCCGGGACACCAAGCTTGGCCCCGAGGAAGTGACGCGGGATATCCCCAACGTCTCCGAAGACATGCTCCGCAATCTGGACGAGAGCGGCATCATCCGCATCGGCGCCAACGTCAAGGCGGATGACATCCTGGTGGGCAAGATCACCCCCAAGGGCGAAACCCAGCTCACCCCGGAAGAAAAGCTGCTGCGCGCCATCTTCGGCGACAAGGCCCGCGACGTGAAAAACACCTCCCTCAAAGTGCCCCCGGGCATTGAAGGGACCATCATCGACGTCAAGGTCTTCAACCGCAGAAGCGGCGAGAAGGACGAACGCACCAAGGCCATTGAGGATTGGGAACTGGCCCGCCTGGAGCGCATGGAAGGGCAGCACATCACCGCCCTGACCAACAGCATGCGCGACAAGATCTGGGGTCTCATCCAGGGCAAGCAGATCGTCACCAACCTCATGGGCAAGAAAAAGGGCCAGGTGCTGGCGGAAACCGGCCACACCCTGACCCGCGACATGCTGGACGACGCGCCCATCAAAAAGATGGCCGGTCTGTTCAAGAGCAAGGAAACCAACGACGAAATTCAGGCCCTGCTGGACGAGTACGACAACCAGCTGGCCTTCATCAACCGCTTCTATGAAGTGAAGAAGGGCCGCGTGACCGAGGGGGACGACCTGCCCCCCGGCGTCATCAAGATGGTCAAGGTTCACATCGCCGTGAAGCGCAAGCTCTCCGTGGGCGACAAGATGGCCGGCCGCCACGGCAACAAGGGCGTTGTCTCCTGCATTCTGCCCATCCAGGACATGCCCTTCTTTGCCGACGGCACCCCCGTGGACATCGTGCTCAACCCCCTGGGCGTGCCTTCGCGTATGAACATCGGGCAGATCATGGAAACCCACCTGGGCTGGGCCGCGCGCGAGCTGGGCGCCCAGCTGGCCCGCATGGCCGACGCCGCCGTGGACCCGCAAGTCCTGCGCGCGGAGATCTCCCGTGTCTTCAAGACCTCGGAAATCGAAGCCATGCTGGCGGAAGTAAGCGATGAGGAACTCATCCCCATGGCCCGGGATCTGCGCAACGGCATCGTCACCAAGACGCCGGTCTTTGACGGCGCCCACGAAGACGAAATCTGGTCCTGGCTGGCCCTGGCCGGCCTGCCTGACGACGGCAAGAGCGTGCTCTACGACGGCCGCACCGGCGACGAGTTCATGAACCGCGTCACCGTGGGCGTCATGTACATGCTCAAGCTGCACCACCTGGTGGACGAGAAGATCCACGCCCGCTCCACAGGCCCGTACTCCCTGGTCACGCAGCAGCCCCTGGGCGGCAAGGCCCAGTTCGGCGGCCAGCGGCTGGGGGAAATGGAAGTGTGGGCGCTGGAAGCCTACGGCGCGGCGCACTTGCTGCAGGAATTCCTCACCGTCAAGTCGGACGACGTGGCCGGTCGCGTGAAAATGTACGAGAAGATCGTCAAGGGCGAGAACTTCCTGGAAGCAGGCCTGCCCGAGAGCTTCAACGTGCTGGTGAAAGAACTGATGAGCCTGGGCCTGGACGTGACCCTCATCGAGGAAGAACGCAAAAAGGCCAGACGGGAACCGCAGTTCCTCTCCAACAACTAATCCGGCAATTGCAGCAACCATCCCACGGCAACCACCTGTCACGCCAGGGAGTCGATATATGAGTCTGGACGATTTGTTCTCCTTCCGCGGCGCCGCCAATCAGGCGGTCACCAGCCATACCCTGAAGGCCATCAAGATCTCCATCGCCTCGCCGGAGAAGATCCGGGAATGGAGCTTCGGGGAAGTCAAGAAGCCGGAGACCATCAACTACCGCACCTTCAAGCCGGAGCGCGATGGCCTGTTCTGCGCCAAGATCTTCGGCCCGGTGAAGGATTACGAGTGCAACTGCGGCAAGTACAAGCGCATGAAGCACCGCGGCATTGTCTGCGAAAAGTGCGGCGTGGAAGTCATTGCGTCCAAGGTTCGTCGCGAACGCATGGGCCACATCGAGCTGGCCGCGCCCGTGGCGCACATCTGGTTCCTCAAGACCCTGCCGTCCAAAATCGGCACGCTCCTGGACATGACCATGGCGGACCTGGAAAAGGTCCTCTACTTTGATTCCTATGTGGTGCTGGACGCCGGTGGCACCACGCTGCAGAAGTATCAGGTCATCACGGAAGAGCAGTACATGCAGGTGCTGGACCACTACGGCGAGGACGCCGTGAAGGTGGGCATGGGCGCGGAAGCCGTGCGCTCCCTGCTCGAAGAGCTGGACCTGGAAACCCTGCGCGTGGAACTGCGCGAGGACAGCCAGACCACCCGCTCCCAGACCAAGAAGAAAAAGCTCACCAAGCGGCTCAAGATCATTGAAGCCTTCCTGGAAAGCGGCAACCGGCCCGAGTGGATGATTCTGGAAGTCATCCCGGTCATTCCGCCCGAGCTGCGCCCCCTGGTGCCCCTGGACGGCGGCCGCTTCGCCACCTCGGACCTGAACGACCTCTACCGCCGGGTGATCAACCGGAACAACCGCCTCAAGCGGCTCATCGAGCTTGGCGCGCCGGACATCATCATCCGCAACGAAAAGCGCATGCTGCAGGAAGCGGTGGACGCGCTCTTTGACAACGGTCGCCGCGGTCGGGCCATCACCGGCACCAACGGCCGGCCCCTGAAGTCTCTCTCGGACATGATCAAGGGCAAGCAGGGCCGGTTCCGCCAGAACCTGCTGGGCAAGCGCGTGGATTACTCCGGCCGTTCCGTCATCGTGGTGGGCCCCAAGCTCAAGCTGCACCAGTGCGGCCTGCCCAAGAAGATGGCCCTGGAGCTGTTCAAGCCCTTCATCTATGCCAAGCTGGAAGAAAGAGAGCTGGCCTCCACCATCAAATCCGCCAAGCGGATGGTGGAACGCGAAGAGCTGGTGGTGTGGGACATCCTGGAAGAAGTGGTGCGGGAGTATCCCATCCTGCTCAACCGCGCGCCCACGCTGCACCGTCTGGGCATTCAGGCCTTTGAACCCACCCTGGTGGAAGGCAAGGCCATCCAGCTGCACCCGCTGGTCTGCTCCGCCTACAACGCCGACTTTGACGGCGACCAGATGGCCGTGCACGTGCCCCTTTCCGTGGAGGCGAACATCGAATGCCGCGTGCTCATGATGAGCACCAACAACATTCTGTCGCCCGCCAACGGCTCGCCGGTCATCGTGCCGTCGCAGGATATCGTGCTCGGGCTGTACTACCTCACCGTGGAGCGCAGCTTCCAGCGTGGGGAAGGCAAGATCTTCACCGCGCCGTGGGAAGTCATTGCCGCGTACGACGCCAACACCGTGGATCTGCACGCCCGCATCAAGTGCCGCATCGATGGCGAACTGCTGGACACCACGCCCGGCCGCGTCATCCTGGGGCAGGTGGTGCCCGAGCAGGTGCCTTTTGAAATGGTGAACCAGATCCTCACCAAAAAGAACATCGCCCGTCTGGTGGGCGAGACCTACCGCCGCGCCGGCACCAAGGCCACGGTCATCCTGTGCGACCGCCTCAAGGATACCGGCTACGAGTTCGCCACCCGCGCCGGCGTGACCATTGGCGTGAAGGATCTGCAAATCCCTTCCAAGAAGCCCAAACTCCTGGAAGACGCCCGCAACGAAGTGGACCAGATCGAGCAGCAGTACCGCGAAGGTATCATCACCAAGACAGAGAAGTACAACAAGGTGGTGGACGTCTGGACCAAGGTCACCAACGCCGTCTCCAAGGAGATGATGGACGAGATCAGCCAGGACTTCATCACTGATCCCAAAACCGGCAGGGTGGAAGCCAACATCAGCTTTAACCCCATCTACATGATGAGCCACTCCGGCTCCCGAGGCAACGCAGACCAGATGCGCCAGCTCGCCGGCATGCGCGGCCTGATGGCCAAGCCTTCCGGCGAAATCATCGAAACGCCCATCACCTCCTCCTTCCGCGAGGGGCTCTCGGTGCTGCAGTACTTCACCTCCACCCACGGCGCACGAAAGGGCCTGGCCGACACGGCCCTCAAGACCGCCAACTCCGGGTACCTCACCCGTCGTCTGGTGGACGTGGTGCAGGACGTGATCATCGGGGAAGTCGATTGCGGCACTGTGGACGGCCTGGAAATCGGGCATCTGGTCAAGGGCGGGGACATCAAGGTTCGCCTGTCCGAGCGTATCCTCGGCCGCTCGCTCCTGTTCCCCATCTTCGATCCGGACACCCTGGAAGAAATGCTGCCGGCCAACACGCTCGTCAATGAAGAGCTGGCCCTGATGATCGAAGACCGCGGCATCTCCTCGGTCATGGTGCGCTCCACGCTCACCTGCCAGAGCCGCCACGGCGTGTGCGCCCATTGCTACGGCCGCGACCTGGCCCGGGGCGATTTGGTGAACATCGGCGAAACCGTGGGCATCATCGCCGCGCAGTCCATCGGCGAACCCGGCACCCAGCTGACCATGCGTACCTTCCACATCGGCGGTACGGCCTCGCGTGAAGTCGAGCGCTCCTCCATCCAGGCGCAGCACGCCGGCACGGTGGCCATGTCCCGCGTGAAGATGGTCAAGAACGTCGAGGGCAAGTTCCTGGTGCTCGGCAAGAGCGGGCAGATCAGCATCGTGGACGAGCAGGGCCGCGAGCGTGAAAAGTACGTCCTGCCCACGGGCGCCAAGCTGCACGTGCAGGCCGGCGACCAGATCCGCAAGGGGCAGGTCCTGGCCGAGTGGGACCCCTTCAACGAGCCCTTCGTCACCGACGTGGACGGCGTGGTCAAGTTCACGGACATCATCGACGGCAAGACCTTCCAGGAAAAGACCGACGAAATCACCAAGATGGCCACCCAGACCATCATCGAATACCGGTCCACCAACTTCAAACCCTCCATCTCCGTGTGCGATGCCTCGGGCTCGCCGCGGCCGCGGCCGGATTCGGCCATCCCGGCCGTGTTCACCCTGCCCGTGGGCGCCATCCTCATGGTGCGCGACGGCATGGAAGTGAGAGCCGGGGACATCATCGCCCGTAAGCCCCGCGAAACCTCCAAGACCAAGGACATCGTGGGCGGTCTTCCCCGCGTGGCCGAGCTCTTTGAAGTCCGCAAGCCCAAGGACCTCGCCGTGGTGTCGGAAATCGACGGCATCGTCACCCACGGCACGGAATCCAAGGGCAAGCGCCGTCTGGTGGTCACCCCCGAAGCCGGCGAGCTCAAGGAATACCTCATCCCCAAGGGCAAGCACATCACCGTCCAGGACGGCGACTTCGTGGAAGCCGGCGAACTGCTGACCGAAGGCTACCCGGAACTGCACGACATCCTGAAGATCAAGGGCGAAAAGTTCCTGGCCAACTACCTGGTGGAAGAAATCCAGGACGTGTACCGCTTCCAGGGCGTGAATATCAACGACAAGCACATCGAGGTCATTGTCCGGCAGATGCTGAAGAAAATCAGCATCCTCGATCCGGGCGACACCACCTTCCTCCTGGGCGAGCAGGTGGACAAGCATCGCTTCATGGAAGAAAACAACCGCGCCATCATGGAAGGCAAGCGCGCTGCCCAGGGTGAACCGCTGGTGCTGGGCATCACCCAGGCATCCCTCACCACGGACAGCTTCATCTCTGCCGCCTCCTTCCAGGAAACCACCAAGGTGCTCACCGAGGCCTCTCTGCTGGCCAAGGAAGATCCCCTGCGCGGCCTGAAGGAAAACGTCATCGTCGGCCGGCTCATCCCGGCGGGCACGGGCTACCGCAAATACGTGGATGCGGAAATCGCCGTGCCGGACCAGCCCGAACGGCCCGACAAGTTCCTGGAAGAGCTGGAGGACAACCCGCTGCTCATCGACGGGTAGCAGGCTCCTCGCATCGCATCACAGCGGCGTCCTTCGGGGCGCCGCTTTTTTTGGAAAGCCCGCATCCTTCCATTAGACTTCGCCAGGGCTTTCCAGTAAGAGAAGTCGGAGCGCAGGGCAGGGGACTCCCGCCTTGACGCGCGCGTTTCATACCCCGCGACTGCGCAAGCAGGCAGGGGGTTTCGCGTTTTCAATGCACCCGGCGCACGCCAGCCATACGCCAGACACAAAGAATGACCGATCCAAAACTCATTAGAAATTTCAGCATTATCGCGCACATTGACCACGGCAAGTCCACCCTGGCCGACAGGCTCATGGAAAAAACGGGCCTGATTGCCGATCGCGACAAGCGCGAGCAGTATCTGGACCGCCTGGAGTTGGAGCGCGAACGCGGCATCACCATC
This sequence comes from Megalodesulfovibrio gigas DSM 1382 = ATCC 19364, assembly GCF_000468495.1. Lineage (NCBI taxonomy): Bacteria > Pseudomonadati > Thermodesulfobacteriota > Desulfovibrionia > Desulfovibrionales > Desulfovibrionaceae > Megalodesulfovibrio > Megalodesulfovibrio gigas. The sequence goes on from NC_022444.1 coordinate 1,897,756, forward strand.
AAGGCCCAGAGCGTGCGCCTGCCGTACAAGGCGGCGGACGGCAAGCAGTACATCCTGAACCTCATCGACACCCCTGGTCACGTGGACTTCAGCTACGAAGTCTCGCGCTCCCTGGCCGCCTGCGAAGGCGCCCTGCTGGTGGTGGACGCCACCCAGGGGGTGGAGGCCCAGACCCTGGCCAACGTGTATCTGGCCCTGGATCACAATCTGGAAATCATCCCCGTCCTGAACAAGGTGGACCTCCCCAGCGCCGACGCCGACCGCGTGAAGCAGGAAGTGGAGGAGAGCATCGGCCTGGACTGTGCCGACGCCATTGCCGTCTCGGCCAAGACCGGGCTGAACGTGGAAAAGGTGCTGGAGGCCATCGTCACCAAGCTGCCGCCGCCCACGGGCGATGCCGCCGCCCCGCTGCGGGCGCTGGTGTTCGACTCCTGGCACGACAGCTATCAGGGCGTGGTGGTGCTCTTCCGCATCCTGGACGGATCCATCCGTGTGGGCCAGAAAATCCGCATGCATTTCACCAAGAAAGATTTCGAAGTCACCAAGCTGGGGGTGTTCTCACCGGATGCCCTGGCCGTGCAGGAACTTTCCGTGGGTGAGGTGGGCTTTCTGACGGCCAACATCAAGAATCTTGGCGATGCCAACGTGGGCGACACCATCACCGATCCGTTGCGCCCCACGGAGCAGCCATTTCCCGGCTTCAAGAAGATCAAGCCCATGGTCTTTTGCGGCCTGTATCCCACGGAGCCGGCGGAGTACGAATCCCTCAAGTTCGCTCTGGAAAAATTGCAGATCAACGACACCGCCTTCAGCTTCGAGCCGGAAACCTCCCAGGCCCTGGGTTTTGGCTTCCGTGCCGGGTTCCTGGGCATGCTGCACATGGAAATCATCCAGGAGCGGCTGGAGCGGGAGTTCGAGGCCCAGCTCATCACCACCGCGCCCACCGTGGCCTATCGGGTGGAGACGACCAAGGGCAAGGTGGTGGAGATAGACAACCCCGCCTCCCTGCCGCCGCCCGGAGAAATCGCCTCCTTTGCTGAACCGTACGTGCGCATGGAAATCCATGTGCCCAACGAGTTCGTGGGGGCCATCTTCGCCCTGTGCGAGGAGCGTCGCGGCACCCAGAAGGACGTGCGTTTCCTTACCTCGGCGCGGGTTATCATTACGTATGAGCTGCCGTTTGCAGAAATCGTCTTCGACTTTTTCGACAAGCTCAAGTCCTGCACCAAGGGCTATGCGTCCCTGGATTACGAGATCATCGACTACCGGCCCGCGGACTTGGTGAAGCTGGATATTCTCATCAATACCGAGCCGGTGGATGCGCTGTCCTCCATTGTTCACCGGGACAACGCCTATCGCATGGGCCGAATGGTGGCCACCAAGCTCAAGAACACCATCCCGCGGCAGCTCTTCGAGGTCATCATCCAGGCCTCCATCGGCATGAAGGTCATCGCGCGTGAGCGCATTGCCCCCATGCGCAAGAACGTCACCGCCAAATGCTACGGCGGCGACATTACCCGTAAACGAAAACTGCTGGAAAAGCAGAAAGAAGGCAAAAAGCGCATGAAGCGCATGGGCAACGTGGAAATTCCCCAGGAAGCCTTCCTCGCAGCCCTGAAAGTGGGAGAAGACTAGCACCACGCTGCAGGGTGGAAGGCGAGGGGACCCGCTGGAACGAGGCGGCCTCCTCGCCGTGCCTGCGTGCTTTTCCCGTCTTTGGCGCGGCGGCTTTCGGCATTCAACAAGGACACTCGCATGACTCCTCGCTGGCAAAAAATGCTCAAGGAATACGCAGAGGCGCTCATCATCGCCTTTGTGCTGGCCATGTTCATCCGCGCGTTCGTGGTGCAGGCGTTCACCATCCCCTCGGGATCCATGCTGCAGACGTTGCAGATAGGGGATTACCTGCTGGTCTCCAAGCTCTCGTACGGCATCAAGGTGCCCTTCACCCATAGTTATCTGACCATGTGGGCCACGCCCGAGCATGGCGACATCATCGTCTTCGAGAATCCCAACGATCCGTCCAAGGATTTCATCAAGCGCGTCATCGGCATGCCCGGCGACACCATCGAGATCAAGGACAAGAAAGTGTACCGCAACGGGCAGGCCCTGGACGAATCCTATGTGCAGTTCGTGGATCCCAATGTGGTGATGGGACCGCGGGACCACAAGGATCCCATCGTGGTGCCCGACGGCAACTATTTTGTGATGGGCGACAACCGCGACGATTCCCTGGACTCCCGCTTCTGGGGCTTCGTGCCCGTGGGCAACCTGCGCGGCAAGGCCTGGATGATCTATTGGTCCTGGGAAAGCATGGGCTCCATCCGCTGGAATCGCATCGGGACCCTGGTGCATTGACGCCGGCATGATCGCCGCCGCCGCCTGCGCCGCGCTGTACGGCATCGACGCCTTCGCCGTCTCTTTGGAGGTGGACTGCGCCCGCCAGGGCCTGCCCGGCTTTTCCATGGTGGGTCTGGCCGAAGGCGCGGTGCGCGAGGCCAAGGAGCGGGTGTTTGCGGCGCTGAAGAATGCCGGCTTTCGGCTGCCACCGGCGCGCATCACCGTGAATCTGGCCCCGGCGGACCGGCGCAAGGAAGGCAGCGGCTTTGATCTGCCCCTGGCCCTGGCGCTGCTGGCCGCGGCCGAGATGCTGCCGGCCGAAGCCCTGGCGGGGTGGCATGCCTGCGGCGAACTTTCCCTGACCAGCGAACTCAGATCCGTACCCGGCGTGCTGCCCCTGGCCATCCGGGCCAGGGCCGAGGGCGCGCGCGGATTGTTGTGTCCCACGGCCAATGCTGCCGAGGCGGCCGTGGTGGAGGGGTTGGACGTCTACCCTGTGGCCAGCCTGGGACAGGCCGTGGCGCATCTCTCCGGCGAGCGGCCCCTGACGCCGCTGGCGGTGGATCTGGCCACCCTCTGGAACGAGCGCGAGCAGTTTCACATCGATTTCGCCGAGGTCAAAGGCCAGGAGCACGCCAAGCGGGCCATTGAGATTGCCGCCGCCGGCGGGCACAACCTGCTCTTCGTGGGGCCGCCCGGCTCGGGCAAGACCATGCTGGCCCAGCGCATTCCCTCGGTGCTGCCGCCGCTGACCTTTGATGAAGCCCTGGAAGTGACCAAGATCTATTCCGTGGCCGGCCGGCTGGGATCGAACCAGGCGCTGGTCGTCACGCGGCCGTTCCGCAGTCCGCATCATACCATTTCCGATGCCGGCCTGGTGGGCGGCGGCACATACCCGCGGCCCGGGGAAGTCTCCCTGTCGCACCGCGGCGTGCTCTTTCTGGACGAGCTGCCGGAATTCAAGAAAAGCGCCCTGGAAGTGCTGCGCCAGCCCCTGGAAGACGGCGAAGTGACCATCTCCCGCGCCGCCATGAGCCTGTCCTACCCCGCAGACATGATGCTCGTGGCAGCCATGAATCCCTGCCCCTGCGGCTACCTGACCGATTCCCGCCATGCCTGCACCTGCGCCCCGCCCCAGTTGCAGCGGTATCGCAGCCGGCTCTCCGGCCCGTTGCTGGACCGCATCGACCTGCACGTGGACGTGCCGGCTGTGCATCATACAGACCTGATGCAGCGCGCCTCCGGGGCGGATTCCGCCTCCATGCGCGGCAGGATCTTCGCCGCCAGGGATCGTCAGGCCCGCCGCTATGCCGGCACCCCCTGCCGCACCAATGCGGACCTCTCCGGCAAGTGGCTGGAGACCTTCTGCCCCCTGGAGGCGGAGCACCGGACCTTCCTGGAAAAGGCGGTGCAGCGGCTGGGCCTTTCGGCCCGGGCCTTCACGCGGGTGCTGCGCATCGCCCGGTCCATCGCGGATCTGGAAGGCGCAGACCCGTTGCGGGTGGAGCACCTGGCCGAGGCCATCAACTATCGCAGCCTGGACCGACACAGCAGCGCGGCATGAGGACGGCGAGCATGCATCACGCAACAGACCTGGGGCAGGTCCCCCGCAACCGCCCGGCTCGGGCGACAGGAACAGCCATGCGCACACTGCTGCAGGCAATGATGGTGTTGATGCTGCTGACGACGGCTGCGGGCGTTGCCCAGGCCCGGCAGCCCAAGGCGATGCCGGCCGCTCCGGAAACGGGCGACCTCGACGCCGCCCTGTGTCAGGCCCAATCCCGGCTGGAAGCCTTGCGCCTGGCCCTGGTGCCCCTGGACGCCCGCAAGCGGCAGCCCGTGGTGGACAAGGACACCCTGGCTGCGGTCCTGGCGGCCCTGGCCGAGGAAAACCTGCGCATCCGCGATGCCTTGTACGAAGTGGTGGATGCCCCCTGGCCGGACGAAGTCAAGCGCGCCTATGTGGCCTATTTTCTGACGCCCGGCGCCACCACCGGTCTGGCCCAGCGGGTGGGCACGGAGAACCTGAATCTGCTGCGCCCATTGCTGGAGACGCCCCTGCTGCAGGAAAGCGGCTGGCCCACGCGCGCGGCGTTCGGGCCGGAGGCTGATTTTCACGCCTTCATCGTCGTGGCCCAGGGCCGCGGTGCAGACCCGCAGTGGGTGGCGCAGGTCATCGTCCCGCGGCTCAAGGCCCTGGCCGGACGCGACGAGGTGCAGCCCCTCGGGCACCAGTGGCTGGCCGCCGGCGCCAGGGCGGATGTGGGCAAATTTGCGCAACAATTCAAGGATGCCGGCCTGCCCTGGAGCCGGTACGGCCTGCAACTGGACGGGCTGGCCGGCCTGCAGGCCCGCATGCCGGCCCTGGATGCGGCGGCAGAACTGCCGCCCCTGACGCCGGCTCCCTGCGGGGCGGAACGGCCGGGCAGGAAATAGAGAAAAGTATCTTTAAAACAAGAGCGTTGCGAGAGGGGAGAACCTTTTTCAAAAGGGTTCCCCTCTCGCGCTCTCCTCTTCCAAAACATTGATAGTATCCTGGAATCACCACAAAAAGTCTTTGGAAAGGGGGCCAGCTCTTGAAGGGCGGAAGAACCTTTCTTCAGAAAGGTTTTCCTCCGAGAGTTCTTTTCAAAAACAATGTGCCCGAGGAATGGAATCAGGCCCTGGCGTAGACGATGGCGCCGCCGCTGCGCTCGATGAAGTCGGGGTTGGTGACCCGATCCACCACCAGCCGGCCTTCCGGGGTGACGGTGAATTCCCTGGTGGCGGGCTGCACCGTGAGTTGTCCTTCTCTGGTCGTGCTGAAATGCTTGGTGGCGGGCTGCACAGCCACCTTGCCTTCCCCTGTGGTGGAGAATTCCTTGGTGGGCGGATGGGTGATCACGCGTCCCGGTCCTTCCGCCACCACATGCCCGGGTGGTGCGGTCCAGACTTCCCGGGCTGGCGGGCCGGTCCACACCTCGCGTGCAGCCTGACCGGTCCAGACTTCTCTGGCCGGCGGGCCGGTCCACACTTCGCGCGCCGCCGGAGCGGTGTGCACAAACGTGGAGGTATCGATGCCGACGCCATTGAGGGTGAACATGACAGACTCCTCTGCGCAGACAATAACGCGTCATGGCGGAAGGGGCAAGCCGGGAGCTTTCCCGGCCGGCTTGTTCCAGGCCGCGTATGGAGCCGCAATGCGACATTTTCGCATCGGTTCGATGCTGTGCCTCATGATCCTGGCGGCCATGGCTGTCCCTGCCGGTCAGGCGTGGGCCGCCCGGCAGGTCACCCTGGCCATCGTCACCACGCCGGGGTCGGCCCAGCATGTGGCCGCCGTGGCCTTCAAGGAGCTGGTGGAGAATGCCACCCGGGAGCTGCCGGGCGGTCCTCTGACCGTCTCCATCCAGCATTCCGCCTCCCTGGGGGATGAGACGGCCATCCTGCAGCAGATCCAGCTTGGCGCGGTGGAACTGGGCATCATCACGTCCGGCCCGCTGGAAGAGTTCGTGCCGGCGGTGGCCGTCATCAGTTATCCATACCTGTTCGCTTCCCATGCCCAGGTGGATGCCGTGCTGGATGGCCCCCTCGGCATGCAGCTGTTGGACCAGCTGGGGGCGGTGGGCTTCAAGGGATTGGCCTTTTCTGAAAACGGGTTCCGCCACCTCACCAACAGCAAGCGCCCGGTGCATGCCGTGGCCGACGTGGCCGGCCTGAAGATCCGCGTCATGCGCTCGGCCATGCACCATGCCCTGTGGCGGATGCTGGGCGCGAATCCTACCCCCATGGGCTGGCCCATCTACACCGAACTGGCCCAGGGCGCCCTGGATGGCCAGGAAAACCCGCTCTGGGTGGTGGCCGAGGCCCGATTGCACGAGGTGCAGCGCCACCTGAGCCTCACGCGCCACGTCTATTCCGCCCATGTCTGCCTGGCCAACCAGCGCTGGTTCGACAGGCTCGATGCGCCCATGCAGCAGGCCGTGCAGACGGCCATGCGCCAGGCCGCGGTACAGCAGCGGGCCTGGGCCCGGGAGCACGAAGCTTCCTACCTGGAAGCCCTCAAGGCCGCGGGCATGCAGGTGACCGAGCCGGATGTGGAGAGCTTCAGGACCAGGGCTGCCGGCATGCTGGAGGCCCCGGTGTATGCGAATCCCGCCGTCCGCACACTGCTGCTGCAGGTGCTGGACGCCGCACGCCCGGACGCGGTACGGACGCCCGCACCATGAGTCGGACGCCACGCCCGGCAGGGCTGCATGCGGTGGGATGCCGGCTGGATCGGGCAGCCCATGTCGGCGGGGTGGCGGCGGAACGGCTGCTGGGGGTGCTGTGTATCGTCATCGCGGCGGTGCTGTGTCTGCAGGCCCTGTGCCGCTATGTGCTCAATAATTCCTTGCCCTGGCCGGATGAGCTGGCCCAGGTGCTGCTGGTGTGGCTGACGTTTCTGGGCGGTGTGGCCGCCTGGAGGCGCGGCACACATCTGGGGCTGGCGGCGGCCACGGGTTGGTTCACGGGCCGGCGTACGGGCAGCGCGGGCGCGGGCGCGACGCAGCTGGTCAGGGCCATCCCGCATCTGGCCGGCATCTTTTTCTTTGCCGTCCTGCTCTATCATGGCCTGCTGCTGTGCGATCTGCTCTGGCCGCAGCGCTATCCGGCCCTGGGGGTGACGAAGGTTGTCTCCTACGCCGCCATTCCCGTCTGCGCCGGCCTGATGCTGCTGCACAGCCTGGCGGCGGTGCTGGGCGCTGCGCGCCTCCCGGCCAAGGTGGATGCTGCATGAGCCTGATGGCGTTGGGGTTGTTTCTGGGGCTGCTCCTGCTGGGCGTGCCCATTGTCGTAGCCATGGGCGCGGCCGGTGTGGCGGCGCTGCTGTGGGGTGGATACCCGCTGGAACTGCTGGTGGAACGCCTGCACGGCGGCGCGAGCATGCAGGCCCTGCTGGCGGTGCCGCTGTTCATGATCATGGGCCGGGTGATGGAAGCCGGCGGCATGCTGACGCGCCTGATGGATGTGTCCCTGGCGGCGCTGGGCCGCGGCCGCATGGGCGTGTGTCTGGCCTGCGTGCTGGCCTCCATGCTGTTCGCCGGCGTGTCCGGCTCGGCGGCGGCGGACGTCACCGCTGTGGGCGCGCTGTTCATCCCGGCCATGCTCCGCCGTGGTATGCCGCCGGCCAGGGCTGCCGCCTTGCAGGCGGCGGGGGGCTCCATGGGCATCGTCATCCCGCCGAGCATCCCCATGATCGTCTATAGCGCCGTCACCGGCGTGTCCGTGGGACGACTGTTCACCGCCGGCCTGCTGCCGGGACTGCTCATGGCCGTGGCCCTGGCGGCCGTGGCCTGGATGCAGGAACGTCGCGCGGTGGCGGCAGCTGGTGCGGTTGATGTCGTGGATGAGCCGGCCCCGGCCTTCGGGCCGGCTTTGCGTCGGGCTGCGCTGGTGGCGCCCGCGCCGGTGCTGGTAGTGGGCTCCATCCTGCTGGGCATGGCCACGGCCACGGAAGCGGCCGCCCTGGGCCTGGGCTATGTGGTGCTGGCCGGACTGCTGGGCACCCGCGAGCTGCGGCCGGCCATGCTGCCGGGCTGTTTCATGGATGCCGGCATCGCGGCCGCCAGGGTGCTGTGCATCATCGCCGCTGCCACGCCCCTGACCTGGATCCTGGCCATGGATCAGGCGCCGGCGCGCATCGGCGTCCTGCTGGCGGATATGGCCGGCTCCCCCCTGGTCCTGCTGCTGGTGATCAACCTTGTCCTGCTGCTGGCCGGGGCCATCCTGGAAACCACCTCCTGCCTGCTGCTGTTCGTGCCCCTGCTGGCGCCCCTGGCAAGGCTCGCCGGGCTTGCGCCGGAGCAGATGGGGGTGATGGTGGTCATGAATCTGGCCATCGGCATGCTCACGCCGCCCATGGGGGTGTGCCTGATGCTGTCCAGCGCCATGGCCGGGCAGGGCATGGGAGCCTCCAGCCGGGCGGCCCTCGTCCATGTGGCGGCCCTGCTGGCCGTGCTGGCGCTGGTGGCGCTTTGGCCGCCCCTGACCACCTGGCTGCCATCATATTTGTTTTCCTGATTGAAGAAAGGGACTGCTTCCTTTATGCTGGGATCGAATGTAGGCATGGGGTACGGATTGGCGTGAACCCTCAACCGCAAGACAAGGCGCGACACGCATGGCACCCTCCCACGCAAAAGAACTCAGGAAACTGTGCGCCGCCCTGCGGCAGCGGGCAGACAGTCTGGCCCTTCTGGATCCGCAGACCCTGGACGCCGCCGGCGTGCAGGCCCTGCGCGATGACCTGACCGGACTTGCCGAGCAGACCGAAGACGCCGCCGGCCTTTCCGCGCGCGCCAAGCGGCGCGCCCTGCTGGACGGACTGCAGCGAACCCTGCTGGCCGGCGCCATTTTTGCCGCCATTCTGGTGCTCAATGCCAAGGTGTTTCACGAACACAGCCTGGTGACCACCACGGACGTGGCCAAGCTGGTGCGCGGTGTGATGCCCGCGGATACGGACTTCAACTATTACGCCCAGCTTCTGCAATGGGCCATGGCCGCCTCGTTTTCCCTGCTGCTGTTTCTGCTGGCGCTCATGGTGGCGACCTTGATGGAAGGCGTGCTGCGGCTGGTGCGGTTCCCCTGGCTCAATGCGGTGTTCTTTTCCTTGCTGACGCTGATCTGCAGTGGCGCAGGCCTGTGGGCCTATCTGTATTATGTCCCCAACCTCAAGAATGTGCTCTATGAATTCTTCCGCTAAACGGATCGCGTTGCTTGCCGCGTGGTGGCTGTTGTGCTGGACCCTGCCTGCAACAGCAGCCGGGGATGACGCTGCCCGGCGGGCGCAAGTGCTGGCCATGTTCGAGCAGTACAAGGCCGAGGCCTTTGCCGACACGCAGGACATTCACCCCGAAGCGGTGCTCGGCCTGTTGCAGCGCGGCGTGCCCGTGGTGCTTGTGGATTCGCGGGACGCCAAGGAGCAGGCCGTCTCCATGCTGCCCGGCGCAGTGACCGAGGCGCAATTCCTGGCGCAACCGGAGCTGCATCACGATGCCATTGTGGTGGCCTATTGCACCATCGGCTACCGCAGCGGGGTCTTTGCCCGGAAGATGGCGTCCCAGGGGGTGAGCGTGCTCAACCTGTATGGGGGCATGCTCAACTGGACGCACGCCGCCGGCCCGCTGGTGGACGCCCAGGGCCGGCCCGTCTCCCGCTTGCATGTGTATGACAGCACATGGGATCTGGCGTCAGCCGGGGTGGAAGGGATCTATTAGAGCAGGTTGATTTTGGAAAAGGACGTTGCGAGAGAGGGTTCGGGGGCAGAACCGTTCTTTAGAAAGGTGTTCTGCCGAGAGCTCTTTTCGAAAAATGGAATGCCCCAACAATGAAATAAAGGACACACAATGACGCTACTGGAGTCATACAGGAAGCTCGGAACCAAGACGATGTCAGTCTTTCGCCTGGATTTGCAGGTGCATTTTTTCTGGGGTTTCATCTTGACGTTGCTGGGCGTATATTGGTGGCCGTTGTTCGCCTCCGGGGTCGTCGTGACCTTGGTCAAGGAAGCCTTGGATCTTTGGAGCAAGAAGCACTGGAGCTGGGGCGATACCTGGTCCGGATTGCTTGGCTGCCTCTGTGCCGCTGGGTTCATTGTTACCGGCGACCAGTTTTTTTGTAAATCAGCACGGCCGTCGGCCCTGTTGGACTGATGGCGTAGCGCAGGCTCCTGAGAGCCTCTGATGCAACAGGGGCGCTGCGTGTGGCAGCACACTACGCCAGCGTGTGCCAAAGTCCCTTCACCAGCAGAATGATCCCAAGAATCAGCAACAGGTACGTGATGATGCGGCGATACACCGTGTCGCTGATGCGTCCGTAGCAGCGCATGCCGCCCCACAGGCCCAGGGCCAGGCCCGGAAGGGCACTGCAGTAGCCGGACAGCACCGCCGGGGTGATCATGCCCGTGGCCGCATGCATGGCGGTGATGGCAATGGTGGTGATGAGAAAAAAGCCGATCATGGTCGCCTTGATCCTGTCTTTGGTCCAGGGCTGCAGCGCCGTGTAAATGATGATGGGCGGGCCGGACGCCGTGATGGCCCCGCCAAGGCATCCTCCCAGAAAGCCGGCCACATAGGCCCAGGCCATTCTTGTCTCCCGCTGGCTGAGCAGACCGGACAACGCGTACCCCGCATAGCCCAGCAGCACCAGTCCCAGGAGGATTTGCAGCACCTCGGGGGAGACAGCCTTGAGCACCAGCACTCCCGCCGGAATGCCCGGCACCGCACCGACAAGCAGCGGGATCAGGTGCCGCGCCCGCATGTGCTTGAACAGATGCACACCGAGCACAATGTTGATGCTCAGGGCCAGAAGGTTCACCAGGACAATGACGGTCTTGACGTCCAGAATCAGGGCCATGAGGGGCAGGGCCACCAGCACCACCCCCACACCGGCCAATCCTTGCGTGAAGGATCCGAACCCCGCAATGCAACTGAGCAGAATGGCTTCAAACATGTATAGGCGCGTATCACCGGAAGCAGAAAAGTGCCAGCCCCTGCGCGGCGCGGAGCTGGCAACGGTTCTGGCAGGGAAGGGTGGGGGAAGAACCTTTCTTCAGAAAGGTGTTCCCCCGGGGACTTCTTGCAAAGATAACTCGCCCTATCGGGGGCCGCGGCCGGGCTTTTCCGGCAGGGGCACGCCGGTGACCTTGAAGAACTCCTTACGCATGGCCACGTTTGCCTTGAAGATTTGCGCGTGCAGGCCGTTGATTTCGTCCACCAGCTTGTTGATGGTGTCGTCGCTGGTGTTGGGCGTGGCGATGAGGGCGTTGAGTTCGTGTTTCTTGCCCTTGGCGCGTTCCTGCAGGGGGTAGATGGCCTTGCGATGTTCCATGAGCAGGGTCTTTGCGCTCTCGCGGACTTCGGGGGGCAGGAATTGTTCCAGGCGCTCCAGGGGGCTGCAGCCCCGGAATCGTTCGTGAGGGGCGTTCATGCCAAGCCCGCCCGGCCCTCGGCCGGGTCCTTCTTCCGATCCTTCGCCGGGCCTGCCCATGCCGAAGGGCTGGGCCACACTGGATGCGACCAACACGGTGCAGCAAAGCAGGGCTGCAAGGCTCAGACTGTACAAACGGTTCATGGTGCTACTCCTTGTGTTGTGGTGTGTCCTGCATGGACACTACGGCTATAGCAGGTGTCGTGCCAGTGTTGTTTTCTCGTTTTTACACCATGTTGCAAACAATCACCCCATGCAGTGCGGCACAGGTTGTGCAGAATGTTGCGCCGGGTGTGCAATGTGGCGCATGGCGGAATTGTCACCGCAGGTCAGTGCATGATAGGAGGGAGGCGACGGTCGTACATCTCACCCGGGAATCTGCATGCCGTTTCCATCATCACCGGTTCGTGTCCTTGCCCGCGCTTGTGCTCGCGTTTTTGCTCGGGAGGGTGGCACCCGTCGCCGGGTGCTGGCGGGCATAGGCCTGTGCCTGGCGGCGGCGTTGTTGCTGGTTCTGCTGGCATCGGCGTGGATCCCCCGCGCAGCCCGACCCGATGCGCCGTCCGCCCGGGACATGGCCCTGCTGGTCACCCGACAATTGCAGCAGACCTATGCCCGGCTGCTGGGCGAGCGTCGGCTGCTCGTGCGCGAGCGCCTGCAGCGTCTGGAGCAGACTGCCGCCATGGCCCGCCGTCTGGCCGACTTCGCCATGCAGGATGCCCGCCGGCAGCGCCTGCCCCCACGGGAAACCTGGGAGCATGCCGGCACGCTGGCCCTGGCCCTGCTGGACGATGTGTTCCTGGAACCGGGCGTGCTGTGCTTTGTGTACGATGCGCGCATCATCGCGCTGACCTATCCCGAACTCGCCTTGCGAGGGCTGGATCTGTCCCCCTATCGCGACCGTCGCGGCCGCTCCCTGCTGCGCGTGTTGCGAGAGGAAGCCCGGCAGTGGGGGCGCGCCTCGGCGGCGTTCGACTGGAAGGCCCGGGGCGCCGCCCGCATGACGCCGCATCTGGGCATGGCGGTGCATCTGCCGGAATTCAACTGGACCCTGGCCATGTTTCTGGACATGGAGGACGCGGCCCGGCGCGAGCGCGAACTGCGCACGCAGGAAGCCCAGGCCTTGCTGACTCTCCTGGCGCAGACCGACGCGGCGCGGGAGGCAGTCTTTTGTCTGCTGGATCAGCGCGGGCGATTGCTGGGCGCGCCGGTCACGCAGTTGCCGGCCTCCAACCGGCTGGTCCGGGCGGTCACGGCCGCCAACATGCTGGGCAGTCCGGAAGCGCAGTCCCGGCTGCTGCTGACCGCGCTTGTGGAAGGACCGGCGCGGCTGGAAGACCTTCCCGGCGATCCGGGCCCCGTTGAGGTCCTGGGGGTGTCGCATGCCGCCCTGGGCTGGACGCTGGTCCGCATTTCCCCCACGCCGGCCGGGCTGTGGGGCTGGCTGCTGGCGGGCGGCATCCTTGTGGCGGCTGTGTGCATTCTCTTGATCTCTGGCTCTTTACAGCCGGGCAAGGATGGGTCATGAGGTGGAACTGGTTGTTTGATCCGCACTATTGATAGATCTGCCCAGGAGGCACACTGCATGATCGTTGGTATTCCCAAGGAAATCAAAACCATGGAAAACCGCGTGGCCATGACGCCCGGCGCGGTGGGCGCGTTTGTGCGCAATGGCCATACAGTGTTGGTGGAGCGAGGCGCCGGTGTTGGCAGCGGCCTGCGCGACGAGGAGTACGCCGCCGCCGGAGCGCGGTTGGTCTCGGCGGATGACGCCTGGGCCGCAGAAATGGTCATCAAGGTCAAAGAGCCCATCCAGCAGGAATACAAGTACCTGCGCGATGGGCTCCTTCTTTTCACATACCTGCATCTGGCCGCGGACAAGCCGCTGACCGAAGCCCTGCTGGAAAGCAAGACCACCGGCGTGGCCTACGAGACCGTGCAGCTGGACAATGGCGCGCTGCCCCTGCTGGTGCCCATGAGCGAAGTGGCCGGCCGCATGGCCCCGCAGGTGGGGGCGCAGTGCCTGGAAAAGCCCCACGGCGGCCGCGGCATGCTGCTGGGCGGCGTGCCGGGCGTGGAGCCGGCGGAAGTGGTCATCCTCGGCGGCGGGGTGGTGGGGGTGAACGCCACCAAGATTGCCGTGGGCATGGGCGCCCGCGTGACCGTGCTGGACGTGAACCACAGCCGGCTGCAGTATCTGGACGACATCTTCCACAGCCGCGTGGTGACGCTCATGTCGCATGAGGCGAACATCCGTGCTGCCCTGTGCAAGGCGGATCTGGTGATCGGCGCGGTGCTCATCCCCGGGGCCAAGGCGCCGCGGCTGGTCACGCGGGAGATGCTGCCGTGCATGAAGCCCGGCTCGGTCATTGTGGATGTGGCCGTGGACCAGGGCGGCTGCGTGGAGACCATCAAGGCCACCACCCACGCCGATCCCACCTATGTTGTGGATGGCGTGGTCCATTACGGCGTGGCCAACATGCCCGGCGCAGTGCCCCGCACCTCCACCTTTGCCCTGGTGAACCAGACCCTGCCGTATGCCCTGTCCCTGGCCAACAAGGGCTGCAAGGCCCTGAGGGACGATGCCCCCCTGGCCCGTGGCCTGAACACCTGGCAGGGCCAGCTTACCTGCAGCGGTGTGGCCGAGGCCTTCGGCATGAGCTGCGAGTCCCTGTCCGGCGTGGTCCAGGCCCTGTAGGGTCTGGAGCCGTACGTTGCGAGAGGGGAAACCTTTTTGCAAAAGGTTCTCCCCTCTCTCTCGCTCCCCTTCCAGAAAATTGACAGTTCTTTGTAATTATACCCAAAAAAATCTTTGGAAAGGGGGTTCGGGGGAAGAACCTTTCTTTAGAAAGGTTTTCCCCCGAGAACTCCCTTCAAAGATGCCTTGCTTTAGCGCATTCCCGCCGCACAAACGTCGCCTGATCGTCACGGCGCGGCACCTTGTTCATGGCATGACTGTCGCTTCAGTCCATGCATATCATCATAGACAAGGAGTCCGCGCATGCGTCCCTTCGTTCGTCGTCTGGCCCTGGGTTTGGCCTTGGTGTTTGCGGCAGCCCCGGCCGGCGCCGCCTCGCTGCATCTGGAAAAGATCGGTGGCCTCAAACTGGGCGGGGAAGGCGCTGCGGAAATCTGCAGCTTTGATCCCCAGTCCAAATTGCTGTTCGTGGTCAATGCCGGCGAGACGGCCGTGGAAGTGGTGGACCTGAGCAACCCCGCCGCTCCGGTGAAGAAGTCCAGCATCTCCCTCAAGGAGCATGGCGGCGGCATCAACAGCGTGGCCGTGAAGAACGGGCTGGTGGCCGTGGCTGTGGAGGCCGATCCCAAACAGGATTCCGGCAAGATCATCCTCATGAATCTGGACGGCACGGTGCGCAAGCGCTTCGACGTGGGCGCGCTGCCGGACATGGTGGCCTTCACCCCGGACGGCAAGTACGTGCTGGCCGCCTGCGAAGGCGAACCCAACAAAGACTACAGCGTGGACCCCGAAGGCAGCATCGCGGTGATCAGCCTCGCCAAGGGCGTGGACGCCGCCACCTGCACCATGGCCTACTTCCACAGCTTCAACACCCAGAAAGCCCAGCTGCAGGCCAAGGGCGTGCGCATCTCCCATCCCAAGGCCACCGTGTCCCAGGATCTGGAGCCCGAGTATATCGCCGTGTCCCCGGATTCCAAGACCGCCTATGTGGTCCTGCAGGAGAACAACGCCTTCGCCGTGCTGGACGTGGCCACGGCCAAGGTCAAGGACATCAAGCCCCTGGGCATGAAGGACTGGAAAAAGGCCGGCGGCCTGGACGCCAGCGACAAGGACAAGAAGATCAACATCAAGCCCTGGCCGGTGCATGGCCTGTACATGCCGGACTCCGTCGCCGCCTTTGCCGCCAAGGGCAAGGTCTATCTGGTGACGGCCAATGAGGGTGACTCCCGCGATTACGACGGCTACAGCGACGAAGCCCGCCTGGGCAAGGTCTACCTGAACGACCGCATCTTCCCCGACGCCAAATGGCTCACCCGCGACAAGCAGCTTGGCCGCCTCAAGGTGGTCAAGGACATGCTGGACACGGACGGCGACGGCCTGGCCGACCGCATCGTGGCCTATGGCGCGCGCTCCTTCTCCATCTGGAACGCCGCCACCGGGGCGCAGGTGTTCGACAGCGCCGACCAGTTCGAGCGCATCATCGCCAAGGAGGCACCGGAATACTTCAACGCCGAAGAAAAGTTCGACGACCGTAGCGACGACAAGGGCCCCGAGCCCGAGGGCGTGACCGTGGGCGTGGTGGACGGCCGCACCTATGCCTTCGTGGGCCTGGAACGCCAGGGCGGCCTGATGGTGTACGACGTGACCGAGCCGGCCAAGGCCAGCTTCGTGCAGTACATCAACAGCCGCGACTACGCAGCCGACCAGAAATCCGAAGCCGCCGGGGATGTTGCGCCCGAAGGCGTGCTGTTCATCGCCGCCAAGGACAGCCCCACCGGCCAGGCCCTGGTGGTGACGGCCAACGAGGTGAGCGGCACTGTGGCCGTGTTTGCTGCGCGCAAGTAAGCGATTTGTGACGATTTGGAGAACAGGCCGGCCCATGCGCCGGCCTGTTCTTTTTTGGGCAAGGCCGGCATTGTCATCATATTGTCACAGAACTGTTGCCGAATCGTGACGTTTTGTCACGTGGTCACCTTTCTCGGTTGGTATGGTCTGCGGGTGCGAGGGAAATGCGGGCATGCCGCTTCCAGCGCACAGGCCGTGCGGCACCTGCGGCCGGATTCGGCAACCTGAACCTTCCGGGACTTCCAGAAGCGCACATGTCATCGAGCAGTCCATGATCCCAGCGTATGTCATCTTGCTGTTGTTGCTAGCCTTGAGCGCCGTGGCGTACATGCTCGGGCGGAACAGGGCGTTTGCCGTGGCCGGCGGTCCTGCCGGGCTGCGCCACCTGCATTCCCGTCCCGGGTATTACGGGGCGCTCACCGCGCTGTGGTGCTTCGGGCCGGCCATCATCGTGTTTGCACTATGGCAGGCCAGCGAGGGCGGCGTCATCACCGGGCTGGTGGTTTCCCATCTGCCGCCAGAGGTGCAGGCCTTGCCGCCGGATCGGCTCGGGCTGGTGGTCAACGACGTCAAGAATCTGGTGGGCGGCAACATTCTGAGCGGGGATCCCTCGCCGGAACTTCGCAAGGCGGCGGACGAGTTCATCCGGCTGCGCGTGTATTCCCGGGTGCTGCTGCTGGGAGTGTGCGCCATGCTGGCCGCGGGCGGGTTGCTGCTGTCGCGCAAGGGCATCACGCCCCAGCTGCGCGCCCGCAACAAGGTGGAGCGGCTGGTCAAGTGGCTGCTCATCGCCTGTTCAATGCTGGCCATCTTCACCACTGTGGGCATCATTCTTTCGGTGCTGTTCGAGGCCATCCGCTTTTTCAAGATCATTCCGGTGCAGGATTTTCTCTTCGGGCTGGAGTGGAGCCCGCAGATGGCCATCCGGGAAGATCAGGTGGGCGGGTCCGGCGCATTCGGCGCTGTCCCGGTGTTCGTGGGCACGGCGCTCATCTCCATCATCGCCATGGTGGTGGCTGTGCCCATCGGGCTGATGGCGGCCATCTACATGTCTGAATACGCCTCGCGCAAGTTCCGCGCCACGGCCAAGCCGCTCATGGAAATTCTGGCTGGCATCCCCACGGTGGTATACGGCTTCTTCGCCGCTCTTACCGTGGCGCCCATTGTCCGGGATTGGGGCAGCGCCGTGGGGCTGAGTGTTTCTTCGGAAAGCGGGCTGGTGGCCGGGCTGGTGATGGGGATCATGATTATCCCCTTTGTCTCCTCCCTGTCTGATGACGTCATCAACGCCGTGCCGCAATCCCTGCGCGACGGCGCCTTGGCCCTGGGCTCCACGTCCTCGGAAACGGTGCGCAAGGTGGTGTTGCCTGCTGCCCTGCCGGGCATTGTGGGCTCGGTGCTGCTGGCCATGTCCCGCGCCATCGGGGAAACGATGATCGTGGTCATGGCGGCCGGGCTCTCGGCCAATCTGACCCTCAACCCCTTCGAAACCGTGACCACCGTGACGGTGCAGATCGTCACGCTGCTCATCGGGGACCAGGAATTCGACAGCCCGAAGACCCTGGCGGCCTTCGCCCTGGGGCTGGTGCTGTTCCTGGTGACGCTGTGTCTGAACATCTTCGCCCTGCATGTCGTGCGCAAGTATCGGGAACAGTATGAATAACACCACCACCAAGCCGCGCCCCATCGACATTGTCAACGCCGGGCTGGCCAAGCGCTATGCTGCGGAGAAGCGCTTTCGGCTGTACGGCTTCTCGGCCATCGTCATCAGCCTGTGCTTTCTGGGATTGCTGTTCGTGACCATCGTGTACGACGGCTTGCCCGCCTTCACCCAGACGTACCTCAAGCTGGAGGTGGCGCTGCCGGAAGCGGAGTTCGACCGCGAGAATCTGAACGCGGCCAACTATCCATTGTTCATCAAGCAGGCCATCCGCAGCTATTTTCCCGAGGTGACCGAGCGTCGCGAAGTGCGCGATATCGACAACTTCATCAGCAACAGCGCGCCCTTTGATCTGGAAAAGGCCGTCTTTGCGGACCCGTCTCTCATCGGCAAGTCCGTCACCTTGTGGGTGCTGGCCGATGACGACGTGGATCAGCTGGTGAAGGGCCACATCGACCGCGACGTGCCCGAAATCGAGCGCCGCATGAGTGACCGGCAGATTGCCTGGGTGGATTCCCTGAAGAAACGCGGCCTGCTGGAACGGAAGTTCAACACCGTGTTCCTGACCACCGGGGACTCCCGCGAGCCCGAGCAGGCCGGCATCTGGGGCGCGGTGATGGGGTCTTTCTACTCCCTGCTCATCACGCTGCTGCTCTCGTTCCCCATTGGCATCTCCGCGGCGGTGTATCTGGAAGAGTTCGCGCCCAAGAACAAGTGGACGGACCTCATCGAGGTGAACATCAACAACCTGGCCGCCGTGCCCTCCATCGTGTTCGGTCTGCTGGGGCTGGCGGTGTTCCTGAACTTCTTCGAGCTGCCGCGCTCGGCGCCGCTGGTGGGCGGTCTGGTGCTCACCCTGATGACCCTGCCGGTCATCATCATCGCCTCGCGCGCGGCCCTGAAAAGCGTGCCGCCTTCCATCCGGGAGGCAGCCCTGGGCATCGGTTCCTCCCAGTTGCAGACGGTGCTCAACCATGTGCTGCCCCTGGCCATGCCGGGCATGCTCACCGGGGCCATCATCGGCATGGCCCGCGCCCTGGGGGAAACGGCGCCGCTGCTGATGATCGGCATGGTGGCCTTCATCGTGGACGTGCCGCAAGGCATTACGGACGCCGCCACGGCCCTGCCGGTGCAGATCTACCTGTGGTCGGACTCGCCGGAACGCGGCTTCCGGGAAAAGACCAGCGCGGCCATCATCGTGCTGTTGGTCTTCCTGCTGGCCATGAACGCCCTGGCGGTGATTCTGCGCAAGAAATTCGAACGTCGTTGGTAATGGCCGACGGCCTCTGCACTCCGCAGGGCCGCCTGGCAGCTTTGGATATACAGCAACGCAAACAACACACGTGCTTTGCACAATGCTCCTGAGGAGGAACATCATGTTGAAAGGTCTCACCGTCGCAGCGGCTGCTTTGCTGCTGGCCACCAGCGTGAACTTCGCGCACGCCCAGGCCGCCAGGGACACCATCAAGGTCGTGGGTTCTTCCACGGTCTACCCCTTCTCCACCGTGGTTGCGGAAACCTTTGGCAAGGGCGGCAAGTTCAAGACGCCCACCATTGAATCCACCGGCACCGGCGGCGGCATGAAGCTGTTCTGCGCCGGCGTGGGCGTGGGCCACCCCGACATCACCAACGCCTCCCGCCGCATGAAGAAGTCCGAGTGCGAAGACTGCATGAAGAATGGTGTCAAGGAAGTGGTGGAAGTCAAGGTCGGCTACGACGGCATTGTCATCGCCAACTCCAAGAAGACCGGGCTGTTCAAGCTGGCCATCGTGGATTTGTACCGCGCCATGGCCAAGGAAGTGGAAGTTGACGGCAAGATGGTCGCCAACCCCTTCAAGACCTGGAAGGAAGTGAACCCCGCGCTGCCCGCCGCCAAGATCGAAGTGCTCGGGCCCCCTCCCACATCCGGCACCCGTGACGCCTTCCTCGAACTGGTGATGGAAGTCGGCGCCAAGTCCTCCCCCTTCCTGAAGGCCCTGGAAAAGGAAGACGGCAAGAAGTGGAAAGCCTACGCGCACACCATTCGTGAAGACGGCGCCTACATCGACGCTGGCGAAAACGACAACCTCATTGTTCAGAAGCTGGACGCCAACCCCAGCGCCCTGGGCATCTTCGGCTTCTCCTTCCTGGACCAGAACGCCGACAAGATCCAGGGTTCCGAAGTGGATGGCGTTGCCCCCACCTTCGACAACATCGCCTCCGGCAAGTACTCCGTGTCCCGCCCCCTGTACTTCTACGTGAAAAAGGCGCATGCTTCCGTCATTCCCGGCATTCCTGAGTACCTGGCTGAATTCACCAGCGAAAAGGCCTGGGGTAAGGACGGTTACCTGGCCTCCAAGGGCATGATCCCCATGCCCGACGCCGAGCGCAAGGAATTCGCTGCCAAAGCCAAGGGCTTGACCCCCGTTGACTGCGGCGCCCTGAAGTAGGCATTCTTGTCCAGGCGGGCCGGCATGCCAGCGCTGCCGGCCCGCCTGCCTCTTGTTGCATCACTTTTCACTCTCCATTCAGGAATTCAGACAGGAACACCGCCATGGACGAGCGCACCCCCGACGCATCCTCCGCCACGGCCAAGGCCGGCGCCTCCGGAAAGGGGCCCAAACGCGTCCCCCGCGACAATCGCCAGACCGTCGGGACCCAGCACGTTCCCGAACCGCGCATGCGTTGCGTGGATGTCAACGTCTATTACGGCGACAAGCATGCCATCAACAACGTGTCCATGGACATCGGCAACAACGAGGTCATCGCCATGATCGGTCCCTCGGGCTGCGGGAAGTCCACCTTCCTGCGATGCCTGAACCGCATGAACGACACCATCGACAGCTGCCGCGTCACCGGACTTATTGAACTGGACGGCCGGAACATCTATGATCCCAAGGTGGACGTAGTCCCCCTGCGGGCCCAGGTGGGCATGGTGTTCCAGAAGCCCAACCCGTTCCCAAAATCCATTTATGAAAACATCGCCTATGGGCCGCGCATCCATGGCCTGGTGAACACCAAGAGCGAGATGGACGAGATTGTGGAAACGTCCCTCAAGCGCGCCGGGTTGTGGAACGAGGCCAAGGACCGGCTGGACCAGCCCGGCACCGGGCTTTCCGGCGGGCAGCAGCAGCGCCTGTGCATTGCCCGCACCATCGCCGTGAGTCCGGAAGTCATCCTCATGGATGAGCCGTGCTCCGCCCTGGACCCCATTGCGACGTCGATTATCGAAGACTTGATCGACGAACTGCGCGAACATTTCGCCATCGCAATCGTCACGCATTCCATGCAGCAGGCCTCCCGCGTTTCCCAGCGTACAGCCTATTTTCACCTGGGCGACCTCATCGAAATCGGCCCCACGGAGCAGATTTTCACGAACCCGCTCCATGAATTGACGCACGATTACATCACTGGCCGCTTCGGCTAGGCCATTTGCGAGGAATTGTATGACGGCCAAAGATAAACCGCATATTGTCCGCTCTTTTGACGAAGAGCTGGAAAGCATGACCTCCCTGCTGGTCAGCATGGGAGAGAAGGCCTTGGTGCAGTTGGAGAAAGCGGTGCAGGTCCTGCGCACCCGGGACGCCGATCTGGCCCACGCCATCCTGCGCGCGGACGATCTGGTGGACTCCATGCACGCCCAGGTCAATACCCTGACCGTGGGCCTGCTGGCCACCCGTCAGCCCGTGGCCACAGATCTGCGCCACGTGGTGGCCGCCCTCAAGATGGCCACGGACCTGGAGCGCGTGGCCGACTATGCCGCCAGCGTGGCCGGCAGCTCCCTGGCCATGCCCGCCGCCCCCTCCGATGTGGTGATGGAGAAGGTCGAGGCCCTGGCCGATGTGGCGAAGCAGTTGCTGGCGGACGTGGTGAAGGCCCTGGAGGAAGAAAGCGAGGAAGCCGCCGTGGCCGTGTGGCAAGGCGACGACGCCGTGGATGCGGCCTATCTGGCCCTCATGCAGACGCTGCACGAGGAGATCGCCGCCCATCCGGAGCACTTGGCCGTGAATTCCCAGCTCATCTTCGTGGCCCGCTCCCTGGAACGCCTGGCCGATCACGTCACCAACGTGGCCAGCCATCTCATCTATTCCGTTACCGGAAAAATCTACAAAGGGTAGCCGCCAGGGCTGCCTTGCTACGCACAACAGCCGGCAAGGAGCGGATCCTTCGCCGGCTGTTGTGCGTGCCTCGGCTGCGGGGAGGCTCAGGCGTCCCTGGTCCAGGCGATGCGGGGAGGCTCAGGCGTCCCTGGTCCAGGCGATGCGGGCAAAGGCGTTGTGGTTGTGGATGGATTCCAGGGTCTCCGCGTGCACCCGAAAGGCCTGCACCCGTTCGTCGGCCATGAGGGCCGCCGCGGTGTGGCGGGCCATGTCCTCCACGAAGACGGGATTTTCGTACATGCGCATGGTCACCACGCGCTCGTCGGGCCGCTTGAGCAGGGGATAGACCGGGGAGGAGGCAGCGCCCTCGGCCACGGCAATGCATTCCTCGATGCCCGGCACGTCCCAGCCGCCCTCGGCAGCCCGGCGCGGCGTGATCTCCATGCGGATGCGGCCGCGCTGGTTGTGCGCGCCGTAATCGCTGATGGCCTTGCTGCAGGGGCACAGGGCCGCCACCGGGGCTTCCACGGCCAGGGTGAATTGCGGATCGGCATCGCCGGAACGCACATGGTAGCTGCACGCATAGTCCATGAGGGCCGCGGCGCCGGTATGCGGGGCGCGACGTTCCAGGAAGAAGGGGAACGCCATGTCCAGGGCGGCCTGCCGGGCCTGCAGGCGGCGGCGCAGCTCGTCCAGCAGGGCGGCCAGCCGCTGCGGCGAGAATACCTGGGTGCGGGCTTCCTCCAGCACTTCCACAAACCGGCTCATATGCGAGCCCTTGGCGTCATGCGCCAGGCTGGCGGAAAGGGACAGGGTGGCGGTGACCAGTTGAGGGGCGCGGGCGTTGTCTGCCACGAGCACGGGCAGCCGCAGGCCGCAGACGCCTACGGCGTCGATGAAAATGGGCCATGGCGCGGCCTGGTTCTGGGTGTCTTCCAGCAACAGCGACGAAACATGCGGGGGGTTCACAAGAATCTCCGAAAGCAAAAAGATCAGCCTGGCTGCATCCGTCGCCTGGCTGGCCCCTGTACCGTACCAGCAAGGGCCAGGGGAGGCAAAGAAAACTCCGGGCCGAAAATGGCCCCGCCGTCCGGCAATTCGGTCTTTACAATTTTGCCGCCGGCATGATGATATGACCTGGGGGAACCAGTCATGCGCATGTTTTGTCCGCAGTGCAACATCTTCCTGGCCGTGGGATCCTTGCAGCCCAAAACGGCGTTTCGGTGCCACAACTGCAGCCATCGCATTCTGCCGCCAGCTCCCAACGCGGCGTATTTCGCCTGTCCTCACTGCGGGTTGCGGCGTGAACTGAGCGCCCGACACATTGGCGTGCTGGTCAAGTGTTCGCATTGCGGCCAAGTGAGCCGCACGGATTCCCTGTATTTGCCGAATCAACCGCCGCTCGAAGCGGCCGCGCCGCTTGCGCCGCCCTCCAGGAGTGTCGCCACCCCACAAGAGCGCCGTCGCGCCATGCGCCATGTGTTGCACGACCTCACTGCCTACCTGGGATTGCTGGTGGGCAATGCGGATGTGCAGAACATCAGCGAGACCGGTGCCGGCTTTGCCATCGCATCGCCGGAACGCGAGTTTCAGGTGGGCGAACAACTGTATGCTGATCTGCTGTTCCAACAGGAACTGGTCATCGCAAAAGCGCCGCTGGTGGTGGTGCGGCACAACGCCACTGCGCTGGGCTGTCGCTTTGAGCTGGAGGACTCGTCCCTGCAACGTCGCATCCGCCTGCTCATCGACCAGGGCCTGCTGACCGAACAGTACCTCCGCGATCCCGTGGCCCTGGAATTCGAGAAGCATGCCGGCCGCTTCCAGCTGCGGGAGCATGATTTGTATTAGGGCATTTTCATGTTGAAAAAGGACATTGCGAGAGGGGACACCTGTTGAAAAAGGTTCTCCCCTCTCGCGTTTTCCCCTTTCCAAAGCTACCTTGCCCTACAGCGTCACCTGCACCTGCCCGGCCACGCGGATGGCCTTGGCCTTGGCGTCTTCCACGTCGGTTCCCAGGGCCAGGGCCACGCCCATACGCCGCAGGCCGCGCACCTCGGGTTTGCCGAAGAGACGGATGGCGGTGTCCGGCTCGGCCAGGGCCTCGGGGGCAATGACGTAGCGCGGCGCGGCGGAGTCGCCCTCGGCCAGGATGACCCGCGACGCCGCAGGGCCATACTGCCGGATGGCCGGCACGGGCAGGCCCAGAATGGCCCGGACATGCAGCGCGAATTCCGACAGATCCTGGGAGATGAGCGTCACCATGCCCGTGTCGTGCGGGCGGGGGGAGACCTCGGAGAAGATGACCTCGTCGCCCTTGATGAACAGTTCCACGCCGAAGATGCCGCGCCCGCCCAGGGCGGCGGTGATGGCCTCGGCCATGCGGTGGGCCTCGGCCAGGGCGGCCGGCGTCATGGGGTGCGGCTGCCAGGATTCGCGGTAGTCGCCTTTTTCCTGGCGGTGGCCTATGGGCTGGCAGAAGCATACGCCCTCGGCATGGCGGACCGTGAGCAGGGTGATTTCGTAGTCAAAATCCACGAATCCTTCCACAATCACCCGGCCGGCGCCGGCGCGGCCGGCGGTCTGGGCGTAGTCCCAGGAGGCTTCGGCCTCGGCCTCGTCGCGGGCCACGCTCTGCCCCTTGCCCGAGGAGGACATCACCGGCTTGACCACGCAGGGAAACCCCACCGTGCGGCAGGCGTCCAGAAATTCGGCCCTGGTGTCGGCAAAGCGATACGGCGAGGTCCGCAGCCCCAGCTCCTCGGCGGCCAGACGGCGGATGCCTTCGCGGTCCATGGTCAGCCGGGCGGCTCTGGCCGTGGGGATGACGGTCACGCCCTCGGCCTCCAGCGCCAGCAGCTCTTCGGTGGCGATGGCCTCGATCTCCGGGACCACGAAATCCGGCTGCTCGGCCGTGATGATGTCGCGCAGGGCTGCGGCGTCCAGCATGCTGATCACATGGGACCGGTGCGCCACCTGCATGGCCGGGGCGTTGGGGTAGCGGTCCACGGCGATGACCTCCACGCCCAGCCGCTGGGCCTCGATGGCCACTTCCTTGCC
This sequence comes from Megalodesulfovibrio gigas DSM 1382 = ATCC 19364, assembly GCF_000468495.1. Taxonomy (NCBI): domain Bacteria; kingdom Pseudomonadati; phylum Thermodesulfobacteriota; class Desulfovibrionia; order Desulfovibrionales; family Desulfovibrionaceae; genus Megalodesulfovibrio; species Megalodesulfovibrio gigas. The sequence continues at coordinate 1,922,381 of NC_022444.1, forward strand.
GAGTTCGCCGGCGCCAAGGAGCAGCAGTTTTGTGGCGGAGGATGTCAGGGGCGTGCCGATGCTGGCCATGCGGGTCTCCTTCAAAAAGGTGAGGGGGGAGGCCGGAGGCTACAAGGGAGCGGCGCGAAGGGCAAGGGGGAGGAGGGCGGCCCCGGGGATGCCTTGTGCAAGAAGGCATCCCCCGGACCGGTTGGGGTTGGCGGTGTGCGGCGTCTCGGGCGGGGAAACAATTACGCCTTGGCGCGGGTGGCCACGGTGAGGTCGTGCAGGGGGTAGAGCTCGGCCCCGGCCTGCCGCATGGCCTTGAGGGCCTGGGCGGTATCGTGGGCGACATATGCATTGCAGTGCACGCCAGGGCACACGGCCAGGCCAGATGCCGGGAAGTTTTCCTGGTTGCTGCACATGCCGGCGATGACGGCCGGCCCCTCGTCTGTCTCCACCACCACAGTCTGGCTGCCGGGGGTATGGCCGGGGGTCAGCAGGACCTTGAGACCGGGCAGGATTTCCGCGTCGCCGTCCAGCTCCACCAGATTGACGCCATCGATGTAGGATGCATCATAGCGGTAGTCCACGGGATGCGGATTGCGGCAGGCCTCGGCTTCCAGTGTCTGCACGAAGATTCTGGCGTTGGGAAACAGCGGGTTGTTGCCGCAATGGTCGTCGTGCAGGTGGGTGTTGATGACGCCCCAGACGTCTTCGGGCCTGATGCCCACGGCGGCCAGGGCGTCTTCCATGAGCTGGGCGTCCAGACCGGTTTCGTCAATGAATTCCTGCGGCGGCACAAAGTCTTCAAGGCCGGTGTCCACCAGCAGGATGCGGCCTTCGCCGCCCTTTTCCCTGAGCAGGAAGGACCATATGGGCAGCCAGATGCGCTTGCCGTAGCCGCGCTGCCAGGTCATGATCCCCTGGTCCACATTGCGTACCCCCACCAGCAGGGGCGTGATGGAAAATGACATGCACTCAACTCCTGTTAGAGCAGTGTGTTTTTGAGAAGAGTTCTCGGGGGGACCCCCTCCCAAAGACTTTTTTGGCATCATTGCAAGTGCCATCAACATTTTGGAAGGGGAGAACGCGAGAGGGAAGAACCTGTTGCAAAAGGTTTCCCCTCTCGCACGGATCTTTTTCAAGCGCAATCTTCTCTAGAACGAAAACACTTTCGATTCTTCTGCTAGGTCCAGCATGGCGGCGTCGCTCATCAGGGCCAGGCCGCTGGGCAGGGCCGGGCGGATCCCCAGGCGCTGCCGGGCGCTGTGCACATCCAGCAGGATGGAAGCCCTGGCCTTGCGCAGGAACTGGAAGTGCTGGCACAGGGCATCCGGCGCCACCTCCGGCAGTTTGTCCGGCTGCGAGCAGATGAAGCGTTGGGCCAGCAGCACGGCTTCGTCCATCAGAAACAGGCTGACCTCGTGCCCCTTGAGCACGGCCAGCCGGGCCAGCCGCAGGCAGCGCTCCACGCGGCCGCCGTCTTCGGGTCCCCGGGCCAGGACGAACAGGTATTTGCTCATGGTTTTCTCCCCGTGTGTCTCGATGAGTCGGTCTATGCTTCCCGGGCCACGGGCAGGCGGATGTGGAAGCTCGCGCCGCCGGCCTCGTTGGTGGAGACGTGGATCTGCCCGCCGTGATCCTGGATGATGCCGTAACTGATGGACAACCCCAGCCCCGTGCCCTTGCCCACCTGTTTGGTGGTGAAGAAGGGCTCGAAGATGCGGGCCGCGATGGCCGGCGGCACGCCGCCGCCGGTATCCGAAATGCGCAGGGTCACGTATTCCTGATTGTGCATGGTCTTCACGGTGATGCGGCGTGCTGCCGTGTGGCCGGTCTTTTCCAGCCGTTCGGCGTGCTCCTCAATGGCGTCGCGGGCGTTGAGCAGGAAATTGATGAACACCTGCTCCATGCGGTTGGGTTCGCAGCGCACCAGGGGCAGTTTTTCGTCCAGATCCCAGACCATCTCGATATTGCGCAGGGCCAGCTGCTGGCCGAAGAAATCGAAGGCGCGCCGGAGCACGTCGTTGAGGTTCACGGGCTCCAGGTGCAGTTCTGCCTTGCGGCCAAATTCGCGCATGTGGTTGATGATGCGGGTGGCGCGTTCGATCTGCTGGGTGGCCAGCTCGGTCATGCGCGTGAGCAGGGGCAGTTCCGGCTGCTCGCCCCGGTTGAGGCGGCGGCGGACCAGATCCATGCTTGTCTGGATGACCGAAAGCGGCTGGTTGATTTCATGCGCCACCCCCGTGGCCATCTCGCCCAGGGTGGCCATTTTGGAGGCCTGGATGAGCTGCTGCTCAGCCTCCAGGCGCTTGGTGATGTCGCTGACCGTGGCCAGCAGCACGGTGCGGTCGAAGAATTCCGAGCGGGACACGCTGACACTGACGAAGAATTCGCGGCCGTCGCGGGCGCGCTGGCGGGCCTGATCCAGCCCCCGATGCAGCCCGGACCCGCTGGCGACGGCCTCGGTCAGGCGGGCGCGGTCCTGCTCTGCGGCGAAGAGATCCAGAAAGCGCATGCCCACCAGATCCTGCTTGTCGTGCCCGTAGAGCAGCACGGCGCCGCGGTTGCAGTCCAGGATGGTCAGCTCGCCGGGGTCGGACGGGTCCAGCACAAAGACGGCGCTGGGGATGTTATTGAAGATGTCCACATACTTGCGCTCGGAGCGTTTGAGCTCGCGTTCCAGCTCCTTGCGCTCGGTGATGTCCAGGCACATTTCCATGGCGGCCACGATGTTGCCGTCAGTGTCGTGGATGGGGGCGGTATGGACAATCCAGTGCGCCTTGGAGCCGTCCTTGTAGCAGCCGCTTTCCTCGGTGGTCCAGCAGCGGCCGGTCTCGAAGGTTTTTTCCACGGGGCAATCCGGGCATTTTTCGTCCCGGTTTTTGTAGGCTTTGTAGCAGAACTGGCCCTTGGCCGCGGAGAACCGCTCCTGAAAGGTGCGGTTGAAGCGCAACAGGCGGTAGTCGCGGTCCTGCACGGTCACCAGACAGGGCACACCCTCGAAGAGATCCTGATACAGGTTGCGCTGGCGGGCGAGCTCGCTGTTCTTGGCCACCAGATCGCCGCCCATGGTGCGGATGGTGGCAGCCAGGTGGCCGATTTCATCCTCCTGCACCGCCGGGGGGGCAGGGGGCATCTCTCCGCGGGCAAGGATGGCGGCGTCTTCGATGATGCGCTGGATGGGCCGCTTGATGAGCACCACCACCAGCAAAAAGAGCGCGCCGGCGCAGAGCAGAAAGAGGATGACGGCCAGCCACACCGTCTGGACCATGCTTTCATCCGCCAACGCCTGACTACCCTGGGTGGAGAAGGAGATGTCCAGCACGCCGAGGATCTTGTCTTCCTCATTGTGGAAGTGGCAGCCGGCCGGGTCCGAGCAGCCCGGCTCGTTGGGGATGGGGCTGGCCAGCCGCAACAGGCGCTCGCCGTCCTCCACGTTCTCGCTGTACAGGCGTTGTTCCAGGGAAGGGGTGAGCAGGGCGGGGGTGCTGCCGTGGCAGGTCTGGCACAGGGGCTCGAACTGGGAGAACCGCACGCCCACTTCCCGCGCATCGGTGGAGAACATCATCTGTTGCTGCTTGTTGAAGATGCGGATGCCGCGAATCTCCGGCAGGGTGCCGCAGTTTTCCACAATGGCCCGGATGTCGTCCCGGGAGTTGAGCATCATGGCGTAATGCAGGCCAAGCTGCACGGTGCTGGCCACGCGATCCGCGCTGGCCACGATACTCTGCCGGGCAAAGGCCTGCTGATGGCGGATGTGGTAAAAGCTCCAGGCCAGGATGCAGACGAACAGGATGCAGACGATGGGCGCGGCCAGCTTGAGGGTCAGCCGGGTGCGGGCGTAGGCCGCCATGCGCTGCGCCAGCGAGCGAAGCAGCCGGCCAGGGCGGGGCATCAGGCGCGCTCCCCGGCGCTGCCGCCGCGGGGCAGGGTGATGACGATGCGCGAACCGTGGTCCGGCTCACTTTCCACCAGAATGCGGCCGCCGTGCTGGGCCACAATCTGGTTGGAGATGAACAGCCCCAGGCCTGTGCCGCGGGAACCCTTGGAGGAAAAGAACAGGGTGAACATCTTCTCGCGGGTGTGCTGATCCATGCCCACGCCGTTATCCACAATTTCAAACGCCAACTGGCCGTCCACATCGGCCACATGCAGCCGCACGGCCTTTTCGGCGGGCGGGACCTGCTGCTGGTGGGCGGCCTCGGCGCAGGCGTCCACGGCGTTTTCCAGAAAATTGACCAGGGCGGAGTGCATGGCCGTCTCGTCCATGGCGATCTGGCCGGCCCCGGGGGCAATATCCACGATGCATTGCACGCCGCGGGATGCGGCCTTGGCGCCGGCCACCTCGGCCAGATCCCGGGCAAAGGCGGCGGCATCCACCCGGACGCGTTCCGGCTCGCGGCTCTTGGCGTAGTACAGGATATCCAGGACCATCTTGCGGATGCGGGCGATCTTGTCCCGCACGATGCCCCAACCCTCGCGGACCTTGGCGTCGTTCTCGCGGCGCAGGCCGGCTTCCACCTTGTACACGCCGCCGTCCAGGGAGGTGAGCAGGCCCTTGACGCCGTGGGACATGGAGCCCAGCATCAGCCCCAGGGAGGCCAGATGGTCCTGCAACTGGCGAATCTGGGTGATGTCCGTGGCGATTTCCATTACCTGGTCGATCTCCCCGGCCTCGTTGCGCACGGGCGCGGTCTGGATGAGCACATGCCGTTGCGCACCACTGCGGGTGGCCACCACGGTTTCGCTCTCGTGGGACAGGCCGTCCTCGAAAGTCTCGGCCACGGGGCAGGCCTCGCAAGGGTGGTCCCGATGCCCGAACAGGTCATGACAGCGGCAGGCCTCCCCGCCCCTGGTTTCCCCGAAGTCCTGGCGAAAGCGGCGGTTGGCGTCCACAATGCGGAATTCCCGGTCCACCACGGCGATGGTGGCCGGCACGGCATCGAACAGGCGCTGCCATTTTTCCCGGGCCGCGCGTAGTTCCTCCTGCAGGCGGTTCACTTCCGAGACATCCACCGAAAGCTCCACCACCAACTCCACCTGCCCGTCCTGGTTGAGGATGGGAGCCGTGTGGACGATGACCGGGATCTCCTGGCCGTCCTTGTCCCGCAGGCGTTCGCGGCTGCGCTGGGCCTTGCCGGTCTCGATGGTCTGCCACACCGGGCAGGCGTTGCCGCTGCCGGCGCGGTCGGCGTAGGCTTCCCAGGAATGGTGCCCCACCAGATCGCCCAGGCGGGTTTTGCACAGCTGGTTTGCGGCCACAATCTCCAGATACCTGTTGTGGATGGAGATGAAGCACGGCAGCTCGTTGAAGTAGCTGGGGCCTTCCTCGAAGGCCGCGGCAAGGCTGCGCATGGCCGTGGAGAGGCCCTCCACCACCTGACCCACGGCCAGTTGGCGTTCCAGCTCCACCAGGCGGGCGCTTTTTTCCTTGACGATGCGCTCCAGGTTTTGCGTGTGCTCCCGAAGCTGGCGGCGCATGGCAATCTTTTCCGAGGCCCGCTTGAGGGCGTTCACCAGCAACTCGTCGCGCACGGGCTTGGTGATGAAGTCCATGGCCTCCAGTTGCAGACTCTTGATGGCCAGCTCCATATCCCCGTGCCCGCTGACCATGATGACCTCGATATCCGGCCAGGCCGCCTTGATGCGCTTGAGCAGCTCGATGCCGTCCATGCCGGGCATCTTGATGTCCGTGAGCACGATGCCGGGGCCGAAGGTTTCGCAGGCTGCCAGGGCGGCCTCCCCATGGGCGGCGGTCTGCACGGCGTAGCCCAGGTCGGCCACGGACAGCTCCAGCACCTCCCGGATGGGGGCTTCGTCGTCCACGATCAGAACACGCTCGGGCAACCCGTCTTGCATGCTCGGCTCCTGCGTCGGATGTTGTCGGGGAACCCCTTTCTGTAGAAAGGGGTTCCCCCTCGCGCTTCGGTGTCGCCTGTTCTTACGCGCCCATCATTTCCTTGGCCAGGGCCAGGGTTTTCTGGGGATCCACGGGCTTGGAGAGCACGGGGACGTTCTTGTTAATTGCCGGCGGGCGGGGGCCGACGCCGGAGATGACGATGACCGGAATCTCGGCCAGGGACGGTTCCTGGCGCAGTTTGACATAGAACAGCGTGCCGCCGCGGCCGGGCATGTCCATATCCAGGGTGATGAGGTCCGGGCGATGCACCTGGGCGCGTTCCAGGCCCTCCACCCCGTTGGAGGCCACGAACGTGGTGAAGCCGGCCTCGTCGAACACGTCCTTCAGGTAGGACACGATATCCGGATCGTCGTCGATGATGAGAATTTTCTTGGACATATGCACCTCGTGATTCACCGTGTACGCTGGTGGATTACTTCAGTTTCTGGAGAGACTTTGCCATTTGCAGGCCCACGCCCAGACCCTCGCGCAGTTCGGGGTCGCGCATGGCGGCGAGCATGCCCCGGAAGCCGAGGGGCTCGGCGTCCTTCAGGTTCATACTGGCCGGCATCTCTGCGAGTTTGTTCAGGAATGCTATGGATCCCGGAGTGGATATCTTCTTGAGCAAGCCCAGCATCTGCACAAAGCTGTCGCTCATTTGTTCGATGTCTTCGGGGCCGTACTGGGCGGCCACCTTGGCGCGCACCTCCAGCATGGCTTCGTAGGTGCGGAACACGCCACGCTGCTCCATGGTGCCCAGGAAGCGGATGGTGTTGTGCACGGAGCTCTTGAGCATGGGTTCCATGGTGTGGAACAGTTCGATGGCGTTTTCCATCTGGTCCAGCATGTAGGCGATGTTCTTCATGTTGCGCAGGAAGCGCTTGAGCATGAGGAACCCGTCTTCAAGCTCGAAGCCGTGGTCCACCTGACCGAGTTCGCGCAGCAGATGCTGGAAGGAAGACTTCATCAGGGGGCTCAGGTCGTCCTTGAGCTCCTGAAGTTCCAGCCGGGACTTGCGCATTTCCATCAGCTCGGCTTCGATGGTCTCCAGTTTTTGCAGAATCAGGTCCTCGTTCTTCATGATGCAGAACCCTCCTTACAGGCTGCACGCGCCCATGCGCTTCTTGCCGGCCATGAACATCTGGGGTTCCAGAGGCAGTTCCTTGCCCTTGAGCATGAGATTGAAGTACACCCACTTGAACATCATCTTGCCCATGTAGTTCATGAAGGATTCGCCCAGCAGATCCATGGGGCCGAGGCCGGGGAAGGGATATTTGCCCGGCAGGGGCTCGATTTTGTAGTTGAAGTCGATGAGGGTGGCCTTTTCGTAGCCGGTGACGATGAAGCAGGTGGAGTGACCGTCGAATTCGGGGCGCGGATCCAGGCCTTCGATTTCGCGGTGCAGGTTTTCGGCCACCACGTCGGACTCGAAGTGCGCCACGGAGCCGGCCTTGGAGGTGGGCACGTTGGTGGCGTCGCCAATGACGTACATGTTTTCGTACTTCTTGGACTTCAGCGTGTAGTGGTCCGTGTCCAGGTAGGCCATGGCATCGCCGATTTCGGAATCCTCGATGACCTTGGAGCCGAAGTTGGGCGGGATGGAGACCAGCAGGTCGTATTCCACTTCCTCGCCCTTGTGGGATTCGATGACCTTGCGGCCCACGTCCACGCTGCCGATTTCAAAGTTGGGCGTGATCTTGATGTTCTTTTCTTCGCACAGCTTGCCCAGGATCTCGGCAGCCACGGGCTTGGTGAACGCGCCCGTGAGGGGGGTGACCAGCTCGATCTCGATGTTGCAGCGGCTGTCGTTGATCATGTAGAACCAGTCGGCCAGAAACACGAATTCCAGCGGGGCCACCGGGCACTTGATGGGCATTTCGGCGATGTTCAGCACCAGCTTGCCCTTGTTGAAGTGCTTGAGCTTCTTGGCCAGGGCCACGGCGCCGTCGGGGGTGTAGAAGTCGTGGATGTCCTTGCGCCAGCCGTCGCTCATGCCGTCGATTTCGTCAGGCACGATGCGGCAGCCGGTGCCCACCACCACCCAATCGTACGTGTGGGTGCCGCCCTTGCAGGTGACCTTCTTGGCCACGGGGTCGATGTTCTCAATCTCGTCCTGCACGAACTCCACATTGGAGGGGATGAAATCCATCTGCGGCTTGATGCAGTCCTTGAGCGAATAGATGCCGAAGGGGATGAACAGCCAGCCAGCCTGATAGTGATGCTGCCAGGACCGGTCGATGATGGTGATCTTCCATTCTTTGGGGTTCAGCAGTTTGGCCATCTTGGCGGCCACCATGACGCCGCCGGCGCCAGAACCCAGGATCAACAGCTTTTTCATATCGTTCACGGCTCCCTGATTAGGATGTGGATGCCAGGTGGACAGCACGGCGTCCGCTCGCCCGGGAGAAGGCAGGCCGCCCGCTGCATGGAGCCGAGAGAGCAAGGGGCGGGCCAAGTTTTTTATTCTGTGAATGCAGCTTGTTGCGTCAATCTATGGCCGGGGTGGCCGCCCTGGCGCAACCTGTGTTTACACCTGAATTGGTATGATTTGCGGTTGTGCTGTGTTTTCAGGGCAATACATCAGATGTCAACCCTGGTTGACATGTTGTCCAGGGTTGACGTGTTGTCCGGGGGTGACGCCGCCCAGGCCCTTGAGGCGCTTGTGCAGGGCCTGGCGGGAAATGCCCAGGAGCTTCGCCGCCTTGCTCTGGTTGCCGCCGGCCTCTTTGAGGGCCTGAAGGATCACATCCTCGGCCACGCGGGCCTCGGCCTGCCGCAGGGTGGGCAGGGCCTCCCGGGCCGGGAGCGGGGCGGGCGCAGCAGGGGCAGACGCTGCAGGGGAGGGCGGCGGTGCGGCGTGCTCCAGGCCCTGGCGAACGGAATCCATCCAGCCCTTCAGGGGCGCCAGATCCAGCGGCCCGCTGCCCTGGTGCAGGGTGCAGGCGTGGAACAGCATGGACTTGAGCTCGCGCACGTTGCCAGGGAAGGGGTAGCCCTCCAGCAGGGGATACAGCTCCCGCGGGATGGCCGGGGCCGGCATGCGGGTCTGGCGGGCGGCCTCTTCCAGAAACAGGGGCACCAGCAGCGACAGGTCTTCCAGGCGATCACGAAGCGGTGGAATCTCAATGAGGTGCGTCCTGAGTCGGAAGAAGAGATCCCGCCGGAACACGGCCGGGTCCAGCAGTTCGGCCACGGTCTTGTTGGTGGCGGCCACCAGCCTGCATTCCATGGGCCGGGGGGCATCCGCGCCCAAGGGATAGTATTCGCGCTCCTGGATGCAGCGCAGCAGCTTGAGCTGGGAGGAAAGGGAGAGGTCGCCGATTTCGTCCAGGAAGAGCGTGCCGTCTCCGGCTTCCTCCATCAGGCCGGCGCGGCCGCCCTGGGCGCCGGTGTAGGCGCCCTTTTTGTGGCCGAAGAGGGTGTCCGAGAGCATCACGTCGTCCAGCCCGGCCACGTTGCAGCCGATGAAGGGCCGGGCCACACGCGTGCCCAATCCCGCGACCAGCCCGGCGGCGGCGTGGATGCCCCGGGCGGCCAGTTCCTTGCCCACGCCGGTTTCCCCCACCACCAGCGCCGGTTCCCGGGAGCGGGCCACGGCGACCAGCTGGGCCTGCACCGCGCGCATGGCCGGATTGCGGGTCAGCAGTTCGCCGCCGGAATCCGCAGGAGGCGCTGCCGGCTGGGCGGTGACGGCAGGGCCGGGAGCGGGCCGCCCGGCCAGGGCCTGGGTGACGGCGGCCAGCAGTCGGGCGCGGTCCACGGGCTTGACCAAGTAATCCAACGCCCCGGCCTGCATGCAGCGCACGGCTGTTTCCACCTCGTTGTGCCCGGTGATGACGATGGCCGGCACGTCCAGCCCCCGGGCGCGCATGTGGGCCAGGATCTCCTCGCCGGTGGTGTGGGGCATGGAGAGATCGAGCATCACCAGGGAAAACGTCCGGCTGGCCAGCAGGCCCGGTACGGCACGGCTGTCCGCACAGAGCATGGTGTTGGTGATGCCGGAAAAGCGCAGGTTCAGGGCGTAGCTGGTGAGGGCCTGTTCCTCGTCGTCCACAATGAGGATGGGCGCGGACGGGGTGAGGGCCTGGGACCCTTGGGTACCGTGGGAATTTCGGGGACGGGCGACGGGAGACATGGTCATGACCTCTTGTCCTGCATCGTGCTGGGTGCATTGATGGCTCCGCTGCCGGGCAGGGCTTCGGGCAGGGCCAGCACGGCGCGGGTGCCCAGGCCCGGGGTGGATTCCAGCTCCAGCCGGCCGCCGTGTTCCCGGGCGATGGACAGGGAGATGGACAGCCCCAGCCCGGTGCCGCCCTGGCTGCCCTTGGTGGAGTAGAAGGGCTGCGTCACCAGGGGCAGGGCCTCGGGGGGGATGCCCACGCCTTCGTCGGTCACCACAATTTCCACGGCCCCGGCCTCGACGTTGCGCCGGGTTTCCACCACAATGCCTTGGCCTTCGTGCTCCAGGGCGTGGCAGGCGTTCTGCAGCAGATTGACCACCACCTGCTCCAGCCGTTGCCGTCGGCCGCGAACCAGGGGCAGACCCGTGCCGTAGCGCACGTCAAACCGCCGGGTGCGGCGGCCGATGTTCTTGTGCATCAGCAGGGCCGCAGCCTGGACCACTTCGTTGATGCCCAGCAGCTCGAAGCCGCCGTCCACGTCTTGGCGGCTGTACTGCTTGAGTTCCTTGACAATGCGGTTGATGCGCGTGGAGCCTTCCACCACGCCCTGCAGGAGCCTGGGCACAAAGTCCACAATTTCCGGAATGCCCACGTCGCCCATGGCCGGCTCCACATCCTCCTCGCGCAGGCGTTCCAGGGCCGGCTGCAGCCGCCACCACAAATCCATGAGCAATGGCGCGTTGAGCATGATGAAGTTGTTGGGATTGTTGATCTCGTGCGCCACCTCGGACACCAGCGCGCCCAGGGAAAGCAGCCGGTCCGCGTGCAGCACCCGGCTTTCCGCCAGCTTCTGATCCGAAATGTCCATGCCCACGGCCTGATACTCGCGGATGTGTCCGGTTTTGTAGAAAAATCCCTGCACCACCCAGCGGATCCACATGGGCCGGTCCTCCAGCGGCCCCAGGCTGCCGGCATCCTCCAGGCGCTGTTCCACTTCGGCCACGGGATGCTCGGGGCTGATGGACGCCACGGCGCTGTGGAATCCCTCCCGCACCGCCGGCGGCAGGGCCAGCAGCAGGTTTTCCCCCACGCATTCGTTGCGCCGCCGGCCGAAGCACCGGCAGCAGGAGGCATTGGCGTAGGTGATGGAGAAATCTGGCAGAAAGCAGCAGATGGGATCCGGCCGTTTTTCCAGGATGCTTTGATACTTCTTTTTGCGGTTGAGCAGGCCGTCGATGCAGTCGCGGTACTTGGTCACGTCTTCTACAATCAACTGCTGCAGCGTTTGCCCGTCCACCGTCACAGTGGCGCAGTGGATGCGCACCCAGCCGGTGGAGCCGTCTGCCCTGGCGATGGAGCGTTCCACATTGAGCCACTTGTTCTTGGGGCAGCAGATGTCCGGCATGGCGGCGCACATGCCCAGGCAGAACAGGGACAGGACATCCTGGAAGCCCATGAATTCCAGATCCCGCGGGGTGACCTCGGTGACGCGATGGAATTCCCGGTTCACGAAGACGACGTCATCGGCGTCGTCAGCCAGAATCACGCCCACGGGCAGGGCGTCATAGATGGGGCCGAGGGTGGCGGATAGTGTGGCGTCCAGCATATTCAGTCCTGGTTAGTATGGAATTTGCTCAGTAGCCCAGGCAGCGGGCCGTTGGCAAGTGCAATGCGGCGCATGAGCCGGTGCGTTTGTCAGACTCGGTTGCAAAAAGCAGCAATTCCCCTTACGATATTGCATTGTCCGCATTCAGGGGGTGGGGGCTGCATGCTGCGATCAACACGGTCCCGAATCGTTTTGCTGACGGCGCTTTCGGCCCTGCCCGCGTTGTGCATCTTTCTGTACAGCGGCTGGGAGTTGCGGCAGCAGCGCATTGCCGACGCCACGGCCCGGGTGATGCTGCTGGCCAAGGGCCTGGCCGAGATTCAGCAGCGCCATGCCGAGTCCACCCGGCATTTGTTGGAGACGGTGGCCTTCATGAATGTCGTGCGCCAGGGCGACGGCGAGGCCTGCAGCCAGCTCTTTGCCCGGCTCCTGGCAAGCCATCCGGACTATGCCAACATCCTGGCCACTACTCCGCAAGGGGACGTGTTCGCCTCCGGGGTGCCCTTCGAGAACATCAATTTGTCGGACCGTAAACACTTCCGCGATGCGCTGACCAGCAAGCAGTTCTCCGCCGGGGAATATATTGTCTCGCGCACCACCGGGGAACCGGCCTTTCCCTTTTCCCTGCCCATCCTGGACGACGCCGGCGAGGTGACGGCCATCCTCATCGCCTCCTTCAAGCTCACCGTGTACCGCAGCTATCTGCAGGAAGCGGGTGCGTCGGAGGATGTCATCATCGGTATTGTGGATTATGCCGGCATGCGTCTGTTTTATCATCCCCCCGCCCCCACCAATCCACCGGGCCAGCCCGTCAACAGTGGCGTCTGGCGGGCCATGACTGGCACCCAGGCCGATGACGGCGTGGTCCGGCAGGTGGGGTCCGACGGGCTGGACCGGTTCTTCAGCTGGAAGCGGCTGCGGCTGCGTCCCGGAGGGGCGCCGTACATCTATTGCGTGGCCGGCATGGCGGCGAACGATGTCCTGGCGGCTTCGGCGGCCATCACCAGGCGCAATCTGGCGCTCTGGCTGCTGGCGGCGCTGGTGGGCTGCGGCGGGGCGTATCTGTATGGTCATGCTGTGGTGGTCCGCCGGCTGGAGGCCATTTCCCGCGCGGCGCAGGCCCTGGGGCAGGGAGACTTCGCCGCGCGCACGGGCCTGCCGCCTGCCACGGATGACGTGGCCCAGCTGGCTACCGTCTTCGACACCATGGCCGGGCAGCTTCAGTCCCATGATGCGGACCGCACCCGCGCCGAGGAGAGCTTGCGTCTGAGCGAACAGCGCTTCCGCAGGCTGTTGGACGAGGTGCAGACCGTGGCCGTGCAGGGCTATACCATGGAGGGTGCGGTGCTGTACTGGAACCGGGCCTCGGAACTGCTCTACGGCTACACCGCGCAGGAGGCCCTGGGGCGGAACCTGCTGGAACTCATCATCCCGGAGCCCATGCACGAGGAGGTGCGACGGGGTATCCGGCGCATGGCCGTCTCGGATTTTGTTATTCCGGCAGGCGAGCTGTATTTGCGGCGCAAGGACGGCACGTTGACTCCGGTTTTTTCCAGCCACGTGCGGCTGCGCGTAGGCGAGCATGTGGAGATGTTCTGCCTGGATGTGGATCTCTCCGACCTCAAGCGGGCCGAGGCCGCGGCGCTGAAGGCCAAGGACGCCGCCGAGGCCGCCAACTTGGCCAAATCCGTCTTCCTGGCCAACATGAGCCACGAAATCCGCACGCCCATGAACGGCGTGCTGGGTATGCTGCAGTTGCTGCAGCGTTCATCCCTGGAGGCAGAGCAGCAGCTGTATGTGGAAAAGGCCATCCTCTCCTCGCGCCGGCTCACGCGGCTGCTGGCGGATATCCTGGACCTCTCCCAGGTGGAGTCCGGCCGGATGACCCTGCAGCACGCCCCCTTCCATCCCCGGGATCTGCAGGAAGCGGTGCGGGAACTCTTCGCCACCCCTGCTGCGGAAAAGGGCCTGGCCCTGGATATGCGCACGGATGCCGGCCTGCCCGAGCTGCTGGTGGGGGACGAGGTTCGCCTGCGCCAGATCCTGTTCAATCTGGTGAACAACGCCATCAAGTTCACGGCTGAAGGCTCGATACTGGTGGAACTTATCGCGTTGTCGCCCACGCGGGAAGCCCCGGTGCGCATGCTCATCACCGTCTGCGATACGGGCATCGGCATTCCGCCCGAACGGCTCCAGGAGTTGTTCAGCCCGTTCACCCAGCTGGATACGTCCGGCACCCGGCCGGACCACGGCGCCGGCCTGGGGCTGGCCATCGTGCGCCGGGTCACGGAACTCATGCGCGGCCACATCACCGTGGATACGATGCCCGGCGAGGGCACGTGCATGCATGTGGTGGTGCCGCTGGCGCTGCCGGACGGGGACGCCTCCCCCGCAGAGCCGGGCAGGCAAGACCACACCGCAGCGCAGCCGATCGATCCGCGGCCGGCGACGGCGCATCTGCACCTGCTGCTGGCCGAGGACGAAGCCACCAACCGGCTGGTGGCCGAACGCCTGCTGACTCAGGCCGGCCACGAGGTGGTGTGCGCGGAACACGGGCAGCAGGTGCTGGATCTGCTGCGCAGCCGGCACGTTGACTGCGTGTTCATGGACATTCAGATGCCCGTGCTGGACGGCATCGAAGCCACCCGCCGCATTCGCGCCGGCCTGGCCGGAGAGGCCGTGCGCAACGTGCCCATCATCGCCCTGACCGCTCATGCCATGAAGGGAGACCGGGAACGCTTTCTGCAGATCGGCATGAATGGCTATCTGGAAAAACCCCTGGCCATGGAGCTGGTGCAGGCCACCCTGGAACAGGCCCTGCGCCACGCCCGGCGTATGGGGTAGGGCACATTCGCGTAGAAAAGGATTCGTGCGAGCGGGGAAACCTTTTTGCAAAAGGTTCGCGTCTCTCGCGCTCTCCCCTTCCNGGGAAGAACCTTTCTGCAGAACGGTTTTCCCCCGAGAACTTCTTTCAAAGATAACCTGCCCTAGGGGGACGCCCTGCCTTCGGCTGTAGCTGCCACCGGCCCGGGGGTGCGTACGAACTGGCTGAGCACCAGCGAGATGGCCGCCATGACCGCCCCGGCCAGGAAGGGGATGTGGTAGTCGATGGTCCACAGCCAGCCTCCCAGCGCCGGGATGACCACCGCAGCAATGTGATTGATGGTGAAGCCCACGGCCGAGGAAGGCGCGATGTCTGGCCGGTCGGCGATCTTCTGCAGATACGTGCGGATGCAGACCACGAAGTTGAAGGCCAGATGGTCCATGATGAACAACGCGCCGGCCACATAGGGCGATTCGGTGTAGGAATAGCCCAGAAAGACCACAATCAGCGTCGAGTACTCGACGGTCAGCAGTGCGCGTTCGCCGTAGCGGTTGATCATCCTGCCGATGACCGGGTTCACGGCCCAGGCGATGATGTTGTTGACCATGAACAGCCCGCTGATGGCCATCAGGGACAGTTCAAACTTCTTCACCAGCAGAAACGTGGCAAAGACCATGAAAATCTGCCGCCGCGAGCCGGAAAGAAACGTCAGTGCGTAGTACAGCCAGTATTTCCAGCGAAACAGCATCTTCTTGTGCTGCGGGGGCATGGATTTGTCTGACGGATCCTGCAGCACGGCCCACACCCCGATCCCCGTGACCACCGCCCCGATGAGCAGAAAAAGCGTTGGATAGCCCAGCCACCCGGACAAGGCGAAAATCACCCCGCCCACGCCGATGTTGGCCAGGGCCATGGCCGCGCGCAGGCGGCTGAGCATGATGGGCGCGGCCTCCAGGCTGAAATACTGCAGGGAGAGGGACTGGTTCAGCGGCTCGAAAAAGTGAAAGCCCGTGGACATGATGAGCGTGGAGCACACCACCCCCCAGAAGCTGGGCAGATAGCCGGTGATGCTCACCCCAAGCCCCATGACCAGAATCGACAGCGCCGCGGCGCGGTGCTCGGTCAGCACCAGCAGCAGATAGATCACCAACAGTGACAGAAAACCGGGAATTTCCCGTATGGACTGGGTGATGCCTATCTCGAGCGGCCCCAGGCCGGCGCTTTCCACGGCAAAGTTGCTGAGCAGTGTCACCCAGCCCATCATGCCGATGGTGGCGGCAATGGAGGTGACCATGAGAAACCGATACATGCGTTGCTGCGGGGGAGTCATGAAAAAACGTCCTGGCGGAAAGAGGGAATACGAAAGAAGCCCTCTTAGCCCAGGCGAGTTGCAGCCGCAACTGTTTTGTGTGGCACCCTTTCGGGACTACGACAGGGCGCGCATGAGCGCCAGCAGCACACCCGCGGCCACGCCGGCGGCCAGGTCGTCCGCCATCACGCCCCAGCCGCCGGGAAGATGCTGCAGGGTGCCAATGGGACCGGGTTTGATGATGTCGAAGAATCGGAACAGCAGAAAGCCGGCCAGCAGATCCAGCCAGCCCAGGGACGGGAAGGCGGCATAGGTCAGCCACAGTCCCAGCCACTCATCCACCACTATTTCGCTGGCATCGTGTCTGCCCAGCAGGATTTCCGCCCGCGCCGCAGCCCATACTCCGGCCAGGGTCAGGGGCACGAGCAGCAGCAACCGTAGCCACACCGGCAGGGGCATGAACACCAGCGCCGCGGCCAGCATGGCCGCCACGGATCCCCAGGTGCCCGGAGCCTTGGGCAGCAATCCAGAGCCGAATCCCCGGGCGATGAACAGGGCTGCGGCGTCCCATCGCGGGCCGCCGGATGTGCCGCTGAGCAGTATTTGAAATTTATTCAACACGTTGCATCGCCTCTGGCCGCATTGCTGCGGCTGGTTGTATTGGGGGGCAAGTCCCTGGGGTGGCGTGGCTGGGGAGTGGGCGTTGCCGTCAGGCGTGTTGCGCTCCCTGGATGGGCAGTTGAAACCGGAACGTGCTGCCCTGGCCCGGCTGGGATTCGGCCCAGATCTGCCCGCCGTAATGCTCCACGATCTGCCGGCAAATGGCCAGGCCCAGGCCGGTGCCGCAGCGGGTGCCCTGCAGCGTGTCTTCCAGGCAGGCTTGCTGGAAGAGATCGAAGATGCGGGGCAGCTCCTCGGGGGGGATGCCTGTGCCCGTATCCCGGACGCAGATTTCCAGGTGGCCTGTCTCCACCACCAGGGCGGAGATTTCCACGTGGCCGCGTTCGGTGAACTTGGCGGCGTTGTGCAGCAGGTTCACCAGCACCTGGGCAATGCGGTCGGGATCCACCCGGATGACGGGCAGTTCGCGGGAGGCGTTTGCCTGCAGGTTGACGTCCGGCTTGTCTGCAAACTGACCGGCCACGGACAGCAGGGCTTCGTAGATGCAGTCGGCGATGTTCACAAGCCGGTCGCGCCATACGGCTTGGCCGGCTTCGATTTTGTTCAGATCCAGCAGGTTGTTGATGAGGCGGGTCAGGCGGTCGCCTTCGGCGTGCATCACCTGCAGGTTGGCCAGGGTGCGTTTTGCCTTGTCCATGGCTTCTGCGGCCCCTGCGGCCTCGGATTTGCTGCGGATGAAGGGCAGGATGGCGCGTTCAATATCCCGGCGCACCAGCTTGGCATAGCCAAAGATGGAGGTCATGGGGGTGCGCAGGTCGTGGGCCACGGTGGCGAAAAAGGCATTCTGCAGCCGGAAGTTCTCCAGCATGCGGGCGTTGTTGGCCTGGGCTTCCTGCAACTGCAGCTCCAGCAGGGCCACGCGGGCTTCCAGCTCTTGTTCCCGGCGATGCAACGCGGGTTCTTCCGCCTGGGGCCGCTGGTTCCACTGGGTCCGGGGAGTGCCGGCATTGCACTCGTGCATCGATTTCCCTTGGAGAGGAAAGCGGTTAGTGCGACTTGACTCCTGCAAGTCTACCCTGATCGGCCCGGAAAAGCAATCCGCACGGCGCGTTATTTTGTCGTCGGCGGTTGCAGCCAGGCGCGCCAGGCATCCCAGACGTTCACCAGCCGGAAAATGTGGCTGTAGCCGGCCTGGCCGGGATGGATGCCGTCGCCGCCCACCAGTTCATCCAGATAGAGTTCCGAGGCCTGCAGTTCGGGAAAGATGTCCAGATAGGGCACGCCCAGTTCCCGGCAGCAGGCGGCAATGGCCGTGCCGCGCTCGGCGATGGCCTCGCTGCTGCGCCGGTCTGCTGCTGGGGCAGGGCCCACGAACAGCGCCTGCCCCAGCGCCCGGCTGCGCTCCAGGATCTGTCGGGTGTTGGCGATGGTCTGCTCCAGGGGCAGGCCGGCCTTGGGCAGGGCGTCCACCACGCCAAAGGAGAACAGCAGCCGCATGGGCTGGTCTTCATACACGCGGCAGCGGGTTTCGGCCTCGAACCGGGCCAGGATCGCCGCGCTGGAGTGCCGGCGTACGCCGAGGTTGTAGCCGGTCACGTCGTGTCCGGCAGCCCTGGCGGCGGCCAGCAGCCGGCCGGCCCAGCCCAGGGCCTGGGGATCGCCCACGCCGTTGGTGAGGGAATCGCCGAAAAAGCACAGGATCATGGCGTCACCTGAGGAGTTGACGTGACGGGGTCGCATGCGCCGGGGAGCAGGGGGCGGGCGGTGGTTGCGCCGAAGGGCTCCACATGGATGGTCACGTCCAGCACGTGGGGCATGCCGGCCATGATGCGCTCCTTGGCCTCGTGCGCCAGGGTATGTCCCTCAAGCACTGTGATGTTCGGATCCACCAGCAGGTGCAGGCTCACGTCCACGCCGGCGCTCAGGTAGCGCGTGCGGATGTGATGCGCCCCGCGCACCTCCGGCGCGGCGCAGCACAGCGTCAGGATGCGCTGTACCTCTTCCGCGGGCGCGCCCTTGTCCATGAGTTCGTTCAGGGCCGGTCCCAGAATCTTCCACGCCGCATGCAGGATGAAGAACGACACCACCACCGCGCCCACCTTGTCCACAAACGCCCACTGCGGGGAGATCCAGGCCAGGCCGATGGCCAGGGCCACGGGCAGGGAGGAGATGGCGTCGGACCGGTGATGCCAGGCATTGGCCGCCACGGCGGGCGAGCCGGCCAGCCGGCTTTGATGCAGGGTCCAGCGGTACAGGAGTTCCTTGGACACGATGGTCAGCACGGCCACGGCAAGGGCCCAGGCATTGGGGGCGAGGGGGGAATCCTGCCGCAGGCTGTGCAGGGCGTTCCAGGCCAGGCCCCCAGCCACGGCCACCATGGCCAGTCCCACGCCGGCGGAAAAGAGTGTTTCCAGACGTTTGTGTCCGTGAGGATGGGCCGCGTCCGGCGGGGCTTCCCAGTATTTTACGCCGACCACCAGCAGCATGCTGGAGACGATGTCCGTCAGACTCTCCACACCATCGGCCATGAGGGCCTGGCTGTTGGCCAGGACGCCGGCGGTGAGCTTGACGGCAGCCAGGACCACGTTGGCCCACACTCCCACCCAGCCGGCCCGGCGCACCAGCCGCAACACGGTAGCCGGCTTTGGCGTGGCGGCACTTTTGCCGGGTTCGACGGCGGTTTGCCTGCGCATTCTCGCGCCCCCTCCTGCTCTGGTTTGAAATCGCGCGTGAGCCGGCCCATGTCCTTGCCCATGTCCTTGCTTGACAACGCGCCCCGAAGCGGCAATGAAAAGCCGCAACCCACATCTAGCAACGGGCTGCGCCCTCTGCAACCATCCATGCAAAATTCCGAACGCTACGTCAAAACCTACCCCATCTCCTGGGAGCAGCTCCACCGGGACAGCAAGGCCCTGGCCTGGCGGCTGCTGGACAAAGGCCCGTTTCGCGGTATTGTAGCCGTGGCCCGTGGCGGACTCATCCCGGCGGCGGTCATCGCCCGGGAGCTGGAAGTCCGGCGCATCGAGACCGTGTGCGTCATGAGCTACGACTGGCAGGCCCAGCGCGAATCCTCCGTCCTGAAGACCCTGGGGGCGGACGTGCCGACCGACGGCGAGGGCTGGCTCATCGTGGACGACCTGACGGACACCGGCGGCACGGCCCGCATTGTGCGGGAAATGCTGCCCAAGGCCCTCTTCGCCACCGTGTACGCCAAGCCCGAGGGCAAACCCCTGGCCGACGTCTACGTGACCGAAGTGAGCCAGGATACATGGATTCTGTTCCCCTGGGATACGGAGCACCAGTACGTGCAACCCCTGGCGGCTCGCAAAGAATAGGCAATTTTTCAAGGAGAATCCCATGCGCGCATTCGTCGTCGCCCTGGCCCTGGCCCTGTTGGCCTGTCTGCCGATGCAGGCCGTGGCTGAAGACCTGAAGGTCGGCTTCATTTACGTCTCCCCCGTGGGCGACGCTGGCTGGTCCTGGGCGCATGACCAGGGCCGCAAGGCTGTGGAAGCCCTGGATGGCGTCACCACCTCCTTCGTGGAAAGCGTGCCTGAAGGGCCGGATGCCGAGCGCGTCATCGCCGGTCTGGCGCGCAAGGGGCACTCCCTCATCTTCACCACCAGCTTCGGGTACATGGACCCCACCCTCAAGGTGGCCGGCGAGTTCCCGGATGTGGCCTTCATGCACTGCTCGGGCTTCAAGACCGGGCCGAACATGGGCAACTACTTTGGCCGCATCTATCAGGCCCGCTACCTCACCGGGCTGGTGGCCGGCAAGATGACCAAGTCCAACATCGTCGGGTACGTGGCGGCCTTCCCCATTCCCGAGGTCATCCGCGGCATCAACGCCTTCACCCTGGGCGTGCGGGAAGTGAATCCCAAGGCCGAGGTCCGCGTGGTCTGGACCAAGACCTGGTACGATCCTGCCCTGGAAAAGGACGCCGCCAAGAGCCTGCTGGACGTGGGCGCGGACATCATCGCCCAGCATCAGGATTCCCCCGGCCCCCAGGAAGCCGCCATGGAAAAGGGCGTCTACTCCATCGGCTACAACTCCGACATGAGCTCCTTCGCTCCCAAAGCCCACCTGACTGCTGCCATCTGGAACTGGCCCGTGTTCTACACGACCATGGTCCGTCAGGTGCAGGATAAGACCTGGGCTCCCGAATCCATGTGGTGGGGCATGGAGTCCGGTCTGGTGGACATCGCCCCCATGGGCCCCATGGTGCCCCAGGGCGTCAAGGATCTGGTGGAAGCCAAGAGGCAGGCCATCATCGACAACACCCTCGTCGTGTTTGGCGGCCCTGTGCGGGACCAGAAAGGCGAGGTGCGCATCAAGGAAGGCGCCGAGCCCGCGGATAAGGATCTCCTGGGCATGACGTGGTTTGTGGAAGGCGTTGTGGGTTCTACCGAGTAGGTTGACCGTGCCCTTCAGACTTGTCGATCGCACCAAGCCCCTCCCTTGGGGGGGCTTTTTTGTTGCAGCGCTTTCCCTGGCCGCCGCACTGGTCGTCTGCGCCCTGTTGCTGGCCTGGCAGGGCAAGCCCGGCCTGCACGGTGTCTGGCTGCTGGTGGATGGCGGCTTTCTGCACGGCTATGCCCTGGAAGACGCCGTGCGCAAGGCCATTCCCATCTTCCTGTGCTCCCTTGGGGTGGCGCTGTGTTTCCGCATGAAGCTGTGGAACATCGGGGCGGAAGGGCAGTTTGCCCTGGGTGCCGTGGGCGCCACGGCCGTGGCCCTGCACGGCGGCCACTGGCCGGCCTGGGCCGTGCTGCCCTGCATGTGCCTGGCCGGCGCCGCCGCCGGGGCGCTGTGGGCCCTGGGGCCGGCCCTGCTCAAGCGCTGGCTGGGGGTGAACGAGATCATCACCACCCTCATGGCCAACTACATCGGCGTGCTGGTGCTGCAGTATCTCGTCTACGGCGCGTGGAAAGATCCCGTGAGTTACGGCTTTCCCATGACCGAGCTGTTCAGCCCTGCCGCCCAGGTGGGCCTGCTGCCGGGCTCGCGCATCCATTACGGCCTGTTGTATTGCGTGGCCGCCGGGCTGGGCTTCTGGTGGTGGATTTCCCGCACGCGCCTGGGCTTTGAGCTGGTGGCCTGCGGCGAGAATCCCCGCGCGGCCCGCTTTGCCCACATGTCGTATGGCATGCTCATCTGTCTGGCCATGGGCGGCTGCGGGGCCCTGGCCGGGGTGGCCGGATTTCTGGAGGCCTCGGCCTCGGTGCATCGTCTCCAGCCCTCCATCATGGTAGGCTACGGCTTCACCGCCGTGGTGGTGGCCTGGCTGGGTCGGCTGCGCGTGCCGGCCATTGCGGCGTTCTCGCTCCTGCTGGCGGGCTTCCGCGTGGGGGTGGAGAATCTGCAAATCGAGCTGCAGGCTCCGGCAGCCATGGCCGGGGTGCTGGAAGGCACGATTTTGATGGCGGTGTTGTCCGGCCAGCTCCTCAACCATCGCCGCCTGGTCTGGGCGTCAGGAAAAAGGACGTCATGATGCCGGACATGTGGGGACCCCTGGCGATGTTCACGCCGTTGCTGGCTGCGGCCATTCAGTCCGGCGCGCCCATTCTTTTTGCCACGGTGGGGGAGATTGTCACGGAGCGCAGCGGCACGCTGAACCTGGGCGTGGAAGGCATGATGCTGTGCGGCGCGCTGGCGGCGTTCGTGGTCAGCCTGGGCACGGGCTCGCCCTGGCTGGGGGCGCTGGCAGGCTGCGCCGCGGGATCCCTGCTGGCCGTGCTGCATGGATTGTCCACCCTGACCTGCGGCGGCAACCAGGTGGTCTCGGGCCTGGCCCTGACCATCCTGGGCGTGGGCCTGGCAGACACCCTGGGTGCGGGACACATCGGCCAGGTGTCACCGGGCTTTGATCCTGTGGCTGTTCCCCTGCTTTCAACCATTCCCGTGCTTGGGCCGGCCCTCTTCAATCAGGATCCCCTGGTGTACCTGAGCTATGTGATGCCCCTGGCCGTGTGGCTGCTGCTGTGCCGCACCCGCTGGGGCCTGCACCTGCAGGCGGCCGGGGAGAATCCTGCCGCGGCCCGCGCCGCCGGCATCTCCCCGTTGCGCTGGCGGTGGATCGGCATTCTGGCGGGCGGTGCATTGTGTGGCCTGGGCGGCGCGTATCTGAGTCTGGCGGCCACGCATCTGTGGACCACCAACCTCACCGCCGGCCGTGGCTGGATTGCCGTGGCGCTGGTGATTTTTTCCGCCTGGCGGCCGGAACGGGCCATGCTGGGGGCGTATCTCTTCGGCGGCGTCATGGCCTTGCAGCTCAGGCTCCAGGCCATGGGGGCGGCATTGCCATCCTCGTTGCTGCTGATGATGCCCTACGCCATGACCGTGCTGGCGCTGGTGGTCTTCTCCCGGGCCAAGGCCAGGGCCGCGGGCCGGAATCTGCCGCCGGCGTCCCTGGGCGTGCCCCTGGGCGGGGAGGGCGGATAGATGGCCGGACATATTCGCATTGAGGGCATCTCCAAGTCCTTCGGCATGCAACAGGCCAATCGGAATGTCTCCCTGGATATCCGGGCCGGCCGCATCCTGGCGCTCCTGGGCGAGAACGGCGCCGGCAAGTCCACGCTTATGTCCATCCTGGCCGGCACCCTGACGCCGGACACCGGGCAGATTTTGGTAGACGGCTTGGCCCTGCCGCCGGGCACACCCGCCGCCAGTCTGGCCGCGGGCATCGGCATGGTGCATCAGCATTTTCTGCTCATGGAGCAGTTGCGCGTGGCCCAGAATGTCTGCCTGGGGCTGCCCGGGGCGTTCTGGCTGTCGCCACGGCGCATGGCCACCCTGGTGCGCGACGTGGGCCGCCGTTTCGGGCTGGAGATCGACCCCACTGCCCGCGTCGGCGCATTGTCCATGGGCGAGCGGCAGCGGGTGGAGATCCTGAAGCTCCTGGCCCGGGACTGCAGCGTGCTGATCTTCGACGAGCCCACCGCCGTGCTCACTCCCGGCGAGGCCTCCATCCTGGCCGACGCCCTGTGCGGCATGGTGGCGCAAGGCAAGGCCGTGGTCTTCATCTCCCACAAGTTGCCGGAAATCATGGCCCTGGCCGCCCGGGCCCCGGTGGATGTGGCTGTGCTGCGCCAGGGCGAAGTGGTGGCCCGCTACGATCTGACGCAGGACACCCCCAGCGAGTCCGAACTCATCCGGGCCATGGTGGGCCGCGAGGTGGATCTGGCCCAGGTGGCGCACCTGGCCGCCGCCGCGCACCCCCTGGGCGACGAGGTGCTGTGCTGTCGGGGCCTCCAGGCTCCGGGACTGCAAGGCGTCTCCCTGACCGTGCGCCAGGGGGAAATCGTGGCCCTGGCCGGTGTGGCCGGCAACGGGCAGAAGCCCCTGGTGGAAGTGCTGGCCGGCGTGTGCCCGCCGGAGGGCGGCGAGGTGCGCCTGCTGGATCACTCCTGGCAGGACTTCTACAGCGGCGAGGAGCCCGGCCGCGGTCTGGCCGTGATTCCCGAAGACCGCCGCGGCGCGGCCACCGCCGGCAATCTGGACCTGCTGGACAACTATCTGCTGACCACCCGCCGCCGCTACACCCGCGGCATGCTCATCGACCGTCGTCAGGCCCTGCAGGACGTGCGGCAGCTCATTGAGGATTTCAATGTCCGCCCGCCCGAGCCTGCCACGCCGGGCGGCCGGCTCTCGGGCGGCAACCTGCAAAAGCTGGTGCTGGGACGGGAATTCTCGCGCGATCCGCGTCTGGTGGTGGCCGAACAGCCGGCCCAGGGGCTGGACGTGGGCGCCACCGAGGACGTCTGGCGGCGGCTGCTGGCCATGCGCGCCCGGGCCGGCGTGCTCCTGGTGACCAGCGACCTCACCGAGGCCCTGCTGCTGGCCGACCGCATCCTGGTGCTGTATGCCGGCCGCATCATGGGCGAGGTCCGGCGGGGGCAGGACAGCGAAGACGCCCGCGCCCGCATCGGCCGCTGGATGGCCGGGCTGGCGTAAGACGTGTCGTCAACAGCAGGCTTTTTCGGAAGAACCCCTTTCCAACGACGCGTATTTGAGGGAAAACGGATAGTGTCGTAACCAAAAAGGAACCCCACCCTGGATGGACGGAAGACGCGTCCGGAAACTTTCTTCAGGAGCAGCAGTCCTATGCGCGATGTGGAACTTCCGGCCCTGGATGCGTTTCTGAAAGCCCGGTTCGGCCCCTCGGCCAGTCTGACGGCCGTGCGCACCATGGCCGGAGCGTCCAAGCAGGGCATCAAGGAATTCGGCTACGGCAAGCCCGTGCTGGTGGAATACGAGCTGGACGGCCAGCGCCGCGAGGCCGTGTTCTCCTCCATGCGCGGCGACAAATACGGCCACCAGTTCTACTGGGACCGCGCCGCCATCCTCATGTTCCAGCACGAGACCTCGGCCCGGCTGCCCGGGCATGCCCGGTCCCTGGCCCTGGGATACGTGGGCGCGGGGGGGCGGCTGGTGCTGTGCAATGACATCGAGGAATTCTTCGTCCTCCAGGAAAAGCTGCCCGGGCACGACTATTATGACGACCTGGAGCGCATCCGCCGCGGCGACTTCCGCCCCTCGGATCTGGTCATGGCCCGCTCCCTGGCGGCCTGGCTGGCGGACATCCATCAGACACGAAAGGCCGATCCCGACCTCTACTGGCGGCATATCCGCAACCTCATCGGCTCCAGTGAATGCATTCTGGGGCTGATCGACGAGGCCTACCCGCCGGACTTTCCGGATTTTTCCGCCGACCGCTTCCTGGCCCTGGAAAAGCGGCTGCTGGACTGGCGCTGGACCCTCAAGCCCCTGCACCATCGGCTGGCCCAGGTGCACGGCGACTTCCACCCGTTCAATGTCCTGACCAGCGAAGACGGCAGCTTCGGCCTGCTGGACCGCAGCCGCGGCGAGTGGGGCGAGCCCGCCGGGGATCTGGCGGCCATGGCCGTGAATTATCTGCTCCTGGGCCTGCTCATGCATCCCGAAACACCGCTGGAATTCCGCGGGCCGTTCCGCGAGTTGTGGGACGCCTTTTTCGAGGAATATCTGGCCCGCACCGCAGATGCCCAGGCCCTGGAGGTCATTGGGCCGTTCTTCGTGTTCCGCTGCCTGGTGGTGGCCTCGCCGCAATGGTACCCCGGCCACCCGCCAGCCGTGCGGCAGGGGCTGTTGCGGTTCATGGAGCGGGTGGCGGGCAAGCCCTTCGACTTCAGACAGCCGGAGACGTTCCTGTGCTGAGCAGGGACGGAGACGCCGCCAACGGCATGCCCGTGCGGCTCCCCCTCCTCTGGATCGCCGGGCTGCCCGGGTCCGGCAAGTCCACCATCGCCCGGCTGGTGCGGGATGCGCTGGTCTTGCAAGGGCTGGACGTCGTGCTTTTGGCCATGGATGAGCGGCGAAAAGTCTATATCCCGCACCCAGAATACACGGCCGAGGAACGCGAGCGGGCCTATGCCATGTTGGTGGACGAAGCCGTGGCCCTGCAGCGGCAGGGCAGGGTGGTGCTCATCGACGCCACGGCCCATCGTCGCGCCTGGCGGGAGGCAGCCCGGGCGCGGGCGGCGCATTTCGGCGAGGTCATCATCCATGTGCCCCTGGAGGTGGCCATGGCCCGCGAGGCGGCCCGGCCCGAAGGGCTGGTGCAGGCGCAGCTGTATCGTCGCGCCCTGGAGCGCCGCCGCAGCGGCCGGCCGGATCCCGGCCTGGGCGAGGTGCCGGGGGTGGATGTGCCCTTTGAGATGCCCGCTCCCAGTGTCCCTGGCACCCCCGGCGTGCTGGTGCTGGACGGCGCGGCGCTCTCCCCGCAGCAGGCCGCGGGGCGCATCCTGGACTGGCTTGCGCAAGCGGATCGTGCCGGCTAGAAACGCCTCCACGCTCTTCCCTTCCGCTGCAACACTGCTTACAGTCCCCCCATGCAATTCCATACCATGACTTTCGGCTGTCAGATGAACGTGCACGACGCCGCCTGGCTGGATCGCGCCCTTGTGGCCCGTGGGCATGCCCGGCATCCGGTGCTGCTGGGACCGGGCGAGGAGCTTTCGCCCCAGGTGCTGGCCGGTGCGGACTGCGTCATCCTGCATACGTGCAGCGTGCGCGAGAAACCCGAACAAAAGGTGTACAGCCTGCTGGGCAGGCTGGCGGCGTATTTTCGGGCCAATCCCCGCGCCTTTTGCGCCGTGGGCGGCTGCGTGGCCCAGCAGGTGGGCCCGGAGCTGTGGCGGCGGTTTCCCTTTGTGCGGCTGGTGTTCGGCGGGGATTCCCTGCCCGAGGCCCCGGAGGCCCTGGAGCGGCTGCTGGCGCATCCCCGCTTGCGCATCTCCCTGCTGGATTTTTCCGAAAGCTGGCGGCCGCGTGAGGATCACCTGGAGGCCGCGCCGCCTTCGCCGCAGGCCTTCGTCACCATCATGGTCGGCTGCGACAACTGGTGTAGCTACTGCATTGTGCCCAGCGTGCGCGGGCCGCAGCGGTCCCGCCCCTTTGCGGACATCCTGGACGAGTGCCGCCGTCTGGTGGACGCCGGCGCGCGGGAAATCACCCTCCTGGGGCAGAACGTCAATGCCTACGGCCTGGATTTGGGTCCCGGCGCCTCGTCCTTCGCCGAGTTGCTGCGGGCCGTGGCCCGGCTGCCCGGTCTGGTGCGGCTGCGGTTCACCACGTCGCATCCCAAGGATCTGGACGAGGCCGTCATTGCCGCCTTCGGGGAGGAATCCACCTTGGCCCCCATGCTGCACCTGCCGGTGCAAAGCGGGTCGGACCGCGTCCTGGAGGCCATGGGCCGTCGCTACACCGTGGCCCATTACCATAAATTAATCGACGCCCTGCGCGCAGCCCGGCCGGACATGGCCTTCAGCACGGACTTCATTGTGGGCTTCCCTGGCGAGACCGAGGCCGACTTTCAGGAGACCCTGGACCTCATCCGCCAGGTGCGCTACGCCTCGGCCTTTTCCTTCTGCTACACGGACCGCCCGGGCACCAAGGCATCCGCCATGCTGGAGAAAATCGACCCCGCCCAAAGTCTGGACCGCCTGGCCCGGCTGCAGGCCCTGCAGCAGGAGATCAGCGAATCCCGGCTGGAAACCTTTGTCGGCCATACGGTGGAGGTGCTGCTGGAAGGCCCGGCCCGCCGTCAGGACACCGCCGGGCTGGTGCTCACCGGCCGCGATGCCTGGAATCGCGTGGTCAATGTGCACGACCCCGAAGGGCTGATCCGTGCGAGACAAGACCGGTCCTTTTCTGGCATGATGGTTCCAGTCCGCATCGACGCGGCCCTGAAACATTCCCTCGCGGGAAAAGCGGCAGGTGCGACATGGTAGAGATGAAGGTATACGGACTCGCCCTGGATGAGGACACCCAGGTCCCGGTGCTGGTGCTCAAGGATCTGGCCGGCAATACGGTTCTGCCCATCTGGATCGGCGCCATGGAAGCCATGGCCATCTCCCTGGCGCTCAACGGCGTCTCGCTCCCCCGTCCCATGACGCACGATCTGCTCCTTTCCACCCTGCAGGCCCTGGACGCGCGCGTGGTGGGCGTGGATGTGGTCTCCCTGCAGGATGGCACCTATTACGCTGAAATCCAGGTCCGCCAGGGAGACGCCCTGCGTCGCGTGGACTGCCGGCCCTCGGACGGCATTGCCCTGGCCCTGCGTGCCGAAGCGCCCATCAGCGTGCATGAAGACGTGCTGGCCCAGGCCGCCACGGACTCGCTTCAGGAAACCGGGACCGGCGGCACCCCCGTGCTCACGACCGAAGACGCGGACAAATGGAGCGACATGCTGGAAAAGCTCAATGTCGAGGAAACGAAGTACAAGATGTAAGGACGCATTTTTTCGGGGGAACCGGGTGTTGCTGAACCGGGTTCCCCCGACCTCCCTCCATGCGCACGGACTTCCATATTCATACCCGCCTTGGCCTGGGTGCCGATGCGCCCCTGGCCATGCTGTGCCGCGCCCGGGCCCTGGGGCTGCATGCCGTGCATCTGGCCGATCTGGTGGACGCCGCCACCCTGGAGCCGGTGCTGACGGCGCAATTGGCGCTCTTGTCCGACGCCCTGCACCTGGATGTGGAGCTGGTGCCCGGCGTGTGTCTGGCCCATGTGCCGCCGGGACGGTTGGAGGAGCTGGTGGCCCGGGCGCGGGCGCTGGGGGCAAGGCAGGTGGCCGTCTACGGCGAGACCCTGGGCGATCACGTGCCGCGCGGGACGAACCTGGCCGCCATCGAGGCCCGGGCCGACGTGCTGCTGCATCCGGGTCTGATCACACCGCAGGAAGTTGCGCTGGCGGCGGAATACGGCGTGCGGCTGGAGCTGTGCGCGCATCCCCGGCATTGTCTGGCCAATGGGCACGTGGCCCGGCTGGCCCTGGAGCACGGCGCGGTGCTGGTGACCGGCAGCGGCGCGCGCAGCGTGGAGCAGTTGCTGGATCCCCGGGGCCTTTCTCTGGTGCGGCAGGGGGCTGGCTGGTGAGACGCAGCCTGGCGCAGGTACAAAAGTTTTACGCGAATCCGGCATGAATCCTGATGACGCGTCAGGCAAAAACGCCTAAGCACGCTGCCCAGGGGCATTGAAGCCTCCACTGTTCGGCGTTCGTCATCCTCTTCCACGGTTGCGTGTTCAGGGTTGTCCATGTCCCGCTCACACGGTTTCGCGCCACATTCGCCGGGTCTGTTTGCCCGCAGTCTGACGGTGGTGTTTGTGCTGCTGCTGGCCGCGCCAGTGCTGGCGCTCTTGCCTGCGCTCCGGCCCGCCCCCCTGGATCTTCAGGAAAACCGTCCGCTCGCCCCCTGGCCGGATCTCGCCGCCATGCCCCTGGCCGAGGCCTCCCGCGCCGTGGAGCTGTACGTGGCGGACCACTTCCCCTTCCGCACGCACCTGGTGGCCGCGTACATCATGGTCATGGAACGCTGGCTGGGCGTGCCCGTGGATGCGCATCTGCTGGGCAAGCACGGGGAATTGTTCTTCGTCATGAGCGACGAAAACACCGTGCGGGATTACATGGGCATGAGGCCCCTGGCGCAGGACGAACTGCTGCGTCGCCGCGCCTACCTGACCGGCCTGCAGGCCTGGTGCGAGGGGCAGGGCGTGGCCTATCTGTTCATGCTCGGCCCCAACAAGACCACCATCCATCCGGAATGGCTGCCGGACTGGATCCAGGACCAGCAGGGCCAGACGCGGCAGGAGCAGTTCCTGGCCATGATGGCCGGCACCCCTGTGCCCGTGCTGGATGTGTCTTCCGAGTTTGTGGAACGCAAGGACCAGGGACGGCTGTTCAACGTCCTTTCGGACACGGCCCACTGGAACGGCCGCGGCCTGCGTCTGGCCAACGAGTTGCTGGTGGGTGCCGTGCGCCGTCGGCTGCCGGGGCTGCCCGACGTGGACACCTCGGCCCGCATGCATCTGCGCGATGAACGCGCCGTCACGGTGTATGACGAAGACGTGGTGCCGCTGCTGGTGTTCTCCGACGCCTTGTCCTTGCGCTACGACCACACCCCGGCCTTCCTGGCCACGGTGGCGGCGATGCCGTCCATCTGGCTCAAGCCCTACCGCATCGTCAACGATGCCCTGCCGCAGAAACAGGGCAGCGCCGTGCTCTTTGCCACGGACTCCTACTTCTCCACCCACGTAGGCCAGGGCGGCATGCCCGGCACCGACAAGGACACTCCCTGGTTCCCCACGCCGCTGCCGTATCTCTTTCATACATTTGTGCATTTTCATCACGACGCCATGACGCGCCCGGCCCTGGAGCGGTTCTTCCGGGACGAGCAGCCCGCCTTGCTGGTGCATGCCTATGCCGAACGCAGCATGCTCTGGCCCTGGCATCTGATGGATCCCGAGCTGATGGCCCTGGGCGAAGCCGTGCTGGGATCCCCGCTCCTGGAACTGACCCGGGCCGGGACCGCGGAGGGAAAGCCCGTCGTGGACGAGCCATGGGACATCCGCGAGCCCACGGTCATCTCCCTGCCTGAGGCGGTGGCCGACGCCCACGGCCGCGTGTTGGTGACGGGCCGGGTGCAGCGCATCGCCGGAGGCGGGAGCATTCGGCTGGCCATCCGCGGTGGTGCGGAGGAGATGGCCGTGACCTTCGACAATGAAGACGAGGTCTTCTGCGTGGCGGTACCCGGCACGCCTGGCACACCGGTGCGGCTCACGGCGGCCCTGGCTCCCCAGAGCGAAGGCCGATGGCTGCTGCTGGAACCTGAACTGCTCCGTCAATTCCGCCAGAACGGCACGGCAGGAGGCCGCTGATGCTCTTTTCCAGCATGTTTTTCCTGGGGGCGTTCCTGCCTGCCGTGCTGGCCGGGCACACCCTGTTGCAGTGGCTGGCCCAGCGGGACGGCGCGGCGCATCGCGTCTGGCAGGAGGCGGCCAACGCCTTCCTGCTGGCCGCCAGTCTGGTCTTCTATGCCTGGGGCGAACCGCGGCATCTGCTGGTGCTGGGGGCGTCCATCGGCCTGAACTACGCCGCCGGCCTGGCCGTGGCCTCCCTGCGGACCGGGAACCGGCAGCACAGGGCCGTCGCTGTGGCCGTGGTGCTGAATCTGGGGCTGCTCATCTATTACAAGTACATGAATTTCTTTATGGATGCAGCCGGGATGGGCCTGGCGGAGCGCATTGCCCAGCCCCTGGGGGTGAGCTTTTTCACCTTCCGCGGCATCAGCTACGTGCTGGACGTGTCTCGCGGCGTCACCCGGGCCAGCCGTTCGCCGTTGACCTTCGGCTGCTACATGGCGTTGTTCCCGCAGTTGGTGGCCGGTCCCATCGATCGGCATCCCCTCCTGGCTCCGCAGCTTGCCGCCCGTCGTCTGGACTGCGAGGGCTTTGCCGAAGGCGCGCGGCGGTTCATCCTCGGGCTGGCCAAAAAGGCCCTGCTGGCGGACACCCTGGCCAAGGTGGCAGATGCCGCCTTCAACGCCCCGGCTCAGGAACTTTCCTGGACCATGGCCTGGGTTGGCCTCGTCTGCTACACCCTGCAGATCTTCTTCGATTTCAGCGGCTATACGGACATGGCCGTGGGGCTGGCCCGCATGCTGGGCCTGCGCATCGCCGAAAACTTCAACTATCCGTACATCGCCCGCAGCGTGCGGGAATTCTGGCAGCGTTGGCACATGTCGCTGTCCAGCTGGTTTCGGGATTACCTGTACATCCCCCTGGGCGGCAACCGGCGCGGCTCGGCGCGCACGGCCTTCAATCTGTTCATGGTCTTCTTCCTGTGCGGCATGTGGCACGGCGCAGGCTGGGCCTTCATCGCCTGGGGGGCGTACCATGGCCTGTGCATCAGCCTGGAGCGATTCTTCCCTGTCTTTTTCGACAGGATGCCCCGCCTGCTGCAGCATGGGTATCTGATGCTGGCCATCATGCTGGGCTGGACGCTGTTCCGTGCGCCCACCCTGGCCGCGGCCCTGGACTATTACGGCGCGCTGGTTGGCCTCTCCACGCCCGGGGAGGCGGTGAAGGAAGTCCTGTGGCACCTGCACGGCGTGGACGTGCAGGCGGCCCTGCTCCTGGGCGTGCTCTTCTCCCTGCCCACGGCGTCATGGATTGCCCAGCGCCTGCCCGCGGGGCTGGCGGCGTCACCGGTGTTTGCCCTGGCCCGCACGGCGGCGCTGGCCGTGCTGTTTGCCGTCAGCATGGCTCCTCTGGCGGGCAAGACCTTCCAGCCGTTCATTTATGCCCAGTTCTAGTCGTGCTCCCACGGGCCGACTGGCCCCCAGTCCCACGGGCCGGCTGCATCTGGGCAACGCCTGGGCCATGCTGCTAGCCTGGCTGGCGGCCCGCAGCCGCGGCGGCCGGGTGATTCTGCGGATGGAAGACATCGACACCGTGCGCGCCAGGCCGGCCTTTGCCGGCCAGATGCAGCGCGATCTGGAATGGCTGGGCCTGGATTGGGACGAGGGACCGCATTTCCAGAGCCATCACCTGGATCGGTACGAGGCCGCCATGGAGGATCTGCGGCGGCGCGGGCTGGTCTATCCCTGCTACTGCACCCGTAAGGAGTTGCGCGGCCTGGCCTCCGCACCGCATGCCGGCGAGGTCGGGCCGGTGTATCCCGGCACCTGCGCCGGTCTTTCGTCCGG
Organism: Megalodesulfovibrio gigas DSM 1382 = ATCC 19364; assembly: GCF_000468495.1. Taxonomy (NCBI): domain Bacteria; kingdom Pseudomonadati; phylum Thermodesulfobacteriota; class Desulfovibrionia; order Desulfovibrionales; family Desulfovibrionaceae; genus Megalodesulfovibrio; species Megalodesulfovibrio gigas. The sequence continues at coordinate 1,954,774 of NC_022444.1, forward strand.
GGACTGCGCCGCCCGGGAGGCCCAGGGCCGGCGGCCGGCATGGCGGTTGCGGTGTTCCGACGAGCCGGCAACCTTTGTGGATGCGCGTCGCGGCGAGCAGCGCATTGCCCCGGCCAGCCTGGGGGACGTGGCCCTGCGGCGTTCGGACGGCGTCTGGGCCTATCAACTGGCCGTCACCGTGGATGATGCCGCCATGGGCGTGACCCAGGTGGTGCGCGGCGAAGATCTGCTGGACTCCACGCCCTGGCAGGTGTTCTTGCTGGGATTGCTGGGCGCGCCCGCCCCGCAGTATCTGCACGTGCCCCTGCTGGTGGATGCGTCCGGGGAGCGTCTGGCCAAGCGGCACGGCAGCGTGGAACTGGCAGCCCTGCGAGAGGCCGGGGTACGGCCGGCGGCCGTCATCGGCTGGCTGGGAGCCCGGGCCGGCCTGCTGGACACGCCCATCCCCATGCCCTGCGCCGCGGGCGAACTCATTCCCCGGTTCACGCCAGCGGCATTGCCCTCGGGACCGGTCTCGACACCCGACGGCATTGCCGCCCTGCTGCGCCGGCTTGGCTAGGGCAAGGTATCTTTGAGAAGAGTTCCTGGGGGAACCCCTTTCTGTAGAAAGGGGTTCCCCCAGCCCCCCCCCTCCCCAAAGACTTTTGGTATAATTATAAGATACTATCAATGTTTTGGAAGGGGAGAGCGCGAGAGGGAAGCACTTGTTGCAAAAAGGGACCCCTCTCGCAGCGTCCTTGTCTCAGCACATTGAAACACGCTCCGGCTACTGCCAGCAGCGGATGAGCTTGCCGTTCCAGTCGCCCCGCCAGTTCTTGTCCGAGGCGTTGTTCCATTTGCCCTGGAATCCAGCCTTGTGGAAGTTGAACAGCAAGGACCCGCTGCCATCGGATTGCGCCCACTGCCCCTTGGCGGAGCTGCCGGTCAGCACGCCCATCACCTGGCCGCTATGGTGGGGATAGTCGCCGCTGAAGGTGTTGTTGTTGTAGTTGAAGTGCAGGGTCAGCACGCCCCATGGCGTGTTGTACTGGCAGGTCTCCGCCATGGCCGGCGCGGCGACGAGCATGATCGCAACCGCCAATATGAGCAGCCGCACGATGTGACTACAGGATGCGCGCATATCCAGTCCCCTCCGGGTTACGGTGTGCCAAAAATGAGCCGGCACATGCCGGTTTATACCCCATATGCACGGTTTTACCCTGGGTGACAAGAGGGTCGGGTTTGCGCTTCCGTCAGGGCCGTTCGGCCCGATCATTCTTCCGTGAAGCGGTGGACGGTGCCCCCGTCGCCGGGGGGCCAGGTGTCCTTGAACACGGCCTGCCCCTCGCGGAAGGCAAGCACGCTGTAGCGGCCGTAATGGCCGATGAGGAAGGCCGGACGCGAGACCGCCTGCGCGGAGGCCTGGGGCGCGAGGTGCACCAGCCCGCGCACGCCGCGGGGCATGTCGGCATGATCGCCGTGCATGACCAGCAGGTGCACGTCCGGCATGGCGGTTGCGGCGGCCTCGGGCAGGGCAGGGATTCGCCCCAGCAACTGCCGGCCGATGGGGGTTTCCGGCTGGCCGAAGAACAGCAGGTCCCGATGCCCCAGGGCGTGCACGTCGGCTTCCTGCAGGGAGGTTTCCTCCACGATGCGGGCGCGCGGCTGGGAAATTCCGGCCAGCAGGGTGGGCAGCATCTCCCGGTATGCCGGCGGCACTCCTGCGCCCAGCACGGCGGTGCAGGTGGCCGAGCCCTTGAGGGTGTCCACGGTGGCGGGAATTTCCTGCGGGTCGAGCAGCCGGAACAGGTGGGCGTCCGGATCAATGATCACGGCCTGCGGCCTGCCCGGTGTTTCCAGGGAAAAGGCCGCCCGGGCTTGCGGCAGGGACATTGTCCGCGTCACAACGGCGTTGCCCATGCCGACTTCCAGGCGCACGGGCAGGGCGTAGGCCGGTTCCTGCTGCGTCAGTACGCCATCCACCTGCCACCCGTCGTGGTCGGCAAAGGTTCGTCGCTGGCGGCGCACCGCGTCCAGGGCCAGCACGGGCGCGCCGGGCCGGGCGATCCATTGCTGTAGGAAGCGCCGGCTTTCCTCCTCGTCCCAGCCGCCATGCTCCACAAAGGCGCGACGCAGATCCTCCCAGCCGGCTTCCCGGAACAGCCATTCGCGGTATACGGTCCGCAGGGCGTTCCAGAAGGCCTCGTCTCCCAGGCGGGTGCGGATCATGTGGAAGACGAACATGGCTTTGCCGTAGCCCACGGCCTGGGTGGCTGGGCTCATGCGCGAGGCGAAGCGTGCCAGGGGAAAATCTTCGGGGCCGGCAGCCAGTTGGGCGTAGCGGCGCAGGGTGCGCAGGCGGTAGTCCCTGGCGGCGTCGGGGGATTTTTCTTCCTCGCCCAGGTAGTCCGCCACATAGGAGGCCAGGCCCTCGCACCAGTTGCCCTGGCTGTAATCCACAAATACGCCGTTGCCCCACCAGCAATGGGCGATTTCGTGGCGCAGGCTGGTGTCCGGGATGAATGGCAATCGCAGCACGGCGCTGCCCAGCAGGGTGAAGCCGGGAAAGCCGTAGCCCGTGGGCAGGAAGTTTTCCACCACCAGGAACTGGGCAAAGGGGTAGGGGCCGTGCAGCCGTTCGTAGAACCGGATCCAGCGTGCCGAGGCCTCCAGATAGCGCGACGCCAGGGCGGCGGTGTCTTTGGTCAGACAGGTGAGGACGCGCACGCCGGCCTCGCGAGACTCCTGCACCTCCCACCATCCGGCGGCCAGGGGCAACGGGCCGAGGACGGGCATGGTCTCCCAGACGGAGAGGCTCTCCCCGTCAGCTTCCGAAAATGCCACCAGGGTGCCGGTGGTCACTGCGAGCATGCCCGCCGGCGCGCGCACCGTGATGTGGAAGCGGTCGCCGTTTGGTTGGGCGGAGACGGGATGCCAGCCGCTGCCGGCCAGGAGCATGGCGCCTTTGGGGTGGATGACGCCTTCCACGCCGAATCCTGGATTGTCCATGTTGGCGGGGGCTTCATCCACGTCTTCCTGAAAAACGCACCGCGTGTGCAGGTGCAGCTCGCCACCTGCGGCCTGTTCGGGCAGCAGAAGTCGCAGGCGGCCGTTTTCCTGCTCCACAGGGACGGCGATCTGTCGGGGGGCGCCATCCTCCGCCGGAGCATGCAGGACGGCCTGCAACACTTCCACCTGCCGGGCCATGCGCAGTTCCAGCACCGGGGGGGTGTCTTGCGGGACGTCTTGGAAGAAGTCCTTGGGCAGTTCGATGATGTCGTGCACGTCGATGCGGGCGAGCTCGGGCAGCAGGCGCGCCTCCAGTCGATGCGTCAACGGGCGCGCTTGCGGGGTGCCCCAGGCAGGGGCGTACGCAAGGAAGGAAAACAGGGCCACGGCGCAATAGATCGCCGGGCAACGCAGGAGGGGCATGCGTTGAACCATGCCTGCAGCATACACAAATCTGCGCGCAACGGAAGCGAATTTCTGTCGGCCCATTCCCTTTTCCACTGGGCTGTGCCATGCTGCCTATGCGTTTTCCACGCGCAGCAACTGAACCCCCGGCGTTTTATCATGAGCGATTTGCCCGCAGTGCGCGCCATCGTGGCGTTTCTGGCGTATCCCGAGGGGGAGGCGCTCACCGGCGTGTTGATCGGGCTGTTGCTGGGCCTGGGCGTCTGGGCGCTGATGCTGTATCGGGAAATCGGGCGGCGTCGGCGGACCGAAGCTGCCTTGCGGCAGGAGCAGGACCGCCTTCGGCAAACCCTGGCTGCCGCCTGCGATGCGTCCTGGGAGCTGGATGCCGAAAACGGCGTGTTCAGCCCGCGTGAGGCCTGGAGGTCCATGCTGGGCTATGGCCCGCGCCAGGATGCCGACACCGTGCGCACCTTCGAGGCCTTGCTGCATCCTGAAGACCGTCCCCGCCTGCAGGAGGCGGTGCAGGCGGTTGTCCGTGGCGACGCGCCGGGCATGGCCGTGGAAATTCGTCTCATGAACGCCGCCGGGCAGTGGCAGTGGACGTGCTGCCGTGGCGCGCCGATCTTGCGAGACGGTCAGGGCCGGGTGTTACGTCTCGGTGGTGGATTGACGGACATCCACGCCCGGAAAGACGCTGCCGCGGCCTGTCGGGCCGGTGTGCGCAAGCTCGATGCCGTGCTCAAGACGCTGCCGCTGCATTTGTATTGGAAGGATGCCGCGCTGCGCCTTGACGGCTGCAATGGCTGGTCCTTGCTGGATCAGACAGCGCCCCTCAGGCAGGATGCCTGCTCGCGCGCGTGGCAGCCTGATCCGCGGCGCGAGTTGCTGGAACGTCAGGTGTTGGCCACGGGCGTGCCGGTGCTGGATCTGCATGAGGTGACGCATCCGGAAACAGGGGAGGGGCACACCGTGCAGGTGCATCTGCTGCCCCTGCCGGGCGATGGCCCCCAGCCCGGCGGCGTGTTGGGCATGTGCCACGACGTGACGCAACGGCTGGCCCTGGAGCGCGATCTGCAATTTGCCAAGCAGAAGGCCGATGCGGCCAATCTCGCCAAATCCCGCCTGCTGGCGGCCATGAGCCACGAGATCCGTACGCCCATGAACGCCATCCTGGGCATGGCCGAAATGCTGCGCGAAACCCGGCTGGATCGTGAGCAGGAGGGGTTTGTGCAGGTGCTGACGACCTCGGGCGAGTCGCTCATGGCCATCATCAACAATATTCTGGACTTCAGCCGTGCGGAATCCGGCCAGATGCAGCCGGAGCACGCCCCGTTCCGCCCGGCGGAAGTGCTGACCCGGCTGCGGGATCTGTTTGCCCTGCGCTGCCAGACCAAGGGACTGCGGTTGGAATTTATCTTGGACCCGGCCCTGCCGGATCTGCTCCTGGGCGACGCCTTGCGGCTGCAGCAAATCTTGTCGAATCTGCTGGAGAATGCCGTCAAGTTCACCTCGGCGGGGAGTCTTCGCGTGCAGGCCACGTTGTTGCGTCAGCAGGAGCAGGGGGCGGAAGTGCTGTTCGAGGTGGCAGATACCGGCCCCGGCATTCCAGAATCCAGGCAACAGGCTGTTTTTGAACACTTTGTCCAAGTGGACGAGTCCACCACCCGGCAGTATGGCGGCAGTGGCCTGGGGCTGGCCCTGTGCCGCGAGCTGGCCCGGCTGCTGGGGGGGCAGCTCTGGCTGGAAAGCGAGGTGGGCCAGGGGAGCACCTTTTTCCTTGCCCTGGGGTTCGGGGTGCCCCCGTCAGACATGGCCGACTCGGCGTCGGCAGCGGCCCGGCGTCGGCCTTCTGCCCCCGGCGTGCCCGCAACCGCGGATACCTGCCACGTCCTGCTTGTGGAAGACTCTGAATTCAATGCCTTTGTGGTGGCCTCGTATCTCAAGGGCACCGCCTGTCGCGTCACCATCGCCAGCAATGGCGAGGAAGGACTGAAGGCGTATGCAAAGGGGACCTTCGACGTGGTGCTCATGGACATGCAGATGCCGGTGATGGACGGCTACACCGCCACCCGCGCCATCCGCGATCTGGAAGCGGCCGAGGGCCTGCCTGTCACCCCCGTGCTGGCCATGACCGCCCACGCCATGGACGAGCAGCGGGAGCGGAGCCTGACGGCCGGCTGCTCGGCCCATCTGGCCAAGCCGGTGAGCCGGCGGGACTTGCTGCAGGCCATCGCCCGGTTCACGGGCAAGCAGGTGCTGCGGGGCGCTGCGGTGGCGGCAGAGTCCCTGGAGATCGACGCAGGCAGCGCGGGCATGCTCGAGGCACTCCCGCCGCAAGACACCTGCCCGATTGTGGAAGCAGACGCCATCATGCAGGACGGCAGCCCCATCCCCGTGTGCGTGGACCCGGAGCTCAAGGATTTGGCGCCCACGTTCCTGCAGGCCATACAGTCCAAAATTTCCCCGTTCCGCCGCGCCCTGCTTCCGGAGGACATGGAGGCCCTGTCCCGGCTGGGACATCAGCTCAAGGGAGAAGGGGCAGCCTTCGGGTTTCCGATTCTGGGTGAACTTGGGGCCCAGCTCGAAGGGGCAGCCCTCCGGGGCGACAGTGATGGGGCGGCCGCAGTGCTGGACCGCCTGCAGGACGTGCTGGACCGCATCGTGATGGTGTGATTGCCTTGTCGTACGGCTGGGGCTAGAGCATGTTACTTTTGAAAAAGGACGTTGCGAGAGGGGAAACCTTTTCGCAAAAGGTTTTCCCCCGACAACTCCTTGCAAAAATACCTTGCCCTAGAATGCGTCATGAACTCCCGTAACGAAGCCCAGCTCTGGACACCGCCCGGGCACCCGGGATTCCGGCTCTTCAAGGCCCGTTTCACGTCCTTTGTCTTCGACCGCCACGCCCACGAGGAATTCGCCCTGGGCGTCATCGAGGAAGGCGGTCAACGCTTTGTGCACAAGGGGGCGCGGCACGAGGCGCCGCCCTTGTCCATCATCAGCGTCAATCCCGATGAAGTGCACGACGGCCAGTCCGCCACCTGCGATGGCTACGCCTATCGCATGCTCTACGTCGGTATTCCCACACTGGAAGCGTTGTTCGATGGTGCGTTTCGGGGCCGGGATCTGCATGCGTTCAAAAGCCCCGTCACTGTGGATGCGCCCCTGGCCCGCAGTCTGGACCAGGCCTTGCGGGTGGTGGAACTGCAGCCCGAGCGTCTCGACGAGCTGCTGCTGCCCATGTTGCACACCCTCTTTTCCCGTCATGCCTTTCCCAGGCTCGCCGTACCCTGTGCCCGGCACGACGCTGCCGTGCGCCAGGCCCGGGAGTACCTGCGGGCGCATGCCCTGGAAAATCCCACGCTGGATGCCCTGGCCCGCGAGGTTGGCCTGTCCAAGTTTCATCTGCTGCGGGTGTTCAAGGAGGCCACTGGCCTGGCGCCGCATGCCTGGCTGCTGCGGCACCGCGTGCAGTTGGGCCGCAAGGCGTTGGAGCAGGGACGCACCCCGGCAGAGGCTGCCGCCCTGGCCGGATTTGCCGATCAAAGCCACTTCACCCGGCGCTTCAAGGCCGTGCACGGCCTCACCCCCGGGGCGTTCGCCGCCATGCGTTGAGTCCGTGATGAACAGGTGGCCAATTTGGGCGGAAGCGCCCTGCCTGCAGCGGTATGCCACTGCAGGCAGGGGTGGTCGCGTTTGGTCCGGACTACTGCAGCAGGAGGTACAGCGTCGGGACGATCGTCTCGGCGGCGCTGTCCGTGACGCCCTGCGGCAGGAAGACGAGGGCCTGATTGGCGCTGAGGCTGGCCTGATTGTATGAGTACTGCAGCCCCTCGCTGCCGTCGAGGTTCTCAATGCCCACGGTGGCGTTGCCGCCGCCGGTGTAGCTGCTGGTGGCAAAGGTGACGTTGGCGTACTGCATGGTGATTGTGCCGGTCCGCTCATCGAGAACGACCTGGAAGGTGGCCGGCGCACTGGTGACGGATTCCCCGTAATGGCGAATGTTGCCCCAGGTGATGACCATGCGGGCATTGGGCGAGGCGCCCAGCTGCTGGGCCGTCACCCGGCCGCCCAGGGAGCTGGTCACGACCAGATCGTCCCAGAACGGGGCGATCATGGCATTGGGGTTCGCCGTGTTGGGGATGGCCGTGTTGCTGTAGTACGGGGAGGACGTGGTGAACGACAGGAAGCCGTTACTGCAGACGTACACCGAGGAATACACACCGTCGAAGAAGGGGAAGCTGAACCCGAGATTCAGGGAGACAACGGTATCATCGCCAGAAGAGATGATGGTGGTGGCGGTGGAATCGTCCACCCAGTTGTAGGTGCCGGCCTGCATGACGTACGCGAACGCCTGGTTTACGGTGCCGGAAACAGTTGCCGTTGCTGCGGTGTAGCCGCTTTTGGAGGCCCGGATGGTGATGGTCACGTTGCCGGCGGCGTTTGGTGTCCAGCTGCCGCCGTAGGTGCCGTCGTTGGCCACGCCGTCCTGGTGCGCGCCATCGTCGTACAGGGTGACGGCGGTCTGGCCTGTGCTGAACGTGGCCTGCACCGTGCCGCCCGTCAGGGCGGTGCCGCATCCCGTGACCACTTGGGCAGTCAGTTGTTGCGCGGTATTGACGCGCGCCGTGAATTGCGCCGCGGGGGTGGTGATGGCCACGGCCAGGGTGCTGTCGGTGCAGGAAAGTTTGAGCTGGGAGGCCGGGTCGCCCATCAGGTTGATTTCAAACCCCAGCCAGCGGTACACCCCGTCCGAATAGTTGAGGGACGCCTTGGACTGGTTGTTGGCAGGGCCAAGGCGGCGGATGGAGGACTGGAACACGGCTTCGGCAAAACGACGGTGCACCAGGTTGGAAGCGCCATTGTAAACCTGACCGAAATTATACCAGCCGTATCGTGAGTTCCCGATGTAGGCGAAGGCGTTCTTGGTGTTGCGGACCAGAAAATCTTCCCCGATGCTGTCGGAGGAGGAATAGGAGCCGACCGTGGTGGTGCGGCCGTCATAGGAATTGGAGTAGCAGCCCTGGCTGTAGATGAATTGGTATTTCGTGTTGGTGATGCTGTCGAGGTCCGAGTTGGACATCTTCATGTTGTACGTGACGTTCGAGTGCCCAAGGTGGAAGACGATGCTGTAGGCGTTGCCAGAGAGCAGGGAGATCAGTTCGCTTTTGGGCCAGTCGTTGGATGCTGCATCGCGGTCGTACAGCGTGTCCCGGGGCATGGCGTTCATGGCCTCGTACACGTAATCCATCTTGTCGCCGCCCCAGGTGGGGGTGCTGTCAAGATTTTCCCCCACCAGCAGGGCCTTGTATGGTGCGGATGCCGTGTCGTAGGCGATGATCTTGTTGATGGCGTTCTGCACTTCCTGGGTTGTGTCCGCGGGAATGCGGCCCACGGCCACTTCGGCCAGCCAGTCGATGTCGCCACCGCTTACGCCGTCGGTGGATTCACCGAAAATGTTGTCGTTGTCGTTGTCCCAGGTGCCGTCAAGGCAGGCATAGTAATAGTCCGTGGGGATATAACTGTCGGAGTAGGAGCCAACAGTGGCTGGGCAGCCCCGGGTGGGCACGGCCTGGGAGGCTTGCGGACCGTCCGCATCGCCGCCCAGCACCACATACTGCGTGCCGTAATTCGTGTAGCAGCCCTTGATGTAGTTGCGCATTTTTTCCGCCAGATCCCGCCCGCTCTGGCCGCTGGCGATGTCCTCCACTGTGGTGATGTACGTGGTGAACCCGCCGCCGGCGCTGGAGGCGCGGTGCGTGAGCAGGGGAGTGAAGGCGGACTTGAGGGCATTGGTGGTGATGACCAAAAACTGGCGGCTGCTGTCCAGCGGGAGGGCGTTTTTCTGGACGTCAAAAGGGACGGCGTCCCCGTTGTCGATCAGATTCAAAACGTCCTGCAGATCCGTGCCGCTGCGCCGGGGTTGCAAGTCTGTCGCCACGGCATTTTTTTGCACGGATGTATGCACGGTCACCTTGATGGAGGTGGCGTATTCCACAACGCCCGAAGCCGGAAGATACCGCACCGGCCTGAGCTCGGTGGTGACGATCCGATAACCATGCAGGTGCTGATCCGACGCCCTGGCCCATGTCTGGCTGGGGTAGGGCTGGTTGCTGCCGTAAATGGTGGGGTTGGGCAGTGCCGCAGGCAGCGAGGTGTTGCCCATGCTCAATGGTTGCGGCGAAACGGCATGAGCCAGCGTATATGTGCCGGGCAACGCCTGCATTGCACCAAATGAGACTTCCACAGTGTCCACATGCTGGCCTGCAGGAACATACAATCGTGACAGCATGAGGGGCAGCATGGGCGCGCCAATGGTCTTGGTGTCCTGTTGTGTCCCTGGCAATTCCACGATGGCTTTGCCGTCGGCACCGTATAGCACCGTCGGCTTTTGGATGGTATACGTATGGGTTATTGTTTCCGCAAATGCGTTTTGACCAAAAACAAGAGCGACAACCAGCGCAATCCCGAGCATGACGCCATGCACACGAAAGGAGCGCAGCCTTGTCCGCATTGCCATTTCCCCCACCTCCGCGTTGTACACCTGCGTAATTGAATGGCATCAATCCATGCATAACAATGGTTGCATGGAGAGTTGCATGCGTCTTGAAGCACCTGTTGAGTGCAGGCATGTGTGACTGCATGGGCAGTTCTTCAAGGAGATAAATATACCCCTTTTGTGAAGTAGGGTCAATTGCGTGCGGGATGATGCGTTGCCATGACGGCGTATTGCTTCAAGATTATTGCCAATGAAGCATGCATGCCATTGTGCGTGCAGCGTGTGATTGCTGCATCAAAGCAGAAAAAGGGCCCTGCTGCATGGGGGAGTGCACGTCGGCGCACGCCGGCGGCACGGGCAATGCATTGCACGGCGTCCGGTTTCTGGCGCGGGCTATGCGAAGAACAGGCGCTCGTAGACTTTGCTCAGCCAGTGGGCCGTGGTGTAGCTCAGGCCCAGGCCGCGCAGGCGGCAATAGACATGCAGGGGATTGCAGTGGTGTTGAATGGCGTTGCGAATGGCGTCCATGGCGACCTCCCTGGGCCGCGGGTTCCGTGGGGGCAGAATGCGCCACCGTTGATAGTGATCGGCAGCATTGCGGAAAGGATTACCCTTCTATCGCGTTCCCCGGGTTCCCTGAGTGCATTGACAAAATCAATGCTGTTCGACTTGCAATCCGCGTGCCGGTTCTTGGTGCTGCCGCTGGGTCTTGCGGCCATGTTCCAGAATGCAGTCCAGAACCACGCCATGCTCGCGGGATGGCGCCAGGCCGAAGATGCGGTCTGCCTTGAGGGCGAACAGGTCCATAGGATGATGACTGATGACCAGCACTTGCAGTCCAAGCGCCTTGGCCGTGCGGGCCACGAGGTCCATGAACCGGGGCACCAGATCCGGCTTGAGCCAGCAGTCGCCTTCGTCCAGCACCAGGAAGGGCCGGTGTCGGGCCTGATCCAGCTGGGAGAGGGCGATAAGCCGCAGCCCGGCCGAAACAATGTTGCACACCGAGCCGCCCTGGCCGCGGCGGATGTCTTCCTCGCCCTCGGGGCTTTCGATATAGAATTCGATGGCCAGCCGGCCATCCTTGACGCTGCGCCGGGTGCGGGCCTGGCGTTCCTGGCCCAGAATCTCGCGGATGGCCTGGGTGAGCGTCGATTCCACGTCGCCCAGCATTTCATCAAAGAGCCGGCGTGTCAGTTCGTCCAGCAGCTCCTGGGCGCGGGGGGCGACGTCCAGAAAGGCTTCCACCTCGGCAACGGCCTGGCGTTGTTCGGCAAGCTGGGCATGGGCCTGGCCGGCGCGAGCCTCCAGGCGGTCCAGACGGCGGGAAAGCTCCCGCAGCTGCCGGGAAAGGGCCGTCAACTCTCCGGCAGAATCGGTATGGTCGGCCGGCGTCATTCGGCAGATCCTGCCGCCTGCTCGGCGGCGGCCAGACCGGCCTGCACCCCGGCGATGTGTTCGCGGTAGGCGGCCACGCGGCGCTCGTTTTCCGCACGGCGTGCATCCAGGAGTTGCTGCAGGGCCTCGGGATCGCTGACGCCGTACTCCTCCAGGGCCTGTTTCTCCAGCGCCCCCAGCTGCTGTTCGATGCTGGCCAGTTGTTCTTCCGTGCGGACCTTGTCTTCCTTCAACTGCTCGAACTTGTTGCGCAACTTTCCGAGCTCCTGGTCCAGGGCCGTGTCACGGTCAGTCGTTTTGGGCGCCGCCATGGATGATCTCCTCGTACAGGCTGAGAATGATTTGTGATTCCGGGAGGGTAGGGTCAAGATTGTCGCTGAGGAACTGCCCCAGGCCCGCGCCCTCGCGGGTGCGTTTCCAGACCAGCCGCTCCAGGCCCCTGAGGAACAGGGATTCCCCGCCTTCCTTGATCTGGGTGTCCGGGAACGGTTGATCGGGGAAGACGTCTTCAAAGGGCAGAAAGGGCACGTCCAGCCGTTCCAGCTCGGTCATGCCGGGACGCCAGATGGCTGCGGCCGGGCGACGCTCCTTGACTCGCGGGGCAAAGCTCATGCGCGTCAGGCTGCCGAGGTTCACCCAGGTGGTCATGCCGCGGCGCTGGGGCGGCTGGGGCTGGTGCAGGTGGCCGTTGATCAGCCAATCCACACCCGGCAGCTCGCGCAGGGGCTGGCGCTGGTCTGCATAGTCTGGGAACCCCAGCCCGTGATGGGAGACCCAGAGCACGGTATCGGCCTCGTCGCGCTCCACGGCCTTGGGCAGGGGGGCCATGTCCGGCGATGCGCCCAGCAGGGCCACATGCCCGTCAATCAGGACGCGGCACTGCGGGCCGGCTTCCTTCATCACGTGGATCACGCCGGCGCTCTCCAGCACGGCCATGGAGACGTCGTCCGTGTAATTGGCCTGCCATTTGTCATGGTTGCCCACGAGCACCCAGCACTTGAGGGGGGTGGCGGCCAGGGGTTTGAACAGCTCGATGCAGCGCACCAGCAGGGTGTTTGGATTCTCCCGCGGCCAGTGGAAAAGATCGCCGCAGATGACCGGCAGCAGGTTGCGGGATGCGGCCTGCTCCAGACAAAAGGCCAGCTTGGCCAGGGTCTGTTCGGTGTAGCCGGGCAGGCGCTGCCCGGGCGGCGTGCCGGCCAGGTGGACATCCGTGCAAAACAGGATGCCTGCGCAGGCGATGGCGGGAAGATCGGCGCGTTCAATGTCCATGGCCGCCCTCCAGAAATTCGTCCAGGGTGGCGCGGGAGAGGACCTGCCCGCAGGTGGGGCAGTGGCCGATGGCCTCCAACCGGGCGGCGACGGCCTCGCGTTGTGCCACCAGGGCCGATTCCGCCGCCTGCCGCCGCTGCCGGGCCTGTTCGCGTTGCACATTGAGGCGGCGCAGGGCCTGCAGCATGGCCGCCAGGGGAGCCACCGGCTCCAGCACGGGCGGCGGGTTCAGGGTTTCCAGGGCATCCCCCCGGCCCCTGGCGGCTGCCTGCCGTTGCGCGAGATCACGCCACTGCTGCAGCAGGGCGGCGGGTCGGGCTGCCTCGGCCAGTGCCGGCGGTTCGTCCAATGCCTGCAGCACGGTCTTGCGTCTCTCCAGACGGGTTGTCCGCATCGCCAGGGCCTGCCGATCCGCCAGATGGCGCGCCAGGGGCCGCACCGGCTCCAGCCCGGAGGGGCCGGCCAGGGGCTCCAGGACATGGCGACGACCGAGGAGGGATTGCTGCGTGGCTGCCAGTTCGGCCCGGCGGGCCAGGTGCCGGAGCAGGCGATCCACCGGCTCCAGGGTCGGCGGAAGGTCCAGGGGCTCCAGGACAAGGCGGCGACGGGCCAGCAGTGCCCGGCGTTCCCGAAGCTGCCGCATTTGCGTTACGCACTGGGCCAGTCGCGGCAGGGCGGCGGCCAGGGCGGTCAGTTCGTGCTCCTCGGCTTCGGCGGCCTCCAGGGCCAGGGCGATATCCGGCAGCGCCGCCAGGCGATCCAGCATGCCGCGCTGGGCCTGCTGGGCAAGCTGCAGGGTCTGGCGATCCTTTTTGGCGTCCCGAATCTTGCTCTTCAACAGATCCTGCATGGCCAGCAGGTGCGCGCCCTCGCTGGAGGCGGCGAAAAAGTGGGCCACCTGGGCCGGGGGGCGGTCGATGAGAAAAATGGGCGTGCGTTGGTCGCTCAGGTGCACATCCACGCGATTCTTGTCGTCGATGTCCACGGGCTGGATCCGCAGCAGCTCCAGCACCTGCGGCGGGGCCTTGCCCTGGCCCATTTTATAGAAGGATTCCGGCTCCTGCCCTGGCCGCTCGATCTCGTACCAGGACGTGGTTTTCTTGCGATGCCAGCGCAGGAGGGTGCCGTCTTCCAGCTCCACGGCCACGGTGGCCTGCTTTTTTCCGTGCCGGATGAACGCCCGACCCAGGGCCGGATTTTCGCTCAGGCAGCGCAGGGCCTCCACCACGGCGGATTTGCCGGTGTTGTTGGGGCCGGTGAGCACGGTCACGCCCTCGGCCAGGGCGATTTCGCTGTGGCCGTGGGCCATGAAGTTGTGGAGGATGATTTTTTTGATCATGACGAGACAGTCCCGCCTGCGTTGCAGGCCAGCCAGGGGCACAGCGCCAGGGCGGCGGCGGAGAGCGGCGCACGTGCGCCCGGCAGCGGCGCCGGGGCCGGCGCATCATCGTACAAAAAGAGCGGCGGTTCAATGGCCAGCTCCTGCCCGGCGTGCTTGCGCGCCTCCAGCAGCAGCAGTTTGGCCGGACGATCCGGCCGGGGATGCACGCAGCGCAGCCGTTTGGGCTCCAGCCCGGCAGCGCGGCAGACGGCGATCACCTCGGCCAGGGCATCGGCCCGATGCACCAGGCAACAGCGGCCGCGCACCGGCAGGGCATGGGCGGCCAGGGTCAGAAAATCCGCCAGGGACGAGCCATCCTCGTGAAACCGGGCGGCCTGCCGTTGCGGCTGCGCCGGCTGTCCGGATCCCGGCGTCCGCCAGGGCGGATTGCAGACCACCAGCCCGAAGCCGGCGGCAGGCAGCGTCGTCCTGGCTTCGCGCACATCCGCCGCCACAAATCCGGCGCGTTCTGCCAGTGCCAGCCGGCGGGCGTTCTCCCGGGCGCAGGCGAGCATGTCCGGATCAATATCCAGGCCCAGGAGCGTGGCGGCCTCGTCCAACAGCAGCAGGCCCAGGCCGATGACGCCCGACCCGCAGCCGAGGTCCAGGATGCGCCCGCCGGGCCGCAGCCCCTGCGCTGCCCAGGCAGCCAGGAGCAGGGAATCCACGGCAAAGCGGAAGCCCTGCGCCGGCTGGGCCAGGCCGCGGGGAAACAGGCGGGCCGGCTGCTCGATCATACGTTCCTGCGGATGCGGGAGGCCTGCCGGGTGGCAGGCCTCTTTCAATGCAATGGCAGCAGGTTACATGGCCGACAGCAGCAGGTCGCCGAAGGCCGTGCAGCCCACGGTGGTGGCGTCCTGCATCTGGGTGGCCAGGTCCACGGTGACGGTTTTCTTGCCGATGACCGTGTTTACCGCGGCGTGGATGGCCTGGGCGGCCTCGTGCCAGCCCACGTGCTCCAGCAGCATGGCCCCGCACAGCACCAGGCTGCAGGGATTGGCCTTGTCCTGCCCGGCGATGGTGGGGGCGGTGCCGTGGGTGGCTTCGTAGAAGGCCAGGGAATCGCTCATATTCACGCCCGGAGCCATGCCCAGCCCGCCCACCTGGGCGGCCAGGGCGTCGGAGATGTAGTCGCCGTTGAGGTTGGGCGTGGCCAGGACGCTGTACTGTTCCGGGCGGATCAAGGCTTCCTGGAACATGGCGTCGGCGATGCGGTCCTTGATGATCACCTTGCCGGGTACGGAATCCTTTTCCGTGCAGGTGACGTCGGCGAATTCCGCGGCGGCCAGCTCGTAGCCCCAGAGACGGAACGCGCCTTCGGTGAATTTCATGATGTTGCCCTTGTGCACCAGGGTCACGGAGGGCTTGCCCTGGGCCACGGCAAACTCGATGGCCTTTTTCACCAGACGCTTGGACCCCTTTTCGGTCATGGGCTTCACGCCCACGCCGGCGGCGAGGTCCACCTTGGCGCCCATCTCGTCACGCAGGAAGGCCAGGAGCTTGCGGGCTTCCGGGGTGTTGGCCTGATATTCGATGCCGGCGTACACGTCCTCGGTGTTTTCGCGGAAGACGGTCATGTCCACCAGATCGGGCCGTTTGACCGGGGATTCGATGCCCTCGAAATACTTGATGGGGCGGATGCAGGCATACAGATCCAGCGTCTGGCGCAGGGCCACGTTCAGGGACCGGATGCCGCCGCTCACGGGCGTGGCCAGGGGGCCCTTCATGGCCAGTTCGGCGGTTTTCAGGGCCTCAAGGGTGGCCTCGGGCAGGTAGGAGCCGGTTTCGGCGTGGGCCTTTTCACCGGCCAGGAGCTCGGACCAGTCCAGGCCGCGGCCGTCGGAATACGATTTGGCCACGGCGGCGTCGATGACCTGCCGGGCAACGCGGAAGACCTCCGGCCCGATGCCGTCGCCTTCGATGAAGTATACAGTCTTGCGCATGAACAATGCCTCCGGAAGCGAAGTGGGATGCCGCGTTGTACGGGAGGCCGCGGCGGGAGGCAAGGGGCAGGAGCAAGGCGAACGGGCGATGGTGGTCCCGGGTTCTCACGCCGCCGCCACAAAGGGCAGGTTGATGAGATTTTCCTTGTTGTAGCGGATGGGGTTGCCGTTCAGATCCAGCACGGCGCCGCCGGCGCCTTCCACAATGGCCTGGCCCGCGGCGGCGTCCCATTCGTAGGTGGGGTAGAGGCACGGGAAGAGGTGGGCGTCGCCCTGGGCCAGCAGGCAGAACTTCACCGCCCCGCCGCGGCAGTAGCGGCGGGCCACGTGCGTGTGCTGCAGGTAGGCATCCAGCTTGGGGGTTTCCCGGGTCACGCTGCACAGCACGGTCAGCCCCTCGTCGGGAGCCGGCTTGCGGGTGCGAATGCCCACGGGGACTGCACCGGGAGCCAGCATCTCGCTCCCCAGGCCGGGACCGCCGGCATACAGCACATCGTCCACGGGGATGTGGATGCAGCCGGCCGTACTGCGTCCCTCCTGCACCAGGGCGATGGCCACGCAGAAATCGCCGTTGCGGCGCAAAAACCCCTTGGTGCCGTCCAAGGGATCCACCAGAAAGAACTGGTCCCAGTTGCGGCGCACGGCATAGGGAAAGGCGTCGCCCTCTTCCGAAAGCACAGGCACGCCCGGGAAATGCCGGCCCAGCACGGCGACGATGCAGGCATGGGAGGCGGTGTCCGCCTCGGTGACGGGGGAGTCGTCCGCCTTGGTCCACTGGGCCACGGGCTTGCCATAATGCGAGGCCACCAGCCGTCCGGAGGTCTGGCAGGCTTCCTTGAGTGCAGGCAGCACGGCGGCAGGGTCAAGACGGGGAGTGGGTGTCATGCGCCACGATGTATGGGAATGCCCGCCCGTTGGCAAGCGCTTCGCGCGCGGTGGCATGGCTGCACTGTTTGCAATACTGCAATTTTCCGCTATGGTTGGTGAGAGACAGATGCATCCATTTTTCAGCGACCTCATATTGCGCGGATCACGCATGCGACCAGCCAAGCAAGACACCCAACCCGGCGACGATGCTGCCTGTCCCCTTGCCCTGCGGCAGGTGGACCAGCTGAAAGCCCAGGTTGCGCAATTGCAGGCCCAGGTGGATCGCCTGACCCGGGAGAAGATCACCTCCCTGGACGCCCTGGAAGACGCCGTGCTGCTGGGCGTGTTTCGGCCCGATGCGGATGATATTGATGGCATGCAGCACATCATCTCGCAAACGCTTGAAAAGCTTGGGGCGCTGTTGCCGTTCGAGGCCATGGCCATGTATCTGGTGCAGGAGGAGGACGCCTCGTTCCAGCTGGCGCAGTGCGAGCCTGCATCCATGCGCGACCTCATGGAGCGCGAGACGGACAGCCTGATCGAGGACAACGCCTTCGCCTGGGCCCTCTCTGCCCGCAAGCCGCGGCTGCTCTCGGCCCGGCATGTGCCGGGGCGGCTGTTCCTGCATCCCCTGGCCACGGCGTCGCGCATCCGGGGCATGTTCGTTGGCCTGCTGGACCCGACCTTGTCTGGCCTGCAGGACATGAACCACTCCCTGGCGTCCATCCTGCTGCTGTCTTCCGCGGCGGCCATCGAAAGCTTCGAGGTCTACGCATACATCAAATCCATCAATCGCTCTTTGGAATCCAATGTGGCCCGGCTGGCGGATTCCGAACGCGACCTCATCGACCATCGCACCCAGCTGCAGCAGGAGGTGGAGGCCCGCACGGCGGACCTTTCCCTGGAAATTCAGGAGCGCCGCAAGGCCCAGCGGGCACTGCAGCTTGAGCGCGACTTCATCCAGACCATTTTCGAGACAGCCGGCGCGCTCATCGCCGTGTTGGACGTCACCGGCCGGCTCAAGCACTGCAACCATGCCTTTGAAGTCATTACCGGGTATCAGACCTCTGAACTCAAGGACAGACCGTTTCAGGAACTGTTGGCCTTTCAGGATGCCGGGAACTTCTTTGCGGCCAGCCTGCGCCGGCTAGCCCAGCACGGCGATGTGCTGCGTGAGGAGCTGCCCGTGCGCACCCGCACCGGAGCCCGCCGGCATGTGAGCTGGTCCTTCACCGCCATGAGCGCCGGCGATGGCGAGGCTGTGGGGCACGTCATCGCCACGGGCATGGACATGACGGAAAAGCGCAGCGCCGAAGACGCCCTGCGCGACAGTGAGGCCCGGTTCCGCGCCATGTTCACCGAGGCCGGCATGGGCATTGCCCTGTTCGACGTCTCCGGCTTCTGCCTGGATGCCAATCCCTGCCTGGCCGGCATGCTCAAGCGCCCTCCGCACGAGCTGCCCGGCACGCTTCTGGCGCGGTATGCCCACCCGGCGGACGCTTCTCTGCTGGCCGGCGCCATCAAGGAGCTGTTCAACGAGCCTGGAACCACCCGGCGGCTGGACATGCGCTTTGTGGACTGCGAGGGACGCCGTCTCTGGACCCAATGCGCCCTGAGTCTGGTGGTGGCCCGAGGCGGCAGGACCGCCTATGGCTTTGCCATCATTGAAGATGTCACCCGCCGTCACGAGATGGAGGAGGCCTTGCGGTCCGCCGAGGCCACCTATCGCACCATTTTTGAAAATGCCGTGGAAGGCATCTTTCAGGCCGGGCTGGAAGGCGGCTTCCACCGCATCAATCCTGCCATGGCCATCATGTTTGGCTACCCGTCCCCGGCCATGATGGCCGCCGAGGTCCCCCAGGCCCTGGAATTGCTCTGCACCCGGCCCGAGGCGCGGGCCGCTCTGCTGGAGCAACTGGCCACCCAGGGTCATGTGGCCAACCACGAAATGGAAGCCCGACACCGCGACGGGCGCACCATCTGGATCAGCGTCAGCGCCCGGGCGCTCATGGACGAGACCCGCACCCTGCGCTACCTGGAAGGCCTGGCCGAGGACATTACCGAGCGCAAGGCCTGTGAGCTGATCCTGCACCAGAAGGCCACCCTGGACGAGTTGACCGGCATCCCCAACCGCTACCAGTTCATGGAGCGTTTCGAGCAGTTGCTGACCCAGAGCCGCCGGCTCAAGCAGCCCCTGGCCGTGTTGTACATCGACCTGGACGGCTTCAAACAGGTCAACGACACCCACGGCCACCACACCGGGGATCAGGTGCTGGCCGAGGTGGCCCGCCGTCTGGGCGAACGGGTGCGCAAGTCCGATTTCGCCGCCCGTCTGGGTGGGGACGAATTTGCCGTGCTGCTGCTGGGCAGCGCCGTGTGGGAAGACATTTTCCACGTGTGCCAGAGCATCATCCAGGCGGTGACCAAACCCTACCTGCCCCCGGCCCTGGGCGGCGAGCAGGAGTGCCGCATCGGCGCCAGCATTGGCGTCAGCCTGTTCCCGGAACACGGCAGCGACACCGAAACCTTGTTGCGCAAGGCGGATGTGGCCATGTACCGGGCCAAGCAGCACGGCGGCAACACCGTGCACCTGTTCGCCGACCCCGTCCAGCCATTCCGCAACGATTGATCCTGCGTTGCGCCTGTGGCGTACGCGTCCCGATCCCGCTCACCTCATCCCCATAGTCCCTCATCATGTCCACCCCCGTCGCCCGCCTGTTCGGTCAAGCCGTGTGGCCGCTGTTTGCCTGGGCCAAGCCTTACAAGAAACGCATTGTCCTGGGCCTGGGCTGCAACGCCCTGGCCCGGTTTTTCGATCTGGTGCCCCTGGTGCTCATCGGCCGGCTGGTGGACGCCATGACCAACCCGCCCGGCGGCGTCTTCCCCGATCCCGGGACGTTTTTGCAGTATGGTCTGATGGTGCTGGCGGCCTTCTGCTGCCTGGCGTTGTTCCAGAGCACGTCGGATTATCTGCTGGATTCCATGGCCCAGAAGGTCCGGCATGATCTGCGCACGGATTTGTATGCCGCCCTGTCTCGTCAGGATCTGGCCTTTTTCGAGGATCGCCAGACCGGGGACATCCTGTCCGTGGTGTCCAATGATGTGGACAACCTGGAGACGTTTTTTTCCGACGCCACCACCAGCATGGTGCGCACGGTCATCACCTTTGCCGGCACGTTCGGCTTTCTGTTCTGGCTGGACTGGCGACTGGCCCTGCTGCTGGCCGGCCCGTTGCCCCTGGGGTTGTTTGCGGTGCGCTTCTTCGCCACCCGCGTGCAACCGCAATATCGCAAGGCCAGACAGAGTGTGGGGGAAATCAATTCCCTGCTGGAAAACAACATCCAGGGCATGGGCGTCATCCAGGCATACACGGCCGAGGCCAGCCAGGCGGCGCGCATTGCGGAACAGTCCGCCATGTATCGGGACGCGGCCATCAAGGCCGGGTTGGAGCGGGCCCGGTTTGTGCCCCTGCTGTATGGCGTGGCCGGGGTGTCATACGCTGTGCTCATTGGCGGCGGCGGCTGGCTCACGTTTTCGGGCAGCGGGCCATCTGTTGGGGATTACACAACTTTTGTGCTCATGGCCATGCGGTTGATTCTGCCGCTGTTCGTCTTCGGCATGCTCATCAACCAGATCCAGCGCACCGAAGCCTCGGCCCAGCGCATCCGGGAACTGCTGCACACAACGCCGCGGGTGGTGGACGCGCCCCAGGCCGTGGAACTGCCGGAACCGCCGGCCAGCCTGGAATTCCGCGATGTCTGCTTTGCCTATCCCGGCCGCGAACAGGTGCTCAACCACGTGCAGTTCCGCCTGCAGCGCGGCCAGGTGCTGGGCGTGGTGGGACCCACGGGAGCGGGCAAGTCCACCTGCATCAAACTGGTGTTGCGATATTACGATCCAACGGGCGGGGCGGTGCTGCTGAATGGCCGGCCCCTCTCGGAATATACCCTGGCCAGCATCCGCAAGCATCTTGGCTATGTATCGCAGGAGGCCTTCCTCTTCCACGGCACCGTGGCCGAGAACATCCGGCTGGGCTCCCCCGAGGCGACCCCGGAGGCGGTGCGCCGGGCCGCCGCCGTGGCTGGCGCCGACGAATTCATTGAGAAACTGCCGCAGGGCTACGAGACCCTGGTGGGCGAGCGCGGGGTGAAGCTCTCGGGCGGACAGCGCCAGCGCGTGTCCCTGGCGCGGGCCGTGCTGCGGGACCCGGCCATCCTGATTCTGGACGAGGCCACCTCCGCCGTGGACACCCGCACCGAAGCCCTTATCCAGCAGAACCTGCAGCGCTTTCGCCAGGGCCGCATGACGCTGGCCGTGGCGCACCGGCTCTCCACCATCCGCCACAGTGACGACATTCTGGTGCTGGTGGACGGGGTGGTGGTGGAGCGCGGCGATCACCAGGCGCTGTTGGCCCGCCAGGGAGCCTATGCCCACCTGTGGCGCGTGCAGAGCGGCGAGGCGCGGGCGGAAGCGCCTATCCCAGCTGCTCGATGAACAGTTCCAGCTCGTTGGGCTGGCCGGGCGCGTAGTCGTCCGGGTACAGCAGGCTGGCCTTGTAAAACACGCTGTTCACCTTGCGGGCCTGCCGGGCGCGCAAGGCCATGTTGCGGACCTGATCCTGGATCATCTCCGCCAGATGCCTGGGCATGTCCGTCAGCAGGGGCGTGATGCGGTCCGGCAGGTCGATGAGCACGGCGCATTTTTCGTCCAGGGCGGCGGCGTGGGCGGCGGTATCATAGTTGTTGTCCAGGGCGGCCTGCGCGGCGGCTTCCCGGGCGCGGATCTGGGCAGCCACGTCGCGCAGCAGGGCCAGGGCAGGGTGCGAAGCAGCATCGGGGGTGGTGGCGGTCATGCGATCCTCGTGAAGATTGCGATATAATCGCAATGCAGCCGGCCTGCACAGTTCGGATGCATGGCCGAGTTTCGGCAAGCCTATGGCAGTGGCGCGGGCTTGTCAACGCGCCGGGGGATGGAGTCAGCGGCGGGATTCTGGATACCATCTATTTTTGTGGGTGGTTGCATATCGCAATCATACCGTTTACAGTTGCGATCCAGGTTGCCTGCCCTGAACCCGGAATCCAGGATGTGCCCATGATTTCTTCCCTGCCCGACGATGATCCCCTGCATGCGGACGGTCCCGTGTCCATCATGGATCTGGCGCGACGGTTCCTGCTGCCGGAATCCACCGCCCGGTATTATTGCAAGCGGTTCCTGCCCTGGCTGCCCCATGCCGGACTGGGCAAGCGGCGGCGGTTTCTGCCGGAAGCGGTGCCGGTGTTTGCCGTCATTGTGCAGGGCATGCAGGAATGCAAGGATGCCAGACAGGTGGAGCGGCAACTGGGCGAGCCATTCGCAGGATCGCAATTGCCGCAAGTAAAATCGCAGCCTCGTGCCGTGCAGGAGGCGTCGCGCATGGGCGAACTGGCCGTCATCCAGCCCACGGCCCTGCATCCGCATGAGTTGGGCGAATTGGCCCAGGCCGTGCGCCAGCAGGGAACGGCGCTGGAGACCATTGCCGGCGCGCTGCTGGCCATGCAGTCCCAGCAGCAGGAGCTTGCTGCGTTGCGTCAGGCCTTGGCCCGCCGGGAAGAGGAAGCCCAGACCCTGCGCGAGGAGTTGCGCCGGTTGACCATGCTGCAGGACAGTGCGGAAAAGACGCATCAGCAGGATTTGGAACAGCTGCGCAAGTGGCTGGCCGCCCTGGCCCGGGAGCAGCAGAAGAACCGGTAGTGTGAGACGGGGTTTTCCCGCGATTATTCCGGCTCGTCTTCGTGCACCGGGGCCACAAGCACGGGGATGCGGCTGGACCGGATTACGCCTTCGGCCACGCTGCCCACCAGCAGCCGCGAAACCATGCCTTGCCCGTGGGACCCGACGACGATGCAGTCAAACTCGCCGTCATGCGCGCAGTCCAGAATGGTTTCCACAGGATCGCCGGCCTTGACCAGAATTTCCAGCTGCTGTGACAGATCCGCCGCAGCCTCGGCCTGCATTTCCTGACACAGTTGTTGAAGTTGCGCTTCCACATCCGTCGTTGCGATTTGTTGTTCGCGATCCAGCCAGTCCAGGTTGCTGCCGAGGCTGCTGCCGGGCCCGATGAGGGACGCCGGGTCCAGGACGGCGCGCTGGGAGAGTTCGACGGCCAGGTCCGGCAGGGTGTGCAATACCGTCAGCCGCGCATTGTACGCCTGGGCCAGGGAGAAGGCGTAGCCCATGGCGTGGCGGCAGACGTCCGAAAGGTCGCTGGCGAACAGGATATGCTGGAAATGCGGGAGCATGGCGGATTCCTGGAAAGGGTGGCGCGAAGGGAGCGATCCTAGCGCATCTGCGGGGCCATTGGCAATGGAAATGCCTATTGCCGCCGGAGTCGGCGTTTGTCTCCCACGCGGACGGTGATCTTTTCCTTGTCCAGCCACTCCAGCAGGGGGATGAGGTATTTGCGGGTCAGGCCGGTGAGTTCGCGGAATTTGTCTGGCCCCATCTCCTCGCGGGGGGTGTCCGGATCCTGAAACCAGGCGCGCACGCGGGTCACGAGCTCGGCCAGGGCCGGGGCGTGGAAGTACATGTCTTCCTTCACCTTCACCAGCGTGCCCTGTTCCTGCAGCAGGGTGAGCACCGGCTGGGCCTGCTTGGGTGTCACGGCCAGGGGTTCCAGCACGTCCTTGAGGTTGGGCGGGGTGAGCCCGCCGGCCACGTAGGCCGCCAGCAGCGTCTGGGAGAATCCGGCCACGTCCGAGGCCATGGACACGGCGTGCCCGGCCAGCTTGAGCACATCGCCCTCAGTTTCCAGGTCTTTTTGCTTGAGGAGCCGTTCCACCACCAGATGCCCCAGCCTGGGCGGCGTGGCGGCGGGCCAGGCAGCGGAAAGCGCCCCACGAGAGAGGCCGAGCTTCATGGGCTCCCGGGCATGGAAGGCCTTGACGAAGGCCAGGGTGGCGGCGGACAGCTGCTGCACCGTGTCTCCGGCCACGTAGCGGCGTTCTTCCTTGTCGAAGAGCAGGGCGGTTTGCCGGCCGGACATGGCTTGCAGCACGGCGTCCAGTTGTTTGGTATCCAGATTGGCGCCGGCCTTGAGCTCGGCCAGACTGCGGCCCAGCACGCCGGCCATGGCCAGTTGGGTGGCCACGAGTGCTTCGGGATTGCCGGTCAGCAGGGGATCGAGGCGTTGCAGGTCGGCCTCGTTGAAGCGGCGGACCTTGAATGTCCGCGGTCTGGGCAGCGGGTTCAGCACCCGTCCGCCGGCCACGGTGCGCAGGGGGGCGAAGCTGCGGATGACGAAGCGGTCGCCGTACACGCCCACCATGGGTTCCTCGAAGCGGATCTGGCAGATGCAGCGTTCGCCCGGGGCCAGGCGGTCGCGGTCGAAGAGATGGATGCGCGCCTGGGTCTCCCGCGCGCCGTGATGGAAGTGCACCTCCAGCCGATGCTTCAGGGCCTTGGGCGAGGAGGACAGGCAGGTCAGTTCCACATCCCAGCCCAGATGCGGGAAGAGCTGCCCGGGCCGGCCCAGCACATCGCCGCGGTGGATGTCTGCCACGTCCAGACCGGCCAGGTTCACGGCCGTGCGCCGGCCGGCGGGGGCGGTGTCCGTCGGGGCGCCGTGGCTTTGCAGGCTGCGTATTTTGGAGGTTGTGCCAGATGGATACAACACCACATCCTCGCCCAGGACCAGTTGTCCGGCAATGAGCGTGCCCGTGACCACGGTGCCGTGGCCTTTCATGGTGAAGACGCGATCGATGGGCAGGCGGGCCAGATCCGGCCGGCGGGTGGGGGCAAAGGCGGCCACCTGCGCGGCCAGGGCGGCCTTGAGTTCCGGCAGCCCCTGCCCGGTATGGGCGGAGACGGGGAAGATGGGGGCGTTTTCCAGGAAGGTGCCGTGCAGGAACCCGGCCACGTCCTCCGTGGCCAGGGCCAGCCAGTCTTCGTCCACCATGTCGCACTTGGTCAGGGCGACGAGGCCGCCGGAGATGCCCAGGAGCTGGCAGATTTCCAGGTGCTCCCGCGTCTGGGGCATCACGCCCTCGTCCGCGGCCACCACCAGCAGCACAAAGTCGATGCCGGTGGCCCCGGCCACCATGTTCTTGACGAATTTTTCGTGCCCGGGCACGTCCACGATGGACAGCCGTTGCCCCTCCAGATCCAGGAAGGCAAAGCCCAGCTCGATGGTGATGCCGCGCTTTTTTTCTTCCACGAGCCGGTCGCAGTCGATGCCGGTGAGGGCTTTCACCAGCGTGGTTTTGCCGTGGTCGATGTGCCCGGCGGTGCCCATGATGACGGGGCGCATGGCGGCCTCAGCTTTCCAGGAAGGCCCGGAAGGCCTCCGTGGTGGCGAAGATGTCCGCCTTGCTGGAGAGTTCCAGGGGGCTGTGCATGGAGAGCACGCAGGGGCCGACGTCGATGACGTCCATGCCGTACTGGGCCAGGAACTTGGCCACGGTGCCGCCGCCGCCCAGATCCACCTTGCCCAGCTCGGCCATTTGCCAGGGGATGCCCCGGGCGTCCAGCACGCCGCGCAGCCAGCCCACGTATTCGGCGTCGGCCTCGCTGGCGCCGTATTTGCCGCGGTGGCCGGTGAATTTGGAGAAGCTGGGGCCGTAGCCCAGGCGGGCGCTGTTCTTGGCGTCGTGCAGCTCCTGGAAGTCCGGGTCCACGGGGGCGTGGACGTCGGCGGAGAGGGCCTTGCCGGCCAGCATGGCGGTGCGCAGGGCCGTGCCGGGGTTCCAGGCGGCGATCAGGTCTTCCAGGCAGTATTCCAGAAAGCGGGACTGCGCGCCGGTGGCGCCGTCGGAGCCGATTTCCTCCTTGTCCCAGATCAGCACCAGGGTGGTGTATTCGGGGGCTTGGGCCTGGAGCAGGGCTTCCAGGGCGCAGAAGACGCAGGCGCGGTCGTCCTGGCCGTAGCTGCCGATCAGGGCCTTGTCCAGCCCGATGAACCGGGCCGGCCCGGCAGGCACGGCCTGCAGTTCGGCGGAGAGGAAGTCGGCCTCGGCGATGCCGTAGCGCTCGTGCAGCATGGCGAGGATGCGGGTCTTGACGGGATCCTTGGGGGCCTCGGCCTCGGGGGAAGGCTTGCCCGCGGGCTCGTGCCCCAGGATGATATTCAGCTTTTCCGCCTCGAAGCCGTCGGAAATTTTCTGCTCGTTGTGCTTCTGGGCCAGGTGGGGGAGCAGATCCGGGATGGCAAAGGCGAAGTCGTCGTCTTCGCCCAGCACAATATCCACCACGCGGCCGTCGGCCAGCACGACCACGCCGTGCAGGGCCAGGGGGATGGCCAGCCACTGGTACTTGCGGATGCCGCCGTAATAGTGGGTCTTGGCGCGCAGCAGATCACAATCCTCGGTGAAGGGCCGCTGCTTGAGGTCCAGGCGGGGGGTGTCGCCGTGCGCGCCGAGGAGCCGGAAGCCTTCGGCAAGCGGCCGGCGGCCCTTGCGGGCCAGGAGCACCGTCTTGCCGCGCCAGGGACGAAGATAGGTCTCGGAATCCAGGTTCTCCACATAGCCGGCGGCGGCGGCGCGGTCCACGAGGTAGCGGACGGTTTCGCGCTCGGTCTTGCAGGCGGTGAGGAAGGCGAGGTAGCGCAGGGCCATGTCTTCCATGGCTTGGCGGTCTTCGGGGGAGGCGTAGCGCTCCCAGGCGCTCTTTGGGGTATGGAACAGCGGATTGTCAGCCATGATGATTCCTTATGAGATGATTGCCGAGCGCAGCACCGTGGTGGCGAGGGGCAGTTCCTCGTCCAGCAGGGTGCGCGGATCCAGGCAGAAGCGGTTACGTTCGATGCGCCCGACAAGGGGCGGGTCGCTTTCCAGCAGGCGGCGCTGGAGTTCGTCCGGGGAAAGGCCCATGCCGGTGGTGTCCAGCTCCACCAGGGTGGTGGGCAGGTCGCGTTCGGGAAAGGCCCCGCCGCCCACACGGGATGCGCCAGGACAGGTGGAGACGCGCACCCCGGCGCCCAGCTCCTTGCGCAGCCTGCGGGCCAGCCGGCCGGCCTTCTGCCGCAGGGCCTCGTGAGTCATGGCCAGCATGCGCAGGGTGGGGATGCGCTCGCGGGCTTGGGCAGGGTCCAGGTACAGCCGCAGGGTGGCTTCCAGGGCGGCGAGGGTCATCTTGTCGATGCGCAGCGCCCGGTTGAGGGGGTTCTTCTTGATGGGATCGATGAATTGCTTGCGGCCCATGATGATCCCGGCCTGCGGTCCGCCGAGGACCTTGTCCCCGCTGCAGGTGACCACGTCCGCCCCCTGGGCCAGGACCTCGCGTACCGTGGGTTCGCCGTGCAGGCCGATGGTGGAGAAATCAAAGAACGTGCCGCTGCCCAGATCTTCCAGCACAGGCAGGCCGTGGCGGCCGCCGATCTCGCGCAGTTCGGCCAGGCTCACTTCCCTGGTGAAACCGATGATGCGGAAGTTGGACGTATGGACCTTGAGCAGGGCGGCAGTCTGGTCGGTGATGGCGTTTTCGTAGTCCCGGGGATGGGTGCGGTTGGTGGCGCCCACTTCCTTGAGGATGGCGCCGGACCGGGCCATGACATCCGGAATGCGGAAGGACCCGCCGATTTCCACCAGCTGGCCACGGGAGACGATCACTTCCTGCCCCTGGCACAACGTGGCCAGCATGAGCAGCACGGCCGCGGCGTTGTTGTTTACCACCAGGGCGGCTTCGGCTCCGGTGAGACGGCAGATCAGGGCCTCCACATGGCTGTAGCGGCTGCCACGCTCGCCGGAGTCCAGGTCGAATTCCAGATTGGAATAGTAGCGGTTGGCCTGGGTCACGGCCTGGATGGCTTCCTCGGCCAGCAGGGAGCGGCCCAGGTTGGTGTGCACCACCACGCCCGTGGCGTTGAGCACGCGGCAAAAGTGCGGCTGCCCGGCCCGGCGCACGAAGGCCGCGAGCTGCGGGAAGAGCACGGCGTCGGCCAGATGGGCGGCGTTGTCTATCCGGCCGTCCTTGATGGCGGCGCGCAGCATGTCCAGAAACGCGGTGGCGGCATCCTTGCGCAGGTCGCGGGGCAGGGCAGCCAGGAGGGGATCGGCCTCCAGATACTGCAGGGCGGCATCGGTGGACGGCAGGTGGCGGAACAGGGCAGCGGGTGTGGACATGGCAGTGGCGCGGCTCTCGCGGGCTAGGGGTCTGCCTGCCAGGGACCCAGCAGGTGGGGAGCGAGCTTAAAGAACTCCGCCAGCAAATACAAGGAGCCACAGCACAAGACCGGCGCCGTCGAAATTGGCGCGCCGGGGCTCGCCATCCCGGCCAGCACGTCCGCCAGGCTGCCGCCGGCCTGGATTCGGTCTCCAAACGCCGGCCGCAGTCTGGCCACCACCTCCGCCGCCGGCAAGGACCGGGAGGACCCGGGCAGCTCCGGTACGATGCATCGGCCGGGTACAATCCGGGCCAGCAGAGGCGTCATGGCCGACAGGTCCTTGTCCTTCAGGCAGGTGAAGACGAGGTGCTCGGGCCTGCGGAAGCCGCGAGTGGGTCTGGCCAGGGCCTGTTCCAGAATGGCCAGGGCCGGGGCGTTGTGGGCGGCATCCAGCAGCATGGCGGGATACCTGCCGGGGACGGCGGGCGCGTGCTGCAGGCGGCCGGGCAGCCAGGTGCGGGTGAGCCCCTCCCGGGAGGCGGCCGCATCCAGCGGCCAGTCGTGCCGGCTGGCCAGCACCAGCCAGGCGGCCATGGCCAGCCGGGCGTTTATGGTTTGATGCGGGCCGGGCAGCCCCAGGGTCAGGGGCGCAGGGCCTTCGCCGGCCAGGGGATCGGGCAGGGGGTAGAAGCCGAAATCGGGATCGAATCCCCGAGGCATTCGGACCTCGAACAGCTGCGCCTTGCGCGCCGCGGCCACGCGCTCCAGCCGAAAGATGGCCCGCGGATCCTGCGGTACGGCGAGGACGAGGCCATTTTTCGGCACGGCCCGGGCCTTGTCTGCCGCGATGGCCGACAGGGACGGGCCGATGACATCGGCATGATCCAGCCCGATGGGCGCGACGAGGAGCATCTCTCGTGGCGCTGCGGTGGTGGCGTCGCCGCCGCCGCCCAGGCCGGCTTCCAGGACGATGAGATCCACCTCCTCTTCCCGGAACCACCACAAGGCCATGGCCAGGGTGCGTTCAAAATAGGTGAGGGAGGGGCCGGTGGGAGTCTGCAGCACGGCGTTGGCCGCGTCCACCCAGCTTTCCGCGGGGATGGGCTCCAGGCCAAAATCGTCCACCAGCACCATGCGTTCGCGCGGGTGGAGCAGGTGCGGCGAGGTGAACAGGCCCACCTGCAGCCCCTGGGCCGCGGCGATATGGGCCAGAAAACAAGCCGTGGATCCCTTGCCGTTGGTGCCCACCACCTGCACCGTGGGAGCGTGGGACACATCCAGCCCCAGGGCCGTGAGGCAGTGGCGGATGCGGTCCAGGGTCAGTTCCATGTGGAAAAAACCGCAGGACGCCAGCCAGGCATCCACCTCGGCGGCAGACGTCAGGAGGGCCGGGAGGGGAGGGGGGACGACGGAAGCATTCAGGGAATCTGTCATGCATGCACGCAATGCCGCGACCGGCGCACAAGGTGAGGGACACGGAATCGGATTTACAAGAAGGACGGAACGGGGTAAAGTCTGGAGTTTCCACCAGCGCCGCATGTCGGCGCTTCCGTCGGTCCTTGTGCGCGCCCGTAGCTCAGTTGGACAGAGCAGGAGCCTTCTAAGCTCTTGGCCGGGGGTTCGAATCCCTCCGGGCGCACCAATACATTCAGGACACATCATTTGTTGACGCCCGGGCCAACGGCTTTTGCGGCAACTCCATTCCGACGTTCTTTGTCCGCGGGTGGTTGCGCTCATTACAATCGATACGTGCTGGCCTGGCAACCTCACGCGCGAATTCGCAAGCTCTCGATGCGAAGTGTTGTTAGCGAGACACACGGGCAGGCAGTCAACAGACGGGAAAAGACACGAAAAAACAGAAGCAGACAATAATTACTAGCAATAAAAGGAGTTTATACACAAAAAAACCCGTCCTGAAGACGGGTGTAATCAACTATGTGGCGGAGGGAGAGGGATTCGTACAACAGACATTATTACTTGAAATTATATCATTTATTGGCATGTTTTTTTGTATGCCCCCAGCGTGCAGGCCATGAATTGGGCTCCCTGATTGGGATCACCATCGATATCCAATCATAGCATCCAAGATTGTGCAACATGCTGGCCGGTCAACAGCACTGAGTCAAGTGGTTCCGCATTGCTGTCAATATGTTGCATCTGACTGCAAACATTGATTATGATCGTGTTGCGGCGCTGCAAGATAGGCTCTATTCCTGCCCACCGGGCGCGTCCGGGAACTCGGGGAACAGGCCGGGCATCCAGCGTGGGGCCAGGCGGGCGGGGAAGGCGAGTCGGAGGGGGGCCCGGGAGCTTTCGGAGATGACCACGCCCTGATCCTGCAGGGCCGCCACCACCCGCCGCGCCTGGCGGTCGCCCAGGCCGGTCACGGTGGGCACGTCGCTCCGAGGCAGTTCGCCGCGATAGAGCAGGGCCTCCAGGACGGCCATGGCATGGTGCGGGAGTTGCCCCAGGCGGATGCATTCCTCGGCCCAGAGGGCAATGCGGGTGCGCAGCTGCTCAGGCTGGATCAGGCGTTCCATGAAGGCCACCTGGTCCAGGCAAATGTCCAGAAAGAAAGCCACAAACTCCACGAGGGCCGCCTGGCTGAGGCTGCCGCGGCCGTCGGTGTCTCCCTGGCGGGGGAGATCGCAGGCTGCCAGATGCCGCTTGTAGGCCTCCACGTTGCGGGCCAGCCCGCGGGCCACGGACCAGAGGGCGCCCGTGTCCAGGCTCTCCAGCAGGACGGCGTGGGACAGCAGACGGGCGACGCGGCCGTTGCCGTCGAGGAAGGGATGGATCCACAGCAGCCGATGGTGCGCGCAGGCCGCGGCCAGGATGGTGTCCGCCTTGCCAAGTCCTGAGTATGCCTGGACAAACCGGTGCAGAAACCGCGGCACTGCGCCGGGGCTGACGGCCACGTGCCGTCCCACCCGCACATCCCGCGTGCGTAGGGTGCCGGGCTGCACCCTGACGCGTTCTTCTGCCTGATTTCCATCCCCGACCGTCCACAGCAGTTCCCCGGGCAGCCGCTCGCAGAACTGCCGGTGGAGTTCCAGCAGGCCCTCCAGGGTGAAGGCCCGGCCGCGCAGCCCGCCCGCGTCGATCCAGGCCTGGACCTCCACATGGGCCCGCGCCTCCAGCTGCAGATTACGCTGCCGGGCGTCGGCGCTGAAGTCCTGGCGCAGGGCGCGTTCGATGTCCACGGGGTGGGTGTCGTGCCCCTCGATCAGGTTGCTGTAATAGCAGTTCATGGACCGCACGAGCCCGGCCAGGGAGGTCGCCAGATGGCCTGGCAGACTCCGGCGCAGGCCAGCGGACTGCTGGGCTAGCACCAGAATCTTGTCCAGCAACTCGCCACGCCGCGCCGCGCCCGAGGGCACGAGCAGGGGCTCCATCAGGGCGATGCTTTCGCCGCGATCTGGGGGGATGATGTCCGCTTGCATGACAGGGAACGATGCGTCCATAACTGCTTTATACAGCGTAACTATCCGCGTGTAAACCAGAGAGGATGTCTGGCGAAATGTCCGCTTGGATGGCCGGATGGGGACGGATGGGAGGGGCGGCAGGCTTGCGCTCTTGGGGTGTATTTTATATCCGATATATGCGGGTGGCGTATTGAGCAGTTGGAGCTAGATCATTTTAATTTTGCAAAAGGACATTGCGAGAGGGGAAACCTTTTTGCAAAAGGTTNCTCGCGCTCTCCCCTTCCAAAACTTTGATAGTATTTTGTAATTATAAAAAAAGTCTTTGGGGATGGGGCTCCCCCAGGAACTCTTCTCAAAGATAAAATGCTCTAAATGCAATGAGGGGCTCAAGATGAAAAACGACATGGTTGCCTCGGATCTCAAGACGATCATGCACTCCAAGCGGGCCAATTTGTACTATCTTGAACATTGCCGTGTGCTCGTCCATGGTGGGCGCGTAGAATATGTGACGGATGCCGGGAAGAAGTCGCTCTACTGGAATATTCCCATCGCCAACACCACAACCCTGCTGCTTGGCACAGGAACCTCCATCACCCAGGCGGCCATGCGTGAATTGGGGAAGGCCGGCGTCCTCGTCGGATTCTGTGGCGGTGGTGGGACACCGTTGTTCAGCGCCAATGAAGTGGAAGTTGCCGTCTCCTGGATGTCTCCCCAAAGCGAATATCGCCCGACAGAGTACCTTCAGTCTTGGGTGCAATTCTGGTTCAACGATGCAGCGCGTCTCAGCGCAGCAAAGGCGTTCCAATACGAACGGCTTCGATGTGTTGAACAATTTTGGACCACACCGAAAACATTCGGCGATGCGGAGTTTAATGTCGAGGGCACACAACTGGGACTTGTCCTGGAGTCTGCCCGCAATGCCATGCAGCGGGCTTCGGATTCGATGGTGCTTTTGACCGAAGAGGCGCACCTAGCCAAATCACTGTATAAACTGGCTGCACATGCTGTTGGGTATGGCCAGTTTTCTCGGGCCAAGCGGGGAGCCGGCACGGATTCAGCCAACAGATTTCTCGATCATGGCAACTACCTGGCCTATGGGTTGGGCGCTACCGCAACCTGGGTGCTGGGCATCCCGCATGGGTTGGCCGTCATGCACGGCAAGACAAGGCGTGGCGGATTGGTGTTTGATGTGGCCGATCTGATCAAGGATGCCGTGGTCTTGCCGCAGGCCTTTATCTCGGCCATGCGCGGCGATGAGGAGCAAACCTTTCGCCAGGCATGCATTGATGTGTTTGCCCGTTGCGAGGCGTTGGACTTTATGATCGAGACACTCAAGAAGGTTGCCCTGCAAACGGCGAAGAGCGTGGCATGAATATCCTCATTGTGTCCGAATGTACTGGAAATGCCATCAAGGAAACGCAGCGGATTCTGGATCAGTTTTCCGAACGCCGGGGCTCCCGAACATGGCAGACGGCCATCACGCATGCAGGGTTGGAGACGCTGCATCGTCTGCTGCGCAAAACGGCGCGCAAAAATACTGCAGTGGCCTGCTACTGGATTCGTGGAATAGATCATTCCGAGCTCCTGTGGATTGTCGGGGCAACAGATCGGTTCAATGCCCAGGGGGTTGTTCCGACCAATGAAACAACCCGCAACATCCTCCGTTCCAGAGATGAAAATGATTGGCACACGTTGCGCCAGATCTATCTACTGTCTGCCCTGGCGGCCCTGTGGCATGACCTGGGCAAGGCGTGCGACGAATTTCAAAAGCGACTGCGGCAGAAAGCGATTCCCACGCGCAATCTGCTGCGGCATGAATGGATTGCTCTGCGGATTTTCCAGGCATTCGTTGGCAAGGGCAGTGATCAAGACTGGCTGGATCGACTGGCCAGGCAGGACATTATTGCTTCAAAACAGTTGTTGCACGCTGTGCAGGCTGACGGCCTGACGGCGACATCGCCGGCGCCGTTCCGCAATATGCCTCCCCTGGCCCAGGCGGTAGGCTGGCTGATCGTGACGCATCACCGACTGCCTCAACTGCCCAAGGAATCCCGCCAAGGGTTTCAGGCGGCAATGCTTGAGGATATTCCAGGCAACATCACTGCCGAGTGGAACGAGCGTGTGGACAGGTCTGATGCAACAGCGCTCAAGGCGTATTGGCAGTTCAAGCATGGCCTGCCCATGGACCTGCCGGCCTGGAGGGAACGGGCGGCCAAACACGCGCGCCGGCTGCTGGAGCTCCCGGCAGAGCAGTGGGCACATAGCCTGGACAACCCGTATGTCATGCATCTGTCCCGGTTGGCGCTGACCCTGGCCGATCATGAATATTCGAGCCGAGAATCCAGTGAAGATCGAAATTCCAGGAAGTCAGAGAGCCTTCTCTATGCCAACACGAACAAGTCTCGGCAGTTGAAGCAGCCGCTGGAGGAACACCTGCTCGGCGTGGAAAAGTGCTGCGGGGATATTGCCTATGCCCTGCCCAGGCTGGCCGAGGAGCTGCCGCGACTGGCCCGGCATAGGGGATTGCGCCAACGCACGGCCGTTGAACGCTTTCGGTGGCAAAACAAGGCGGCGGATTTGGCGGAAGGCATCCGTGAACGCACGGCAACCCAGGGGGCCTTTCTCGTCAACATGGCTTCCACCGGCTGCGGCAAAACCCTGGCCAATGCGCGCATCCTTCATGCTCTTGCCGATCCCGCCAAAGGCATGCGCTGTGTGTTTGCGCTGGGGTTGCGCACCCTGACCCTGCAAACCGGGCGCGAGTATCGCGAACGCCTGCACCTGGGCGAAGACGTCGTGGCCATCCGGGTCGGTGGCGGGGCCCTCTGGGAGTTGCCCGACCATCAAGGCCATCAAGACCATCAGGGCAATCAGGGCCAGGAAGATTCCGGCAGCGAGTCTGCACAGCGCCTGCTTCCCGAGGATGGACAGGTCTTTTTCGAAGGGGCAGCGGATGCCCACCCGGTGCTGCGGCGGATGCTGAACGAGCCCAACTCCCGGGCACTGCTGACTGCGCCGCTGTTGACCTGCACCATTGATCATCTGGTCCCGGCCACGGAGAGTCTGCGGGGAGGGCATCAACTGCTCCCCATGCTCCGGCTGCTGAGCAGTGATCTTGTGCTGGACGAACTGGACGACTACGGCATTGAGGATTTGCCTGCCGTGGCAAGGCTGGTGCACTGGGCCGGCATGCTTGGCTCCCGGGTGCTCATTTCCTCGGCCACCCTGCCGCCTGCCCTGGTGCAGGGCATGTTCGAGGCCTACCGTGAAGGCCGCCGCGTGTTCCAACACAATCGGGGGCAACGCCCCGGTGAAGCGCCGGACATGTGCTGCGTCTGGATTGATGAATTCCAGGCCACGGCCAAGGACTGCGCCACCATGGACGCCTTTGCCCAGGCCCACATCGCGTTTGCCACCAAACGTGGGGAAAGGATCGGTCGGGCCCCCGCCATCCGTCGTGCTGCCGTGCTCCCCGTGTCCATTGCCTGCGGACAGTCGGAAAAGATCCGCCAGGAATACGCCCGCATCATTCTGGGGGGCGTCCTGCAATTGCATGCGCAGCACCATATGCCGGATCCCGTCAGCGGCGCCCGCGTCAGCTTCGGGCTGGTGCGCATGGCCAATATCGGCCCCCTGCGCGAGGTGGCCCAGGCCTTGTACCAGCTCGAACTTCCAGAAAATATCCGCATCCATGTGTGTGTGTATCATTCCCAGTATCCGCTGCTGATGCGTTCGGGCATTGAACAGCTTCTGGACAAGGCGCTGCAGCGCAAGGATCCCCTTGCCGTCTTCAAATTGTCGGACGTCCGCCAGCGTCTGGATGCCAGTCCAGCCTGTGAGCACATCTTTCTGGTGCTTGGTTCGCCGGTGACGGAGGTCGGACGGGACCATGACTACGACTGGGCCGTGGTCGAGCCGTCTTCCATGCGTTCGCTCATCCAGCTTGCCGGGCGCATCCTCCGGCACCGACTCCTTCTGTGCACCTCGCCCAACATCCTCATGCTCTCACGCAACATCAGAAGCCTGGAACACCCTGGAGAGCCCGCCTTTCAGAAACCTGGATTCGAGACAGCACACGGCTTCGCACTTAACAGCCATGAGTTGGAGGAACTACTGCGGCCGGAGCAGTATGCAGTCATTGACGCCCGCCCCCGCATTCTCGCGCCAGAGGTGCTGCGCCCTGCCGAAAGTCTGGTTGATCTTGAGCACGCGCGGCTTGCCCGGCTCATGCAGCAGCCGGCGGTGCCGGTGCTCACCCCGCGCGAGCAGCGTGCCGGGGGCAAGGCCGTTGCCCCCGTGGGGGCCTATAGCTGGTGGCGGCAGCCGCGCGGCATGCTCACCGGTCTGCTGCAGCGCGAACAGCCGTTTCGGAAACAGACCCGTCCTGAAGTGGAGCTTGTCCTGCTCCCCAATGAGGACGAGGATGACTGGGTGCTGCACGAGATCAAGGAGGAGCATGGGCAGCGTTCGTTCGAGTCTCGGGCCTCCCGCCTGAAAAGTCCTGACCTTGCGTCCTCCCCGCAGGTGCAGCCCTGGGGGCAGGTGGACTATCTGGCTGCTCTGAAGGAACTGGCGGAATCGTTGGACATGCCTCTTGAGGTATGCGCCAAAAAGTTCGGCACCGTGACGTTGCCGGAACTGAAAAGCGATGGGACGTATTCCTTCCATCCGGCTTTGGGGTTTGGGGTTGATAAATAGCCGCTTGAATTCTAACCCGCTGGGCAGTAAGGTCTTTTGACCACTGCCGTACAGGTAGCTCAGAAAATTGGGTGAAAGATGTTGCCGTATGTTTACTGCCGAACAGGCAGTTGATGAAAATATCTTTCCATTGGTTGAAATATGTTAAAAAATTCTGTATGACTCAATGAAGGAAGAGGATATTTATGAAGCATTAATAAACCAGGAGACAACATGAGTAAACCAGATCCAGAACGAATACGCGGCCTGCAGCAGGTCATGGATGGCTTCCTCGTCGTCCGGCGGGATGCCAAGCTGGAGAAGCTCAAGCCCGATGACCCCAAACGAGAGGAGGTGAGCGCGCAATACGAGCGCCCCGCCTGGCTTGCCGATGCCGCCCGGCGGGTCGGCCAGATTCAGGCGGCAACCCACACCGTGAAGCCCATGCATCCGGATGCGCGCGGCACCAATTTGTACTGCAAGGCGGATGCGCTGCCGGAGCATGCACTGGTCGGCAGTCATCTGCTGGGAGAGGGGTGCGCAGCAGATGTAATCGGCAATGCTGCAGCCCTTGACGTCAACAAATTCCTGACCCAGGAGTATCAAGGCAAGACCCTGCTGGCCTGGATGCAGGAGGACGAGGCCGCCGTTCTGGCCGCCTTTGCAGTTGAGGATGCCGCCCTGGCCCGCCAATGGCTGCAGGCCTTTCTGGGGTTGACTCGCACCCCGGCCGTCCGCGTCTCCCACACCCTGGCCAAGCAACTCTACTGGCTGACCGGGGATGACCCACGCGATGATGCGCAGTATCATCTCCTCGCCCCCCTGTATGCCAGCTCCCTGGCGCACCGTGTGTATCTGACCATCCAGGCACACCGGTTTAGTGACGAGACAAAAGCGGCCCGCGAAGCAAAAAAAAGCAATTCCCCCTGCGAGCACGGCCTGCATGAGTATCGGGAACTTGCGGTGCAAAAGTTTGGGGGAACAAAACCGCAGAACATCAGCCAGCTCAACAGTGAACGCAAGGGCGTCAACTATCTGCTGGCGTCGTGCCCGCCAGTGTGGTCCCCCCAGCCCGTCAGGCCGCCATTCGGTGTCGAATCCGTGTTTGTCGGGTTCGGGCGGCAGCGGGACGCGAAGGCCCTGGTGCGCGTCTTGGCGGAGTTTCTTGCGTCCGAGCCTGCTGCCACCCTGGCCACGCGCCAGCATCGTGATGAGCTGCTTTTCCAGATCCTTGGCGAGTTGCATCAGTTTGCCGAGCGGTATCGTGCACTCCCTCCTGGCTGGAGTGCGGACCCTCGCTGCCGTCTTGTGGAGGCCCAGCAATGTTGGCTCGATCCACAACGCGCTGCCATGGATGCCGAGTTTGCCGACATCTGGCTGCATACGGCGTGGCGGGACGAAATCAAGCGTCGCTTTGGAAACTGGCTCAACGCCGCCCTTGGCGACAAGCTGCCCCTGGGGGATGTGGAGCATGTCTATTGGGCAGACCTGTTCGATGATGAACGGTGGCGGCGTCAGTTGGATGCTGATCGGCGCATGCTCGAAAAGGAGGCGCCACATGCCTAAGCTGCCGCAAATTGATGGCCTGTTGATTGTGCCGCGCCTGCGCATCCAGAACGCCAATGCCATTTCCTCGCCCATGACCTGGGGCTTCCCTTCCATGACGGCGTTTCTGGGCCTCATGTGGAAGCTGGAACGTCTGCTGGCAGGGGACATTGCGGTGGTGTTCAATGGAATAGGCGTGGTGTGCCACGCCTTCGAGCCCCAGGTGAGCCGCGGAGGCTTCACCAAATCCTTCTGCCTGACCCGCAATCCGGTGGGGAAAGACGGCGGTTCGGCCTCCATTGTCGAGGAAGGGCGCGTGCATCTGGAAGTGACCCTGGTGTTCGGCGTCGTTGGCGACATTCTGATGGCCTCCACCACAGAACGGGAGGCCGCGGCGGCGCACATTGCCGGGCTGTTGGCCCGGATGCGCGTGGCCGGCGGAACGGTGTTGCCCGGCGTCTCCCCTCGTTCGCCACAACTGATTGCCCTGGAAGAGGATGAGGAAAAGCAGGCAGCGCAGATTCATGCCGTTCGTCGCATGCTGTTGCCTGGCTCCTGCCTTGTGGAGCGCAATGATCTGCTGGAGCGCCGGCATCAGCAGCTTCAAGCCACAACCCCGGCAACATCGCGCCTGGATGCCTGGCTGGATCTGGCCCGGACCAATTGGCGCTCCGTTGTGGCCCAGGATGAAAACGGTACGGAAACGGTGACCTGGCAGCACGACCGGACCGACGGCTGGGTTGTGCCCATCCCCCTTGGCTATGCAGGTCTGGCCGACCTGGAAGCGCCGGGCACGGTGCTGAATGCCCGCGATACCACCACGCCGTTTCGATTTGTCGAAAGCATATACGGCATCGGGCAGTGGGTTGGCGCGCATCGCTTGAAGAACATGCACCAGATGCTTTGGTATTCCTCTGCAGACGATGCCGCAGGCATGTACCGCTGCTGCAATGATTTCACACAATATTTGTGATGAACGCATCACCACAAGGAGATTCTCATGAGCACGGCCTTGAAAACCGCCTCTGTTCTGGCTTTTGAACGGAAACTTGAGCCCTCCGATGCCATATTGTTTTCTGGAAACTGGGAGACACGCAATACGGAAAAAGCCTGGGGGGCCATTGCCATCCGGGAAAAATCCGTGCGCGGCACCATCTCGAACCGGCTGCACCTCAAGGATAAGGACAAGGAAAAAGACGCGGCCAAGCTGGATGCGGCCATTGAAAATCCCAACCTGCAGACTGTGGATGTTGCCACGCTTGCTGCAGGACAGGACACCCTGAAGGTCAGCTTTACGGTACGGGTGCTTCCTGGCACGGGTCAGCCTTCGGCATGCAACGAGCCCGCCTATCGCGCCAAGCTCCTGGCCACGGTGGAAGCCTATGCCAGGGAGCATACCTTTGCGGAGTTGGGACGTCGTTACGCCTTCAATCTGGCCAATGGCAGGTTCCTCTGGCGCAATCGCATGGGCGCCGAGCAGGTGGAAGTCTGCATCCAACGGCTGGAGAACGGGCAGCCCAGCGTCACCTGGACGGTGGATGCCTTGCAGTTCCCGTTGCGTTCCTTTGACGCTCCTGCAGCGGGAAACGCTGCGGTCGATGAACTGGGCGCATTGATTGCCCAGGGGCTGCGGGGAGAAACCCACGTGCTGCTGCAGGTGACGGCCTTTGCCCGCCTGGGCATGGGGCAGGAAGTGTTCCCGTCGCAGGAACTCATTCTGGATCGAGGCAGGGGCGACAAGAGCAAAACCTTGTATGATGTCAGCGGTGTTGCAGGCATCCATTCGCAAAAGGTCGGCAATGCCATCCGTTCCATCGACACTTGGTATCCCGGGGCTGACGAACTTGGGCCCATTGCCGTGGAGCCATATGGTTCTGTGACGACTCAGGGCAAGGCCTATCGCCAACCAAAGGACAAGGTGGATTTTTACACCCTGCTCGACAACTGGATGCTGAAGGACAAGGTGCCTGCGTTGGAGCAGCAGCATTTTGTCATGGCTGTGTTGATCCGGGGCGGTGTGTTTGGCGACAAGGAGTAATCCATGGATCATTACATTGAATTTCGTCTGCTGGAAGACCCGGAATTCGCGCCGGCCCAGCTCATGAATGTGCTGTT
This sequence comes from Megalodesulfovibrio gigas DSM 1382 = ATCC 19364, assembly GCF_000468495.1. NCBI lineage: Bacteria > Pseudomonadati > Thermodesulfobacteriota > Desulfovibrionia > Desulfovibrionales > Desulfovibrionaceae > Megalodesulfovibrio > Megalodesulfovibrio gigas. The sequence goes on from NC_022444.1 coordinate 1,994,360, forward strand.
TGGCAAGCTGCATCTTGCCCTGGCTGAACGAGGGTGTGATGATATCGGGGTCAGCTTTCCGGATGGGGACAACTGTCGCACCCTCGGCACACGGTTGCGGCTGCATGGCACTGCTGCTGCCTTGGGCCGTCTGATGCAGGGCAACTGGACGGCTGGCATCCGTGATCATGTGGCTCAATCGCCGGTGCAGCCTGTGCCTGCTGGGGCCAGGTATCGCGCCTTGTATCGGGTGCAGGCGAAAAGCAATCCTGAGCGGTTGCGTCGTCGCAGGATGAAGCGCCACGGGGTGGATGCGGAAGCCGCCGCCCGGCAGATTCCAGACAACGCGGTGGAGGTGCTCAAGCTGCCATATGTGCAGGTGGCAAGCCAGAGCTCGGGGCAGCGTTTTCGCCTCTTTTTTCAATACGGGCCAGTGGAAGCGGAAGCGCGAAATGGGGAGTTTAACGCATACGGCTTGAGCCGTGGGGCCACCATCCCCTGGTTTTGACCCTTTTTTTGACCGGGCAAATGCGGACAATGATTTCAGGGCATTGCGAATGCCACTCGAAAAAGGGTCCCTGATGAGTAAGAGGCAGTTTGTCTTGAAATATGATGTGGTTCAAGCTAAACTGCCTCAGTTCACTGCCGCATAGGCAGCTCAGAAAGTCCAGATATGTGCCAGTGGGGTCAACGTACGGTTCACTGCCGCATAGGCAGCTCAGAAACGCAGAGATGCCGGCCAGTATGAACCTGAAGGACGCCGAGCCCCTCGGCTTCCGGGGCATGCTCGCCGCCATGCGCGACCCCGAACTGCGCGAGGGTCTGGGCGTGGGCCTGCAAATGGCAAAGTCTCTCCAGAAACTGAAGTAATCCACCAGCGTACACGGTGAATCACGAGGTGCATATGTCCAAGAAAATTCTCATCATCGACGACGATCCGGATATCGTGTCCTACCTGAAGGACGTGTTCGACGAGGCCGGCTTCACCACGTTCGTGGCCTCCAACGGGGTGGAGGGCCTGGAACGCGCCCAGGTGCATCGCCCGGACCTCATCACCCTGGATATGGACATGCCCGGCCGCGGCGGCACGCTGTTCTATGTCAAACTGCGCCAGGAACCGTCCCTGGCCGAGATTCCGGTCATCGTCATCTCCGGCGTCGGCCCCCGCCCGCCGGCAATTAACAAGAACGTCCCCGTGCTCTCCAAGCCCGTGGATCCCCAGAAAACCCTGGCCCTGGCCAAGGAAATGATGGGCGCGTAAGAACAGGCGACACCGAAGCGCGAGGGGGAACCCCTTTCTACAGAAAGGGGTTCCCCGACAACATCCGACGCAGGAGCCGAGCATGCAAGACGGGTTGCCCGAGCGTGTTCTGATCGTGGACGACGAAGCCCCCATCCGGGAGGTGCTGGAGCTGTCCGTGGCCGACCTGGGCTACGCCGTGCAGACCGCCGCCCATGGGGAGGCCGCCCTGGCAGCCTGCGAAACCTTCGGCCCCGGCATCGTGCTCACGGACATCAAGATGCCCGGCATGGACGGCATCGAGCTGCTCAAGCGCATCAAGGCGGCCTGGCCGGATATCGAGGTCATCATGGTCAGCGGGCACGGGGATATGGAGCTGGCCATCAAGAGTCTGCAACTGGAGGCCATGGACTTCATCACCAAGCCCGTGCGCGACGAGTTGCTGGTGAACGCCCTCAAGCGGGCCTCGGAAAAGATTGCCATGCGCCGCCAGCTTCGGGAGCACACGCAAAACCTGGAGCGCATCGTCAAGGAAAAAAGCGCCCGCCTGGTGGAGCTGGAACGCCAACTGGCCGTGGGTCAGGTGGTGGAGGGCCTCTCCACGGCCATGCGCAGCCTTGCCGCGGCCTTCGAGGAAGGCCCCAGCTACTTCAACGAGCTGCCGTGCTTCATCTCCATCCACAACAGGTATCTGGAGATTGTGGCCGCAAACCAGCTGTGCAAAACCCGCCTGGGCGATCTGGTGGGGCACCATTCCTGGGAAGCCTACGCCGACCGCGCCGGCAGCGGCAACGCCTGCCCGGTGTGGCAGACCATCGAGACCGGCAAGGCCCAGCGCAGCCGCGAACGCCTGCGGGACAAGGACGGCCAGGAGATCCCGGTCATCGTCCACACGGCTCCCATCCTCAACCAGGACGGGCAGGTGGAGTTGGTGGTGGAGCTTTCGGTGGATGTCTCGGAAGTGAACCGCCTGCAGGAGGAACTACGCGCGGCCCGGGAAAAATGGCAGCGCCTGTTCGATGCCGTGCCGGCCACCATCGCCGTGGTGGACCGGGAATTCCGCATTGTGGACGCCAACCGCCGCTTTCGCCAGGACTTCGGGGAAACCAGGGGCGGGGAGGCCTGCCGCTGTCATGACCTGTTCGGGCATCGGGACCACCCTTGCGAGGCCTGCCCCGTGGCCGAGACTTTCGAGGACGGCCTGTCCCACGAGAGCGAAACCGTGGTGGCCACCCGCAGTGGTGCGCAACGGCATGTGCTCATCCAGACCGCGCCCGTGCGCAACGAGGCCGGGGAGATCGACCAGGTAATGGAAATCGCCACGGACATCACCCAGATTCGCCAGTTGCAGGACCATCTGGCCTCCCTGGGGCTGATGCTGGGCTCCATGTCCCACGGCGTCAAGGGCCTGCTCACCTCCCTGGACGGCGGCGTGTACAAGGTGGAAGCCGGCCTGCGCCGCGAGAACGACGCCAAGGTCCGCGAGGGTTGGGGCATCGTGCGGGACAAGATCGCCCGCATCCGCAAGATGGTCCTGGATATCCTGTACTACGCCAAGAGCCGCGAGCCGGAACGCGTCCGGGTGGATGCCGCCGCCTTTGCCCGGGATCTGGCCGAGGTGGCCGGCGCCAAGGCCGCATCCCGCGGCGTGCAATGCATCGTGGATATTGCCCCCGGGGCCGGCCAGATCGCCATGGACGAGACGGCCATGCACTCCGCCCTGGTCAATTTTCTGGAAAACGCCGTGGACGCCTGCGCCGAGGCCGCCCACCAGCAGCAGGTCCCGCCCGCCGAAAAGGCCGTGCGGCTGCATGTGGCCGATGTGGACGGCCAGTTGGCGTTTGAAATTGTGGATAACGGCGTGGGCATGGATCAGCACACCCGCGAGAAGATGTTCACCCTGTTCTTTTCCTCCAAGGGTTCCCGCGGCACAGGCCTGGGGCTGTTCATCTCCAACCAGATTGTGGCCCAGCACGGCGGCCGCATTCTGGTGGAAAGTGAGCCGGACCACGGTTCGCGCATCGTCATCACCCTGCCCCGCGGCGGCAGCGCCGGGGAGCGCGCCTGATGCCCCGCCCTGGCCGGCTGCTTCGCTCGCTGGCGCAGCGCATGGCGGCCTACGCCCGCACCCGGCTGACCCTCAAGCTGGCCGCGCCCATCGTCTGCATCCTGTTCGTCTGCATCCTGGCCTGGAGCTTTTACCACATCCGCCATCAGCAGGCCTTTGCCCGGCAGAGTATCGTGGCCAGCGCGGATCGCGTGGCCAGCACCGTGCAGCTTGGCCTGCATTACGCCATGATGCTCAACTCCCGGGACGACATCCGGGCCATTGTGGAAAACTGCGGCACCCTGCCGGAGATTCGCGGCATCCGCATCTTCAACAAGCAGCAACAGATGATGTTCTCCACCGATGCGCGGGAAGTGGGCGTGCGGTTCTCCCAGTTCGAGCCCCTGTGCCAGACCTGCCACGGCAGCACCCCCGCCCTGCTCACCCCTTCCCTGGAACAACGCCTGTACAGCGAGAACGTGGAGGACGGCGAGCGCCTGTTGCGGCTGGCCAGCCCCATCCCCAACGAGCCGGGCTGCTCGGACCCGGCCGGCTGCCACTTCCACAATGAGGAAGACAAGATCCTCGGCGTGCTGGACATCTCCTTCTCCACCCAGGGTAGTCAGGCGTTGGCGGATGAAAGCATGGTCCAGACGGTGTGGCTGGCCGTCATCCTCTTTCTGCTCTGCGCCGGCGCGCTCTTTTTGCTGGTGGTGGTGCTCATCAAGCGGCCCATCCAGCGCATCATCGAAGACGCCGCCATCCTTGCCCGCGGAGAGATGCCCCCTGCCCCCCCGGCGGTGCAGGAGGATGAAATCGGCCACCTGGCTGCCACCATCCGCACCATGGGCGGCGATCTGGTGGCCAAGAACAGCGAGCTCGCCCGCCAGCGCAACCTGTATCAGGATCTCTTCGAGGGTGTGCCCTGTCTGGTGACCGTGCAGGACCGCGACTACCGCCTGTTGCGCTTCAACCGCACCTTTCAGGAGCGGTTCTCCGCGGCCAAGGGCCAGTTCTGCTACAAAGCCTACAAAAACCGGGACGAAAAATGCCCGGATTGCCCCGTGGAAAAAACCTTCGAGACCGGCCGCTGCTGGACCACCGAGGAAAGCGGCTGCTACAAGGACGGCTCCAAGGCGCACTGGATTGTCCATACCGCCCCCATCCACGACACTGACGGCAACATCGTGGCCGCCATGGAAATGTGCCTGGACATCACCGAGCGCAAGGAGCTGGAACGCGAGCTCAAACGCTCCGAGCGCAAGTATGTGGACATCTTCAATAACATCCCCAGCGCCGTCTTTGTGCTGGACCCGTCCGACCCCGGCGAGCTGACCATCCTGGACTGCAACCGCGGCGCCGTGCTGCTCTACGGGCACGACAAGCAGGATCTGGTGGGCATGCGCTTTCTGGATCTCTTCGCCGCAGAGCAGGACCGCGCCCGCCTGACCGAGGCCGTCGCCAGCGGGTCCGGGCTGCATCGGGGGCTGGATCAGGCCCGCCAGCGCGCCCGCGACGGCCGCGAATTCTTCGTCAGTGTCAGCGTGTCCCGCTCGGAATTCTTCGACCGCACCGTGCTGCTGGCCACGGTCAGCGACATCACCAAGCGCCTGGAGGCTGAGCAGCAGCTCATCCAGGCCTCCAAAATGGCCACCCTGGGCGAGATGGCCACGGGGGTGGCGCATGAAATCAACCAGCCGCTTTCGGTCATCCAGACAAGCATGGATCTGGTCCGCCGCCGCCTCAACCGGGGCGAGCAGCCGGAACTGCCCCTGCTCACGCGCATGACCGAGCTGGCCACCCAGCAGATCGAACGCGCCACCCGCATCATCAACCACATGCGCGAATTTGGCCGCAAGGCAGAACTGCACCTGGAGCCCGTGAACCTCAACGACGTGCTCCGGCGCGCCTTCGATTTCTTCGGCCAGCAGCTGGCCCTGCGCAATATCGAGATGGTCTGGGATCTGGACGAAAAACTGCCCCTGGTGCGCTGCGAACCCAACCGCATGGAGCAGGTGTTCATCAATTTCCTGCTCAACGCCCGCGACGCCATTGAGGAGCACGCCGAACGGCTGGAAAAGACCGGCCACACGGCAGCACGCCGCATCACCGTGAAGACCATGCACAATCAGGAATACGTGACCCTGCGCATTTCGGATACCGGCGGCGGCGTGCCGCCGGCCATCGCGGCCCGCATCTTCGAGCCCTTCTTCACCACCAAACAGGTGGGCAAGGGCACGGGGCTGGGGTTGTCCATCAGTTACGGCATCATCCAGGATCACGGCGGGCAGATCCACGTCTCCACCAACGAGGCCGGCGGCGCGAGCTTCCACATCCGCCTGCCCGTGGCCCGGGAAGCATAGACCGACTCATCGAGACACACGGGGAGAAAACCATGAGCAAATACCTGTTCGTCCTGGCCCGGGGACCCGAAGACGGCGGCCGCGTGGAGCGCTGCCTGCGGCTGGCCCGGCTGGCCGTGCTCAAGGGGCACGAGGTCAGCCTGTTTCTGATGGACGAAGCCGTGCTGCTGGCCCAACGCTTCATCTGCTCGCAGCCGGACAAACTGCCGGAGGTGGCGCCGGATGCCCTGTGCCAGCACTTCCAGTTCCTGCGCAAGGCCAGGGCTTCCATCCTGCTGGATGTGCACAGCGCCCGGCAGCGCCTGGGGATCCGCCCGGCCCTGCCCAGCGGCCTGGCCCTGATGAGCGACGCCGCCATGCTGGACCTAGCAGAAGAATCGAAAGTGTTTTCGTTCTAGAGAAGATTGCGCTTGAAAAAGATCCGTGCGAGAGGGGAAACCTTTTGCAACAGGTTCTTCCCTCTCGCGTTCTCCCCTTCCAAAATGTTGATGGCACTTGCAATGATGCCAAAAAAGTCTTTGGGAGGGGGTCCCCCCGAGAACTCTTCTCAAAAACACACTGCTCTAACAGGAGTTGAGTGCATGTCATTTTCCATCACGCCCCTGCTGGTGGGGGTACGCAATGTGGACCAGGGGATCATGACCTGGCAGCGCGGCTACGGCAAGCGCATCTGGCTGCCCATATGGTCCTTCCTGCTCAGGGAAAAGGGCGGCGAAGGCCGCATCCTGCTGGTGGACACCGGCCTTGAAGACTTTGTGCCGCCGCAGGAATTCATTGACGAAACCGGTCTGGACGCCCAGCTCATGGAAGACGCCCTGGCCGCCGTGGGCATCAGGCCCGAAGACGTCTGGGGCGTCATCAACACCCACCTGCACGACGACCATTGCGGCAACAACCCGCTGTTTCCCAACGCCAGAATCTTCGTGCAGACACTGGAAGCCGAGGCCTGCCGCAATCCGCATCCCGTGGACTACCGCTATGATGCATCCTACATCGATGGCGTCAATCTGGTGGAGCTGGACGGCGACGCGGAAATCCTGCCCGGTCTCAAGGTCCTGCTGACCCCCGGCCATACCCCCGGCAGCCAGACTGTGGTGGTGGAGACAGACGAGGGGCCGGCCGTCATCGCCGGCATGTGCAGCAACCAGGAAAACTTCCCGGCATCTGGCCTGGCCGTGTGCCCTGGCGTGCACTGCAATGCATATGTCGCCCACGATACCGCCCAGGCCCTCAAGGCCATGCGGCAGGCCGGGGCCGAGCTCTACCCCCTGCACGACCTCACCGTGGCCACCCGCGCCAAGGCGTAATTGTTTCCCCGCCCGAGACGCCGCACACCGCCAACCCCAACCGGTCCGGGGGATGCCTTCTTGCACAAGGCATCCCCGGGGCCGCCCTCCTCCCCCTTGCCCTTCGCGCCGCTCCCTTGTAGCCTCCGGCCTCCCCCCTCACCTTTTTGAAGGAGACCCGCATGGCCAGCATCGGCACGCCCCTGACATCCTCCGCCACAAAACTGCTGCTCCTTGGCGCCGGCGAACTCGGCAAGGAAGTGGCCATCGAGGCCCAGCGGCTGGGCGTGGAGGTCATCGCCGTGGACCGCTACCCCAACGCCCCGGCCATGCAGGTGGCGCACCGGTCCCATGTGATCAGCATGCTGGACGCCGCAGCCCTGCGCGACATCATCACGGCCGAGCAGCCGGATTTCGTGGTCCCGGAGATCGAGGCCATCGCCACCGAAGAGCTGCTGGCGCTGGAGGCCGAGGGCGTGACCGTCATCCCCACGGCCAGAGCCGCCCGGCTGACCATGGACCGCGAAGGCATCCGCCGTCTGGCCGCCGAGGAGCTGGGGCTGCGGACCTCGCCGTATCGCTTTGCCGACACCAGGGCCGAATTTCTGGACGCCTGCCGCACGGTGGGGTTTCCCTGCGTGGTCAAGCCGGTGATGTCCTCCTCGGGCAAGGGGCAGAGCGTGGCCCGCGACGAGGCCGAGGCCGAAGCCTCCTGGGACTACGCCCAGACCGCCGGCCGCGCCGGCGCCGGCCGGGTGATTGTGGAAGGATTCGTGGATTTTGACTACGAAATCACCCTGCTCACGGTCCGCCATGCCGAGGGCGTATGCTTCTGCCAGCCCATAGGCCACCGCCAGGAAAAAGGCGACTACCGCGAATCCTGGCAGCCGCACCCCATGACGCCGGCCGCCCTGGCCGAGGCCCACCGCATGGCCGAGGCCATCACCGCCGCCCTGGGCGGGCGCGGCATCTTCGGCGTGGAACTGTTCATCAAGGGCGACGAGGTCATCTTCTCCGAGGTCTCCCCCCGCCCGCACGACACGGGCATGGTGACGCTCATCTCCCAGGATCTGTCGGAATTCGCGCTGCATGTCCGGGCCATTCTGGGCCTGCCCGTGCCGGCCATCCGGCAGTATGGCCCTGCGGCGTCGCGGGTCATCCTGGCCGAGGGCGACTCCGCCGCGCCGCGCTACGTCATTGCCCCCGAGGCCCTGGCCGAGCCGGACACCGCCATCCGTCTCTTCGGCAAACCCGAGGTGCGCGGCCTGCGGCGTATGGGCGTGGCCCTGGCCCTGGGAACCGACGTGGAAGACGCCAAGGCCAAGGCCATCCGCGTGGCCGGGCAGGTGCAGGTGACGCTGTAGGGCAAGGTAGCTTTGGAAAGGGGAAAACGCGAGAGGGGAGAACCTTTTTCAACAGGTGTCCCCTCTCGCAATGTCCTTTTTCAACATGAAAATGCCCTAATACAAATCATGCTCCCGCAGCTGGAAGCGGCCGGCATGCTTCTCGAATTCCAGGGCCACGGGATCGCGGAGGTACTGTTCGGTCAGCAGGCCCTGGTCGATGAGCAGGCGGATGCGACGTTGCAGGGACGAGTCCTCCAGCTCAAAGCGACAGCCCAGCGCAGTGGCGTTGTGCCGCACCACCACCAGCGGCGCTTTTGCGATGACCAGTTCCTGTTGGAACAGCAGATCAGCATACAGTTGTTCGCCCACCTGAAACTCGCGTTCCGGCGATGCGATGGCAAAGCCGGCACCGGTCTCGCTGATGTTCTGCACATCCGCATTGCCCACCAGCAATCCCAGGTAGGCAGTGAGGTCGTGCAACACATGGCGCATGGCGCGACGGCGCTCTTGTGGGGTGGCGACACTCCTGGAGGGCGGCGCAAGCGGCGCGGCCGCTTCGAGCGGCGGTTGATTCGGCAAATACAGGGAATCCGTGCGGCTCACTTGGCCGCAATGCGAACACTTGACCAGCACGCCAATGTGTCGGGCGCTCAGTTCACGCCGCAACCCGCAGTGAGGACAGGCGAAATACGCCGCGTTGGGAGCTGGCGGCAGAATGCGATGGCTGCAGTTGTGGCACCGAAACGCCGTTTTGGGCTGCAAGGATCCCACGGCCAGGAAGATGTTGCACTGCGGACAAAACATGCGCATGACTGGTTCCCCCAGGTCATATCATCATGCCGGCGGCAAAATTGTAAAGACCGAATTGCCGGACGGCGGGGCCATTTTCGGCCCGGAGTTTTCTTTGCCTCCCCTGGCCCTTGCTGGTACGGTACAGGGGCCAGCCAGGCGACGGATGCAGCCAGGCTGATCTTTTTGCTTTCGGAGATTCTTGTGAACCCCCCGCATGTTTCGTCGCTGTTGCTGGAAGACACCCAGAACCAGGCCGCGCCATGGCCCATTTTCATCGACGCCGTAGGCGTCTGCGGCCTGCGGCTGCCCGTGCTCGTGGCAGACAACGCCCGCGCCCCTCAACTGGTCACCGCCACCCTGTCCCTTTCCGCCAGCCTGGCGCATGACGCCAAGGGCTCGCATATGAGCCGGTTTGTGGAAGTGCTGGAGGAAGCCCGCACCCAGGTATTCTCGCCGCAGCGGCTGGCCGCCCTGCTGGACGAGCTGCGCCGCCGCCTGCAGGCCCGGCAGGCCGCCCTGGACATGGCGTTCCCCTTCTTCCTGGAACGTCGCGCCCCGCATACCGGCGCCGCGGCCCTCATGGACTATGCGTGCAGCTACCATGTGCGTTCCGGCGATGCCGATCCGCAATTCACCCTGGCCGTGGAAGCCCCGGTGGCGGCCCTGTGCCCCTGCAGCAAGGCCATCAGCGATTACGGCGCGCACAACCAGCGCGGCCGCATCCGCATGGAGATCACGCCGCGCCGGGCTGCCGAGGGCGGCTGGGACGTGCCGGGCATCGAGGAATGCATTGCCGTGGCCGAGGGCGCTGCCTCCTCCCCGGTCTATCCCCTGCTCAAGCGGCCCGACGAGCGCGTGGTGACCATGCGCATGTACGAAAATCCCGTCTTCGTGGAGGACATGGCCCGCCACACCGCGGCGGCCCTCATGGCCGACGAACGGGTGCAGGCCTTTCGGGTGCACGCGGAGACCCTGGAATCCATCCACAACCACAACGCCTTTGCCCGCATCGCCTGGACCAGGGACGCCTGAGCCTCCCCGCATCGCCTGGACCAGGGACGCCTGAGCCTCCCCGCAGCCGAGGCACGCACAACAGCCGGCGAAGGATCCGCTCCTTGCCGGCTGTTGTGCGTAGCAAGGCAGCCCTGGCGGCTACCCTTTGTAGATTTTTCCGGTAACGGAATAGATGAGATGGCTGGCCACGTTGGTGACGTGATCGGCCAGGCGTTCCAGGGAGCGGGCCACGAAGATGAGCTGGGAATTCACGGCCAAGTGCTCCGGATGGGCGGCGATCTCCTCGTGCAGCGTCTGCATGAGGGCCAGATAGGCCGCATCCACGGCGTCGTCGCCTTGCCACACGGCCACGGCGGCTTCCTCGCTTTCTTCCTCCAGGGCCTTCACCACGTCCGCCAGCAACTGCTTCGCCACATCGGCCAGGGCCTCGACCTTCTCCATCACCACATCGGAGGGGGCGGCGGGCATGGCCAGGGAGCTGCCGGCCACGCTGGCGGCATAGTCGGCCACGCGCTCCAGGTCCGTGGCCATCTTGAGGGCGGCCACCACGTGGCGCAGATCTGTGGCCACGGGCTGACGGGTGGCCAGCAGGCCCACGGTCAGGGTATTGACCTGGGCGTGCATGGAGTCCACCAGATCGTCCGCGCGCAGGATGGCGTGGGCCAGATCGGCGTCCCGGGTGCGCAGGACCTGCACCGCTTTCTCCAACTGCACCAAGGCCTTCTCTCCCATGCTGACCAGCAGGGAGGTCATGCTTTCCAGCTCTTCGTCAAAAGAGCGGACAATATGCGGTTTATCTTTGGCCGTCATACAATTCCTCGCAAATGGCCTAGCCGAAGCGGCCAGTGATGTAATCGTGCGTCAATTCATGGAGCGGGTTCGTGAAAATCTGCTCCGTGGGGCCGATTTCGATGAGGTCGCCCAGGTGAAAATAGGCTGTACGCTGGGAAACGCGGGAGGCCTGCTGCATGGAATGCGTGACGATTGCGATGGCGAAATGTTCGCGCAGTTCGTCGATCAAGTCTTCGATAATCGACGTCGCAATGGGGTCCAGGGCGGAGCACGGCTCATCCATGAGGATGACTTCCGGACTCACGGCGATGGTGCGGGCAATGCACAGGCGCTGCTGCTGCCCGCCGGAAAGCCCGGTGCCGGGCTGGTCCAGCCGGTCCTTGGCCTCGTTCCACAACCCGGCGCGCTTGAGGGACGTTTCCACAATCTCGTCCATCTCGCTCTTGGTGTTCACCAGGCCATGGATGCGCGGCCCATAGGCGATGTTTTCATAAATGGATTTTGGGAACGGGTTGGGCTTCTGGAACACCATGCCCACCTGGGCCCGCAGGGGGACTACGTCCACCTTGGGATCATAGATGTTCCGGCCGTCCAGTTCAATAAGTCCGGTGACGCGGCAGCTGTCGATGGTGTCGTTCATGCGGTTCAGGCATCGCAGGAAGGTGGACTTCCCGCAGCCCGAGGGACCGATCATGGCGATGACCTCGTTGTTGCCGATGTCCATGGACACGTTGTTGATGGCATGCTTGTCGCCGTAATAGACGTTGACATCCACGCAACGCATGCGCGGTTCGGGAACGTGCTGGGTCCCGACGGTCTGGCGATTGTCGCGGGGGACGCGTTTGGGCCCCTTTCCGGAGGCGCCGGCCTTGGCCGTGGCGGAGGATGCGTCGGGGGTGCGCTCGTCCATGGCGGTGTTCCTGTCTGAATTCCTGAATGGAGAGTGAAAAGTGATGCAACAAGAGGCAGGCGGGNGGGCCGGCAGCGCTGGCATGCCGGCCCGCCTGGACAAGAATGCCTACTTCAGGGCGCCGCAGTCAACGGGGGTCAAGCCCTTGGCTTTGGCAGCGAATTCCTTGCGCTCGGCGTCGGGCATGGGGATCATGCCCTTGGAGGCCAGGTAACCGTCCTTACCCCAGGCCTTTTCGCTGGTGAATTCAGCCAGGTACTCAGGAATGCCGGGAATGACGGAAGCATGCGCCTTTTTCACGTAGAAGTACAGGGGGCGGGACACGGAGTACTTGCCGGAGGCGATGTTGTCGAAGGTGGGGGCAACGCCATCCACTTCGGAACCCTGGATCTTGTCGGCGTTCTGGTCCAGGAAGGAGAAGCCGAAGATGCCCAGGGCGCTGGGGTTGGCGTCCAGCTTCTGAACAATGAGGTTGTCGTTTTCGCCAGCGTCGATGTAGGCGCCGTCTTCACGAATGGTGTGCGCGTAGGCTTTCCACTTCTTGCCGTCTTCCTTTTCCAGGGCCTTCAGGAAGGGGGAGGACTTGGCGCCGACTTCCATCACCAGTTCGAGGAAGGCGTCACGGGTGCCGGATGTGGGAGGGGGCCCGAGCACTTCGATCTTGGCGGCGGGCAGCGCGGGGTTCACTTCCTTCCAGGTCTTGAAGGGGTTGGCGACCATCTTGCCGTCAACTTCCACTTCCTTGGCCATGGCGCGGTACAAATCCACGATGGCCAGCTTGAACAGCCCGGTCTTCTTGGAGTTGGCGATGACAATGCCGTCGTAGCCGACCTTGACTTCCACCACTTCCTTGACACCATTCTTCATGCAGTCTTCGCACTCGGACTTCTTCATGCGGCGGGAGGCGTTGGTGATGTCGGGGTGGCCCACGCCCACGCCGGCGCAGAACAGCTTCATGCCGCCGCCGGTGCCGGTGGATTCAATGGTGGGCGTCTTGAACTTGCCGCCCTTGCCAAAGGTTTCCGCAACCACGGTGGAGAAGGGGTAGACCGTGGAAGAACCCACGACCTTGATGGTGTCCCTGGCGGCCTGGGCGTGCGCGAAGTTCACGCTGGTGGCCAGCAGCAAAGCAGCCGCTGCGACGGTGAGACCTTTCAACATGATGTTCCTCCTCAGGAGCATTGTGCAAAGCACGTGTGTTGTTTGCGTTGCTGTATATCCAAAGCTGCCAGGCGGCCCTGCGGAGTGCAGAGGCCGTCGGCCATTACCAACGACGTTCGAATTTCTTGCGCAGAATCACCGCCAGGGCGTTCATGGCCAGCAGGAAGACCAACAGCACGATGATGGCCGCGCTGGTCTTTTCCCGGAAGCCGCGTTCCGGCGAGTCCGACCACAGGTAGATCTGCACCGGCAGGGCCGTGGCGGCGTCCGTAATGCCTTGCGGCACGTCCACGATGAAGGCCACCATGCCGATCATCAGCAGCGGCGCCGTTTCCCCCAGGGCGCGGGCCATGCCGATGATGGCCCCGGTGAGCATGCCCGGCATGGCCAGGGGCAGCACATGGTTGAGCACCGTCTGCAACTGGGAGGAACCGATGCCCAGGGCTGCCTCCCGGATGGAAGGCGGCACGCTTTTCAGGGCCGCGCGCGAGGCGATGATGATGACCGGCAGGGTCATCAGGGTGAGCACCAGACCGCCCACCAGCGGCGCCGAGCGCGGCAGCTCGAAGAAGTTCAGGAACACCGCCAGCCCCAGCAGACCGAACACGATGGAGGGCACGGCGGCCAGGTTGTTGATGTTCACCTCGATGAGGTCCGTCCACTTGTTCTTGGGCGCGAACTCTTCCAGATACACCGCCGCGGAGATGCCAATGGGGAACGAGAGCAGCAGCGTGATGAGCAGGGAGTAGAAAGACCCCATCACCGCGCCCCAGATGCCGGCCTGCTCGGGCTCGCGGGAGTCCCCGGTGGTCAGGAACACGGTGTTGAACTTCCGTTCCAGCAGGCCGCGTTTCTTCAGGGAATCCACCCAGGCAATCTGCCGGTCACTCATGCGGCGCTCGATTTCGGGCACGTCGCGGTCGATGTGGCCCTTCACCAGCTGATCCACGTCGTCATCGGCCAGCACCCACAAGGTGACGGACTTGCCGATGAGAGACGGGTCCGCAAAGACGGCCTTTTCCAGATCAAAGGGCGCGCTGTTGCTGATGAAGTTGTCGATATCGCGCACTTCGCGACGCTCGGTCACCTCGGGAAAATAGCTGCGGATGGCCTGCTTGATGAACAATGGATAGTTGGCCGCGTTCAGATTCTCGCGGTCGAACTCCGCTTCCGGCAGCGCCACCTCCAGCTTGAGGTACGTCTGGGTGAAGGCGGGCAAGCCGTCGTACACGATGGTCACGAACAGCAATCCCAGAAAGCACAGGCTGATGACGATGGCCGAGAAGCCGTACAGCCGAAAGCGCTTCTCCGCAGCATAGCGCTTGGCCAGCCCGGCGTTGACAATGTCGATGGGGCGCGGCTTGGTGGTGGTGTTATTCATACTGTTCCCGATACTTGCGCACGACATGCAGGGCGAAGATGTTCAGACACAGCGTCACCAGGAACAGCACCAGCCCCAGGGCGAAGGCCGCCAGGGTCTTCGGGCTGTCGAATTCCTGGTCCCCGATGAGCAGCGTGACGATCTGCACCGTCACGGTGGTCACGGTTTCGAAGGGGTTGAGGGTCAGATTGGCCGAGAGCCCGGCCGCCATGACCACGATCATCGTTTCCCCGATGGCGCGGGACATGGCCAGCAGCACCGAGCCCACAATGCCCGGCAGGGCAGCAGGCAACACCACCTTGCGCACCGTTTCCGAGGACGTGGAGCCCAGGGCCAAGGCGCCGTCGCGCAGGGATTGCGGCACGGCGTTGATGACGTCATCAGACAGGGAGGAGACAAAGGGGATAATCATGATCCCCATCACCAGCCCGGCCACCAGCCCGCTTTCCGAAGAAACACTCAGCCCCACGGCGCTGCCCCAATCCCGGACAATGGGCGCCACGGTAAGAGCGGCGAAGAAGCCGTATACCACCGTGGGGATGCCAGCCAGAATTTCCATGAGCGGCTTGGCCGTGGCGCGGAACTTGCGCGAGGCGTATTCAGACATGTAGATGGCCGCCATCAGCCCGATGGGCACAGCCACCACCATGGCGATGATGGAGATGAGCGCCGTGCCCACGAACACCGGGACAGCGCCGAATGCGCCGGACCCGCCCACCTGATCTTCCCGGATGGCCATCTGCGGGCTCCACTCCAGCCCGAAGAGAAAATCCTGCACCGGAATGATCTTGAAAAAGCGGATGGCCTCGAACAGCACCGAAAGAATGATGCCCACAGTGGTGAAGATGGCCAGCATTGAACAGGCGATGAGCAGCCACTTGACCAGCCGCTCCACCTTGTTGCGGGCGCGCAGCTGGGGCGTGATGCCCTTGCGCGACAGCAGCAACCCGCCCGCGGCCAGCATGGCGCACACTCCCAGCAGCAGCACCCGGGAATACACGCGCAGCCGGATGAACTCGTCCGCCGCCTTGCGAAGTTCCGGCGAGGGATCCCCGCTCAGAATGTTGCCGCCCACCAGATTCTTGACGTCGTTGACCACCAGCCCGAGCCGATCCGGCGGCAAGGCCTGCACCTCTGGCGGCAGATGGGAAACCACCAGCCCGGTGATGACGCCGCCCTCGCTGGCCTGCCATAGTGCAAACACGATGATGGCCGGCCCGAAGCACCACAGCGCGGTGAGCGCCCCGTAATACCCGGGACGGGAATGCAGGTGGCGCAGCCCGGCAGGACCGCCGGCCACGGCAAACGCCCTGTTCCGCCCGAGCATGTACGCCACGGCGCTCAAGGCTAGCAACAACAGCAAGATGACATACGCTGGGATCATGGACTGCTCGATGACATGTGCGCTTCTGGAAGTCCCGGAAGGTTCAGGTTGCCGAATCCGGCCGCAGGTGCCGCACGGCCTGTGCGCTGGAAGCGGCATGCCCGCATTTCCCTCGCACCCGCAGACCATACCAACCGAGAAAGGTGACCACGTGACAAAACGTCACGATTCGGCAACAGTTCTGTGACAATATGATGACAATGCCGGCCTTGCCCAAAAAAGAACAGGCCGGCGCATGGGCCGGCCTGTTCTCCAAATCGTCACAAATCGCTTACTTGCGCGCAGCAAACACGGCCACAGTGCCGCTCACCTCGTTGGCCGTCACCACCAGGGCCTGGCCGGTGGGGCTGTCCTTGGCGGCGATGAACAGCACGCCTTCGGGCGCAACATCCCCGGCGGCTTCGGATTTCTGGTCGGCTGCGTAGTCGCGGCTGTTGATGTACTGCACGAAGCTGGCCTTGGCCGGCTCGGTCACGTCGTACACCATCAGGCCGCCCTGGCGTTCCAGGCCCACGAAGGCATAGGTGCGGCCGTCCACCACGCCCACGGTCACGCCCTCGGGCTCGGGGCCCTTGTCGTCGCTACGGTCGTCGAACTTTTCTTCGGCGTTGAAGTATTCCGGTGCCTCCTTGGCGATGATGCGCTCGAACTGGTCGGCGCTGTCGAACACCTGCGCCCCGGTGGCGGCGTTCCAGATGGAGAAGGAGCGCGCGCCATAGGCCACGATGCGGTCGGCCAGGCCGTCGCCGTCCGTGTCCAGCATGTCCTTGACCACCTTGAGGCGGCCAAGCTGCTTGTCGCGGGTGAGCCATTTGGCGTCGGGGAAGATGCGGTCGTTCAGGTAGACCTTGCCCAGGCGGGCTTCGTCGCTGTAGCCGTCGTAATCGCGGGAGTCACCCTCATTGGCCGTCACCAGATAGACCTTGCCCTTGGCGGCAAAGGCGGCGACGGAGTCCGGCATGTACAGGCCATGCACCGGCCAGGGCTTGATGTTGATCTTCTTGTCCTTGTCGCTGGCGTCCAGGCCGCCGGCCTTTTTCCAGTCCTTCATGCCCAGGGGCTTGATGTCCTTGACCTTGGCCGTGGCCACGTCCAGCACGGCGAAGGCGTTGTTCTCCTGCAGGACCACATAGGCGGTCTTGGAATCCGGGGACACGGCGATATACTCGGGCTCCAGATCCTGGGACACGGTGGCCTTGGGATGGGAGATGCGCACGCCCTTGGCCTGCAGCTGGGCTTTCTGGGTGTTGAAGCTGTGGAAGTAGGCCATGGTGCAGGTGGCGGCGTCCACGCCCTTGGCGAGGCTGATCACCGCGATGCTGCCTTCGGGGTCCACGCTGTAGTCTTTGTTGGGTTCGCCTTCGCAGGCGGCCAGCACGTACTTGCCGTCCGGGGTGAAGGCCACCATGTCCGGCAGCGCGCCCACGTCGAAGCGCTTGCGCACCGTGCCGTCCAGATTCATGAGGATGATCTTGCCGGAATCCTGTTTGGGATCGGCCTCCACAGCCACGGCCACCAGCCCGTTCTTCACGGCCACGCTGTTGATGCCGCCGCCATGCTCCTTGAGGGAGATGCTGGACTTCTTCACCGGAGCGGCGGGGTTGCTCAGGTCCACCACTTCCACGGCCGTCTCGCCGGCATTGACCACGAACAGCAATTTGGACTGGGGATCAAAGCTGCAGATTTCCGCAGCGCCTTCCCCGCCCAGTTTGAGGCCACCGATCTTTTCCAGATGCAGCGAGGCGGCGCCGGCCGGGGCTGCCGCAAACACCAAGGCCAAACCCAGGGCCAGACGACGAACGAAGGGACGCATGCGCGGACTCCTTGTCTATGATGATATGCATGGACTGAAGCGACAGTCATGCCATGAACAAGGTGCCGCGCCGTGACGATCAGGCGACGTTTGTGCGGCGGGAATGCGCTAAAGCAAGGCATCTTTGAAGGGAGTTCTCGGGGGAAAACCTTTCTAAAGAAAGGTTCTTCCCCCGAACCCCCTTTCCAAAGATTTTTTTGGGTATAATTACAAAGAACTGTCAATTTTCTGGAAGGGGAGCGAGAGAGAGGGGAGAACCTTTTGCAAAAAGGTTTCCCCTCTCGCAACGTACGGCTCCAGACCCTACAGGGCCTGGACCACGCCGGACAGGGACTCGCAGCTCATGCCGAAGGCCTCGGCCACACCGCTGCAGGTAAGCTGGCCCTGCCAGGTGTTCAGGCCACGGGCCAGGGGGGCATCGTCCCTCAGGGCCTTGCAGCCCTTGTTGGCCAGGGACAGGGCATACGGCAGGGTCTGGTTCACCAGGGCAAAGGTGGAGGTGCGGGGCACTGCGCCGGGCATGTTGGCCACGCCGTAATGGACCACGCCATCCACAACATAGGTGGGATCGGCGTGGGTGGTGGCCTTGATGGTCTCCACGCAGCCGCCCTGGTCCACGGCCACATCCACAATGACCGAGCCGGGCTTCATGCACGGCAGCATCTCCCGCGTGACCAGCCGCGGCGCCTTGGCCCCGGGGATGAGCACCGCGCCGATCACCAGATCCGCCTTGCACAGGGCAGCACGGATGTTCGCCTCATGCGACATGAGCGTCACCACGCGGCTGTGGAAGATGTCGTCCAGATACTGCAGCCGGCTGTGGTTCACGTCCAGCACGGTCACGCGGGCGCCCATGCCCACGGCAATCTTGGTGGCGTTCACCCCCACCACCCCGCCGCCGAGGATGACCACTTCCGCCGGCTCCACGCCCGGCACGCCGCCCAGCAGCATGCCGCGGCCGCCGTGGGGCTTTTCCAGGCACTGCGCCCCCACCTGCGGGGCCATGCGGCCGGCCACTTCGCTCATGGGCACCAGCAGGGGCAGCGCGCCATTGTCCAGCTGCACGGTCTCGTAGGCCACGCCGGTGGTCTTGCTTTCCAGCAGGGCTTCGGTCAGCGGCTTGTCCGCGGCCAGATGCAGGTATGTGAAAAGAAGGAGCCCATCGCGCAGGTACTTGTATTCCTGCTGGATGGGCTCTTTGACCTTGATGACCATTTCTGCGGCCCAGGCGTCATCCGCCGAGACCAACCGCGCTCCGGCGGCGGCGTACTCCTCGTCGCGCAGGCCGCTGCCAACACCGGCGCCTCGCTCCACCAACACTGTATGGCCATTGCGCACAAACGCGCCCACCGCGCCGGGCGTCATGGCCACGCGGTTTTCCATGGTTTTGATTTCCTTGGGAATACCAACGATCATGCAGTGTGCCTCCTGGGCAGATCTATCAATAGTGCGGATCAAACAACCAGTTCCACCTCATGACCCATCCTTGCCCGGCTGTAAAGAGCCAGAGATCAAGAGAATGCACACAGCCGCCACAAGGATGCCGCCCGCCAGCAGCCAGCCCCACAGCCCGGCCGGCGTGGGGGAAATGCGGACCAGCGTCCAGCCCAGGGCGGCATGCGACACCCCCAGGACCTCAACGGGGCCCGGATCGCCGGGAAGGTCTTCCAGCCGCGCCGGTCCTTCCACAAGCGCGGTCAGCAGCAGCCGGGACTGCGCTTCCGGACTGCCCAGCATGTTGGCGGCCGTGACCGCCCGGACCAGCCGGTTGGAGGCCGGCAACTGCGTGACCGGCGCGCCCAGCAATCGCCCGCGCTGATCCAGCAGACAAAAGACTGCCTCCCGCGCCGCGTCGGTCTGCGCCAGGAGAGTCAGCAAGGCCTGGGCTTCCTGCGTGCGCAGTTCGCGCTCGCGCCGGGCCGCGTCCTCCATGTCCAGAAACATGGCCAGGGTCCAGTTGAATTCCGGCAGATGCACCGCCATGCCCAGATGCGGCGTCATGCGGGCGGCGCCCCGGGCCTTCCAGTCGAACGCCGCCGAGGCGCGCCCCCACTGCCGGGCTTCCTCTCGCAACACGCGCAGCAGGGAGCGGCCGCGACGGTCGCGATAGGGGGACAGATCCAGCCCTCGCAAGGCGAGTTCGGGATAGGTCAGCGCGATGATGCGCGCATCGTACACAAAGCACAGCACGCCCGGTTCCAGGAACACATCGTCCAGCAGGGCCAGGGCCAGCGTGCCGGCATGCTCCCAGGTTTCCCGTGGGGGCAGGCGCTGCCGGCGGGCATCCTGCATGGCGAAGTCGGCCAGACGGCGGGCCATGGCGGCAGTCTGCTCCAGACGCTGCAGGCGCTCGCGCACGAGCAGCCGACGCTCGCCCAGCAGCCGGGCATAGGTCTGCTGCAATTGTCGGGTGACCAGCAGGGGTTTCGAAAAAAAATTACCAGCGGACCTCAATGCCGGCATAGGGGCCGGCGTCTCCCTCGGCGTTGGCCGCCAGACCCGGGGTGATGGACACCCGGCCGGCATCCGTCCGCAGGCCTACATAGATGCGGTTCTGGTCGAATACGAAGCCGGCGTTCTGTCCGGGCACGCCGCCGGCGGTGACGGTGAAGCGGCCGTTGGAGGAGAGTCGCGGCCGCTGGGTGGTCTCGGCTTCCGCCTCCATGGCTGGCGCGTCGCGTTGCATGGCCCGTTCCAGGGTGCGGGCCTGGGCGGCATCTTCCATGAACACGGTCAGCCGCAGCAGGGGGCCGGCCTCGGTCTCCACGGTCTCCAATTCAGGCAGGCAGCCTTCCAGCAGGTCCGGGAATCGGGTCTTGAGCAGCTGCCAGCCATCCACGGCGGCGGTTTCCTGACGGTACAGGCCCAGCGGCACGCGGAACTGCTGCGCCCTGATCGGGGTGGGAATCATCAAGGATACAACAAGACTGGCGAGAATCGCAGCACGCATGACACGCTCCTTTCCGGATGCGAATCCGGGGTTGCCATGCGTAGAGCAATCCATATGCCACAATTTTCGTCTTGCCAGGTTTTGCAGGGCAGGCCATCATGCAGCAAAGCAAGGAGGCGCCATGTTGCTGCCTGAAAAAGACGCCCGTTTCAAGTATTGCCCGTTGCTGACCACCTCGGACAACAAGCTGAAATTCTGCCTGGGCAGCCAGTGCATGATGTTCTGCTGGAAGCACCCGGAGCATCGCCAGGAAGATGACCTGGGCTACTGCGGCATGGCCGAAAAGCCCATGGGCGCGATGTAGCCAGAGAAAAAAAAGGAATTTTTAGGGAGAACTGCGTTCCCCTACGCGCCCTGTGTCAGGGAGCGCCGTGCAGATCCAGGACGCAGCACAGGGGATGCGGGCGAGGAATGGTCGGGAGACAGGGTGACATGACGGAAGCGGCCTTGCCGGCTGTGTCCACTGCTTCTGCCGTCACGCGGCAGCCCAGCCCGTACGGCGGGAGCAGGGTGACAAGCTCGGGATGGTCGCCGGGCAGCGTCATGCCGTCCAGGGCGGCGCATTGCGCGCAGGCTCCGGCAGCCACCCGCAGCCGCACCGTTGGGGGGGCTGCATTCAGCAAGTCCACGAGCACCGCCTTCCCGGCCTCGAACTGGTCCAGCAGGGCCTGGATGCGCGCCTCTGGCAGCTCGTGCTCCTGGAGCAGGTAGAACAGGGCCTGCCCGGTGACGCAGCCATAGAACGGGTGCGCCCGCTTGAGGCTGGATTCGTTCCACCAAGGCGTCATTGCAATAGATTCCAGGACGGTTTGACGATGTCCACCAACATGGCATGCACCAGTGGGTTTTCCGTCGTGGGGCAGGGATAAAAGAAGCAGTGCACCATGTCCCGCCGCTGGAAGGCGCGGTACAGCATGGTGTTCATGCGGCAGATGGCCTGATGCTGCGGCGCGTTGCACAGGGTCTTGGGGATCTCGCAGTAGTGCTGCAGACGCTGGGCGAAGTCCTCGCAGCGGCCAAAGTAGGCGATCTTGGCGTTGACCAGAAAGAAGTATACCCCCGGTCCGTCCAGGATCTCTGCTTCCTGCGTCTGCTCGATGAAGCAGAACGGGCCCCAGGTGCGACGCTCCCGGCGCTCATCCTCCACATAGTATTCGATGGCGTCGATGACGCCCTCGCGCTTTCGGGCCGTCAACCGGCTGACGTGCCGGAAGTTGCAGACCAGCTTCACATCCACGTCGAGGAGGAAGCCGGTCTCGTCGCGGCTGGTCGTGGCATTGGAGTAGATGAGCATGGCGAGTGTGGCCCAAGTGGTGGTCCGGCCCGCGGGGCTCCCCCAAATTTTCTGGAGGAAACCCGCGGGCCGGGGTGAATCAGGCAGGGCTTTGTTCCAGGGCAGGGGCCTGTTCCGGCGCAGGGGCCGCCGGGGGTTCGGTGAGGGCCAGGGGCCAGACGTCGCCGATGCGCTCCAGGGGATGCACGGTGATCTTGCGGCGCAATTCGGCGGGGATGTCTTCCAGGTCCTTGACGTTTTCCTTGGGGATGGCCACGTGCCCCAGACCCTGGGCCACGGCGGCGAGGATTTTTTCCTTGATGCCGCCCACGGGCAGCACCCGGCCGCGCAGGGTGATTTCACCGGTCATGGCCATGTTGCCGTTCAGGGGCCGGTTGGAAAGGGCACTCACCAGCGCGCCCACCAGGGCGATGCCGGCGGAGGGGCCGTCCTTGGGGGTGGCCCCGGCCGGCACGTGGATGTGGATGTCCACCTTGTCCGGGAATTCGGGATCAATGCCCAGCTCCCTGGCATGGCCGCGAGCGTAGGACAGGGCGGCCTGGGCGGATTCCTTCATCACCTCTCCCAGCTGGCCGGTGAGGGTCAGCTTGCCCTTGCCGGCCATGGTGGTGGCTTCGATGTGCAGAATCTCGCCGCCGTAGGGCGTCCAGGCCAGTCCCAGGGACACGCCGGGAGGCAGATCGGTTTCCGCCTTCTCGTCCGTGTAGCGGGGGATGCCCAGCAGCTTGCGCACGCTCTGGCTGGTGACCTTGAAAGGACCGCCCTCGCCCTCGGCCTTCTTGCGGGCCAGCTTGCGGAAGACGGCGCCCACCTCGCGCTCCAGGTTTCGCAACCCGGCTTCACGGGTGTATTCCTTGACGACCTGCTGCAGCACCGAGTCGGACATTTCCACATCCTTCACGCCGAGACCGTTTTCCTTGGCCTGACGGGGGATGAGGTACTTGCGGGCAATCTTGATCTTTTCCTGCATGGTGTAGCCGGGGATGCGGATGATCTCCATGCGGTCCATGAGGGCCGAAGGGATGGTGTCCAGCTGGTTGGCCGTGCAGATGAACATGACCTTGGAGAGGTCGAAGGGCACGTTCAGGTAATGGTCCTGGAAGCTGAAGTTCTGTTCCGGGTCCAGCACCTCCAGCAGGGCGGAGGAGGGGTCGCCGCGGAAGTCCGTCCCCACCTTGTCGATTTCATCGAGCATGATCACCGGGTTCTTGGTCTTGGCCTGCTTGATGGCCTGGATGATGCGCCCGGGCATGGCTCCGATATACGTGCGGCGATGGCCGCGGATTTCCGCTTCGTCCCGCATGCCACCCAGGGACATGCGGTGGAACTGCCGGCCCAGGGACCGGGCAATGGACCGGCCAAGGGAGGTCTTGCCCACGCCAGGAGGCCCCACAAAGCACAGGATGGGCCCCTTCATCTTGGGGTTGAGCTTGCGCACGGAGAGGTATTCCAGGATGCGGTCCTTGACCTTGTCCAGCCCGAAATGGTCCTCGTTAAGGATGCGCTTGGCTTCCTTGATGTCCAGGCGGTCCCGGCTCTGCTTTTTCCAGGGCAATTCCACCAGCCATTCCAGGTAGGTGCGGATGACGGAGGCCTCGGACGATTCGCTGTGCATGGCGGAGAGCCGCTTGAGCTGTTTTTCCGCCTCGGCCTTCACTTCCTTGGGCAGGCCGGCCTTGTCCAGGGCCCGGGCCAGTTCCTCCAGCTCCTCGTTTTCGCCCTCCATCTCGCCCAGTTCCTTGCGGATGGCCTTGAGCTGTTCGCGCAGGAAGTAGTCCTTCTGGGCCTTGTCCATGCCTTCGCGGGCGCTGGTCTGGATCTTGGCCTGCATGGCCGCCAGCTCCAGTTCCCGGGCCAGCTGGGTGTTCACCAGGTGCAGACGGTCCAGGGGATCGCGGGCTTCGAGGATCTGCTGGGCTTCGTCCACCTTCATGCGCAGGTTGGAGGCCACCAGATCGGCCAGGCGGCCGGGCTCGTTGACGCTGTTGAGCACGCCCATGATGTCCCCGGGGGCGATGCCGCGCAGGGAGAGAATTTTTTCGCTCTGCTCACGGGCCGCGCGCATGAGGGCCACGTGCTCCAGGGAAAGTTCCTTGATGTCTGGCTCTTCCAGCAGGGAAATGCGTGCGGAGGTGAAGGTCTCCGACTGCCGGAACTCCTCCACCGTGGCCCGGGTGACGCCCTGCACCAGCACCTTGAGCCGGCCGTCGGGCATCTTGAGCATGCGCATGATCTGGCACACCGTGCCCACGGTGTACAGATCTTCCGGCGCGGGATCGTCCACCTGCTCGTCACGCTGGGAGATCACGAGCAGATAGCGGTGCGTGTTCAGCGCCTCGTTCACCGCGGCCACGCTCTTGTCCCGGCCCACGAACAGGGGCAGGATCATATACGTGAAAATGACGATATCGCGCACTGGCAGCACCGGCATTTCCTGGGGCACTTCCTGGAGGCCGCCCAGGGGCTGCTCGGAGAGATCGGGATCGTTGGTGGTGATGGGATGGTCCTGACTCATGATTGGCTCCTCGCCGTCTCAAAAAACTGTGGGGCAGTGCGCCTTTTTAAGGACTTCCGGGCGCAGCAGGCCCGGTTTGCCGAAAAAGGAGAGCGATGCAACGGCATTTGTATGCATCACAAGGGCATCTGTCCATAGCGGGGAGCGAAAAAACGCCGGAAACGGCGTGCAATCTCAGCGCAGGACAACAAATCCGCGCAGGGAGGGGTCTTCAGGCCGGTCGCTGCAGGCCATCGTTGCCACGCGGGCATGGGGCGGGCCGGCCTGCAGGGCGTCCATGGCCAGGGTCAGGGACTCGTCGGGACCCTGCAGCAGGGTTTCCACGCGGCCGTCGGGCAGATTGCGCACCCAACCCGCCAAGCCCAGGCGCAGCGCCGTCTCTTTGGTGAACCAGCGGAAGGCCACCCCCTGAACCAGACCGGAGACGAGACAATAGCGCGCGGGCATGGGAATCTCCTTTACAGCAACCCTTCCTGCTGCAGGCTGCTGTAGTCGTTCTGGGTGACGATGAGGTGATCCAGCACCCGCAGGCCCACGGCCTGGGCGCCCTGGATCAGCTCCTGGGTGATGGCGACATCTTCGCGCGAGGGCCGGGGATCGCCGCCGGGGTGGTTGTGAACCAGAAAAATGCCGTGGGCCTGACGCTCCAGGCCGAGCTTGAGCACCTCCCGCACATAGACCGGCGCATGCCCCACCGTGCCCTTGCTCACCTGCTCCCAACTGATGAGCCGGAGCTTGGCGTCCACCAGGGCCACCCAGAATTCCTCGGCCTTGAGGGCTCCCAGGCGGCTCATGGCCATGTTTGCCACCACGGAAGGGTGACTCAGGGAAATGCGGGCCTTGGGCGGCTGCTGGTCTGCCCGGGCGCGGCATTCCTGCAGGAGCTTCCAGAACAGTTCCGTGCCCTGGCCCAGGCCTTCCACGCGGCGCAGATCCTCGGGCTGGGCGGCCAGCACGTCGGCCATGTTGCCCAGGCGTGCGAGCATGGCCTTGGCGATGGGCTTGGTGTCCCGCCGGGGCAGGGCGTAGGTCAGCAGCAATTCCAGCAATTCATAGTCGGCCAGGCTGGTGGGGCCGGCGAGAAAGCGCTCCCGCAGCCGCTGGCGATGGCCATGATAATGCGGCGCATCGCTCAAGGACGACCTCCGGACCGGGGGGACGCCTGACGCGCCGGCGGTCCCAGGGCCTGGGCCAGTCCGGCGATGAGCAGCTCAAGGGCCTGGCTGTCGTCCTTCTCGCCGCTTTTGATGCCGCGTTCGGCCTCCAGCAGCAGTTCCAGGCCCCGGGCAATGGCGGCCTCGGACAGCCGGCGGGCCAGGGCCAGTTTCTTATTGAGGATGAACGGCGGCAGCTGCACCGGCTCGTCGTGGCGGATTTGCCAGAGGATGCGCAGTTCCCGCGCGGCCACGGCCAAAAACCCGAAGGTGATGGATTGCTGCCCGCCCAGGGCGTTTTCCAGGACCTTTTTCCACAAGGTCACGGCTCCGGCGGCATCGCCGCCGCCGCCGCGCTGGACCATCTCCAGGAAGGCGAACAGATCCAGATCGGAGGTGTCATTCACCAGGGCCGCCATGGCCGGGGTGATGACGCCCGTTTCCCGCGAGGCCAGCAGGAGCTTCTCCAGCTCGCCTTCCAGGGCCGAGGCGTTCAGGGGCAGCACGGCCTGCAGGGCCTGCAGGGCATCGGCGTCCAGGGTCAGGCCTTCGGCGCGCGCCCACTCCTGCAGACGGCGGCGGATGTCGGCGGCGGTCAGTCCGGGGGATTGCCAGATCCAGCCGCGGTCCACAGCGGCGCTCCAGCAGGGCAGGGGCGGCTTGCCGCGGAAGTCCTTGAGGGGCTCCGGCAGCTTGGGCTTGCCGCGATCCCAGTCGCCTTCCAGGCAGAAGAACGGCCAGGCCTGGGAGGAGCAGCGGTTCAGCGCGGCGTTGAGGTGCTGCCAGGCGTCCACCTTCAGCTTTTCCGCATGCCGGACCACCAGCAGCCGTGGCACGCCGAGCATGTTTTCCAGGGTCAGGAGATTCCAGAAGCGGTCGGCCAGGCCTTCTTCACCCCAGAAGACGTGACGCTCCCAGCCGCTGGCATTGCCGGCAGCCAACTGCTCGATGCGCTCCTGCAGCAGCCGGCTGTCCGGACAGACGAGGAAGAAATATGGCGGGCGTGGTTTGGCCATGGGGTGAGGACTCGGCCCTTGCGGCCCCTGCCACAGGGTGGACGGAGGAGCCGGCCATGACGGGACGGCTCCTCCGAATGCATTGCGATGCGCGTGCTACTTCACCACCACGCTGACCAGTTTGCCCGGCACGTAGACCACTTTCTGCACGGTCTTGCCGTCCAGGTGCTTTTGCACGTTGGGTTCGGCCAGGGCCAGGGCCTTGATGACGTCTTCGGCGATGTCCGGGGCCACGTCCAGGCGGGCGCGCAGCTTGCCGTTCACCTGGACCACCACGGTGATGGCGTCCTTGACCAGGGCCGCGGGATCCACCGTGGGCCAGGGGGCGGCGGCCAGCAGATCCGCATGCCCAAGGCGGGACCAGCACTCCTCGCACAGGTGCGGGGTGACGGGCGCCAGCACCGTGAGCATGGTGGACACGGCCGAGGAGAGCACCCGCGCCCCGGCAGGGGACGCCAGCAGCGCATCCTTGCCCTGATAGATCTGGTTCACCAGCTCCATGACGGCGGCAATGGCCGTGTTGAACTGGAACTTCTCCCCGATGTCTTCCGCCACCTTCTGGATGGTCACGTGTTCCTTGTGACGCAGTTCGGCAGCCTCGGGCAGGCCGGCCTCGGCCACGTCGGCCGTGGTGGAGCCGGCGGCGGACAGGGCGGGCAGCGAGTGCCTGAGTTCGTCGATGAGCCGCCAGACGCGCTGCACGAAGCGGAAGGAGCCCTCAATGCCGGTATCGCTCCAGTCAAGATCGCGCTCGGGCGGCGCGGCGAAGAGCAGGAAACAGCGCACGGCGTCGGCGCCGTAGCGGGCGGTCATCTCGTCCGGAGAGACGACATTGCCCTTGGACTTGCTCATCTTGGTCCCGTCCTTGAGCACCATGCCCTGGGCCAGCAGGGCCTTGAAGGGCTCGTCGAACTCCAGCCAGCCCAGATCGCGCAGGGCTTTGACGAAGAACCGGGAGTACAGCAGGTGGAGGATGGCATGCTCCACGCCGCCGATGTACTGATCCACGGGCAGCCAGTATTTGAGGGCCTCGGGATCAAAGGGCCGGCCGTGCTCCCACGGCGCGCTGTAGCGGATGTAATACCAGGAGGACTCCACAAAGGTGTCCATGGTATCGGTCTCGCGGCGGGCAGGCTTGCCGCAGCGGGGGCAGGGAGCCTGGACAAAGGGCGCGTAGTCCGGCAGGGGGGAGCGGCCGTCCTCGCGGGTTTTGACGTCCAGGGGCAGCACCACAGGGAGGTTTTCCTCTTTTTCGGGCACCACGCCGCAGTCGTCGCAGTACAGTACGGGGATGGGCGCGCCCCAGTACCGCTGACGCGAGATGTTCCAGTCCCGAAGCCGCCAGGTGACGGCCGGTTCGGCCTTGTCCTGACTCTGCAGATGCTCCACGATGGCCTTTTTGGCCTCTTCGTTGGGCTGGCCGTCGAAGGCGCCGGAATTGACCAGCACGCCGGGATCCACGTAGGCCGCGGTCATGGCGGCCGGGTCCAGGGTGTCGCCGGCGGGCTGAATGACCACCTGCATGGGCAGATCGTACTTGGTGGCGAATTCAAAATCGCGCTGATCATGCGCCGGCACAGCCATCACCGCACCGGTGCCGTAGCCCATGAGCACGAAGTTGGCCACCCAGATGGGCATGCGCCGTCCGGTGAGGGGGTTGATGCAGTACGCCCCGGTGAAGATGCCTTCCTTTTCCTGATCCTCGGCCCCGCGCTGCAGGCGGTCGGTATTCTTGACTTTGGTGCAGAAGGCGCGCACGGCCTCGGCGTTGGGGGAGTCCTTGATGAGCTGTTCCACCAGGGGATGTTCCGCCGCCAGGGACATGAACGTGGCCCCGAAGAGCGTGTCCGGCCGGGTGGTGAAGACGCGGATGTTCGCGGTACCGTCCTCGGCGGGGCGTTCGAGATCAAAGCTGATGTACGCCCCGGTGGAGCGGCCGATCCAGTTGCGCTGCATGGAGACCACGCGCTCGGGCCAGCCCTGTTCCAGGGTGTCCAGATCATCCAGCAATTCCTGGGCATAGTCCGTGATGCGCAGGAACCACTGGGTCAGATCCCGCTGGACCACCTGCGAATCGCAGCGCCAGCACTGCCCGTCGATGACCTGTTCGTTGGCCAGCACGGTGTGGCAGGTTTCGCACCAGTTTTGAGGCGCCTGCTTGCGGTAGGCCAGGCCTTTTTCCAGAAACTTGAGGAAGAACAGCTGCTCCCAACGGTAGTATTCGGGCACGCAGGTGGTCACCTCGCGCCGCCAGTCCAGGGAGTAGCCCATGCGCTGGAGCTGGACGCGCATGGTGTCGATGTTCTCGAAGGTCCAGCCGGCGGGGTGTACGCCGTGCTTGATGGCGGCGTTTTCCGCCGGCATGCCGAAGGCGTCCCAGCCCATGGGGTGCAGCACGTTGAAGCCTTGCATGCGCTTGTAGCGGGCAAGGACATCGCCGATGGAGTAGACCCGGGCATGGCCGATGTGGATGCGGCCTGAGGGATAGGGGAACATCTCCAGGACGTAATACTTGGGCCTGGAGGGGTCTGTTTCGCAGTGAAAGACCTTGCGTTCTTCCCAAATGCCTTGCCATTTGGCTTCGATGGACTCTGGAGAGTAGCCTTCCTGCATGAGCGGGGACCTTTGCTCGGGCGCGTTAGCGTCCGCGTTTGTCTTTTTTGAAGAGGGAGGAGAGGATGCCGCCGGACTTTTGGGGCTGGGTCAGCAGTTCCTGTTCCCGTTTGTCGAAGTCGTATTCCGTCGCCGTACGGACGTGGGCGCACTGGTGTTCCCAGAAGGCCACGCCCTTGGCGATTTCCTGTCGTTCAATGCCCACCTGCACCAGCACCACGCTGTCCAGGTGATAGTGGGGCCAGAAGGCCAGGCCCCAGCGCTTCATGACTTCCACAATATAGCGGTTCAGGGCCCGGCCCAGGGTATGGCTGTCCAGCCACCAGTGGGTCCAGCCCAGGTGCTGCAGCGTGTTGGCCATCTTGGGGGCCCATTCTTCGATGCAGTCCATTTCCGGGGGGACTTCGCAGGCCAGCTCGAAGGTTTGCCCTCCCCTGGGCGTGGGCGAGGAATAGCCCGTGGTGCTGAACTGCCGCAGGCCCGGGATGGCCTTGACATACACCCGCCGATATTCTGGAGGGGCAAGGAGCCCGTCCTTGATGAAGCCGATTTTCGCCATGCCTCACGCCTTTGCGGCAGCATCCAGGATGCCGTTGACGAATGCGCCGGAGTTGTCGTCCCCAAAGGACTTGGCCAGCTCCACCGCTTCGTTGATGGCGACTTTCTTGGGAATGTCGCTTCGATGGAGTATCTCATGCAACGCGAGGCGCAGGATGGTCAACTCTATCTTGGCAATTCGTCCCAGTTTCCAGTGCTGGGAGTGACGGACGATTTCTTCGTCCAGCTCTTTCATGCGCGCCCAGACGCCGTACGTCAGCTCCCAGCCGAATTCCTGGGAAAGCGGACCCAGCTGCAGCAACTCTTCGGCCGGGTCGTCGGCGTTCAGCTCGCCCAGGGGGGCCTTCAGGTAGCGTCGCTTGAGTTCCAGTTCGCTGGAGACGGGGGCAAAATTGAGCCCATACAACACCTGAAAGGCCCGCTGCCGGCCCAACCTGCGCGATTCCTGTTTGCCGCCCCCGGCATGACCCGAGGGACCTGCTGACGTGGTGGTCATTGCCTACAACTGCTCCAGCACCCGAATGGTTTCCAGCACGGCATGTGCCGCTTCCACGCCTTTGTTGCCAGCCTTGGAGCCGGCACGCTCGATGGCCTGCTCCAGGGAGTCCACGGTCAGCACGCCGAAGCCCACGGGCACGCCCGTATCCAGGGACACGGAGGCGATGCCTTTGGAGACTTCCGCCGACACGTAGTCAAAGTGCGGTGTGGCGCCGCGGATGACCGCGCCCAGGCAGACAACGCCGTCGTACTTGCCGCTGGCTGCGACCTTGCGGGTCACCAGGGGCATTTCGAAAGCGCCGGGAATGCGGATGATGGTCAAATCTTCCCGCGCTGCGCCGTGGCGCACCAGATAATCCACAGCCCCGCCCACCAGCTTGTCCACAATGAAATCGTTGAAGCGGCTGGCCACCAGGGCGAACCTGAGGCCCTTGGCATCCAGCATGCCTTCCACGGTCTTGATATGCAACATGGTTGTCCCCTTGTTGTGCTCGATGAAAGATTACGCGCCCGTGCTGTCGCCCGAGGTGCCATTGGTCCCGTTGCCGGGCAGATCCAGCAGGTGCCCCATCTTTTCCTTTTTGGTCAGCAGATATTCTGCATTTGTCTCGCAGGCGTTCATTTCGATGGGCACCCGGTCCACCACCTCCAGGCCGTAGCCTTCCAGCCCCACGATTTTCTTGGGGTTGTTGGTCATCAGGCGCATCTTGCGCACGCCCAGGTCAACCAGAATCTGGGCGCCCAGGCCGTATTCGCGCAGGTCTGCCTTGAAGCCCAGGCGTTCGTTGGCTTCCACGGTGTCCAGCCCCTGATCCTGCAAGGCGTAGGCCTTGATTTTGTTGGAGAGCCCGATGCCCCGGCCTTCCTGGCGCATGTACAGGAGCACGCCCTTGCCCTCGCGCCCGATCATGCGCATGGCCTGCTGGAGCTGGCCGCCGCAATCGCAGCGCATGGAGCCCAGCACGTCGCCGGTAAGGCATTCGGAGTGCACGCGCACCAGCACGGGTTCGTCGCTGCTGATGTCGCCCTTGACCACGGCCAGATGGGTGCGGGTGTCGATGTCGGATTCAAAGGCGATGGCCTTGTAGTCGCCGCCGTAGCAGGTGGGCAGATTGGCCTCGGCCACGCGCCGCACGCTCAGGGATCCGGGCCGCATGCGGTAGCGGATGAGGTCGCGGATGGTGGCGATTTTGAGGTTCCACTTGTTGGCGAATTCGATGAGGTCCGGCATGCGGGCCATGTTGCCGTCTTCGCGCATGATTTCGCAAATCACCCCGGCGGCCTTGAGTCCGGCCAGGCGGGCCAGATCCACGCTGCCTTCGGTCTGGCCGGCGCGGGTGAGCACGCCGCCGGCCTGGGCCTTCAGGGGGAAGATGTGGCCGGGGGTGACGATGTCTTCGGCCTTGGCGTCGTCGGCCACGGCGGTGAGGATGGTGGTGGCGCGGTCATAGGCCGAGATGCCCGTGGTGACGCCCACGCGCGCCTCAATGGACACGGTGAACGGCGTGCCGAACTTGGAGGAGTTGGTGGTGGCCATCATGGGCAGCTTGAGGCGATCCACCAGCTGGGGGCCCATGGCCAGGCAGATCAGGCCACGGCCGTGGGTGGCCATGAAATTGATGATCTCGGGGGTGACTTTTTCCGCGGCGATGGCGAGATCGCCTTCGTTTTCGCGGTCTTCATCATCCACCAAAATGAGCATGCGGCCTTGGCGGAACTCTTCGATGGCCTCTTCTGGCGTGCAAACTGGCATGGAATTCCCTTCTGGTCGGAGATCTGCGGCTGCGGCGGCCGAATTGGGCGGGCCAATTGGGGCGGGTGGATCGGGCGGACTGGAAGAACCAGGCGGGGATCAAAACCCGTGGCTGCGCAGGAAGTCCTCGGTAATGGATGGTTTGGCTGGCTCCCCGTTCCAGGCGGCCAGCATTTTCTGCACGTATTTGGCGATGACGTCCGTCTCCATATTCACCTTGGAGCCCGGCGTCCAGCGACTGATGGTGGTTTCCGCAATGGTGGCGGGGATGATGTTCACGGCAAGCCAGTCGTCGCCGCAGCCGGTGACGGTCAGGGAGATGCCGTC
Source organism: Megalodesulfovibrio gigas DSM 1382 = ATCC 19364 (assembly GCF_000468495.1). NCBI lineage: Bacteria > Pseudomonadati > Thermodesulfobacteriota > Desulfovibrionia > Desulfovibrionales > Desulfovibrionaceae > Megalodesulfovibrio > Megalodesulfovibrio gigas. The sequence continues at coordinate 2,026,546 of NC_022444.1, forward strand.
CAGGGCCACGGATCCCTTGTCCACCACCTGCGGGCCGAAGGCTTGCGGAAAGCCCAGGGTGAAGCGGGTGGATTCGCCGTCGGGCCGTCGATCGGTCACCGTGGCGATGCAGTCCACATGCCCGGCCACCAGATGGCCGCCCAGGCGGTCGCCCACGGCGAGGGCGCGTTCCAGATTGACCATGTCGCCCTGGCGCAGCTGCCCCAGGGTGGTCAGGGACAAGGTCTGCCCCGAGGCGTACAGGCCGAAGCGCCGTTCGCCCACAATGCTGCCGGCTTCCACGGTGAGGCAGACGCCGTTCACGGCGATGCTTTCGCCCACGGTAAGCGTCGGCATGGGCGCGGCCGGTTCGATGACGAAGCGTCGCTCGTCGCCGCGGGCCTGCACCTGGAGCAGGCGGCCGGTAGTTTGCACAAGGCCGGTGAACATCAGGAGTTGTCCAAATCGGTTGCAGGTGCGGCGGCAGTGCCGGGCAGCACTGGTTTGCAGGTGATGAGCAGATCTGGGCCTACGGGACGGATATCCGTATACCGCAATGCCAGGGCTTCGTCCATGTGTTGCGGCGCGCGGCCGGAAAGCACGGGGGCGGCGTTGGCGTCTCCCAGCACTTTGGGGGCCAGGAAGAGCAGGAGTTCGTCGGCCATGCCCTGTTCCAGCAGGGAGCGGCCCAGGCTGCCGCCGCCTTCGCACAGCACATGATGACAACCCAGCTCCGTGCGCAGCAGGGTCAGGGCGGCGCGCAGATCCAGCCCGCCCACGGAACCCGGCGCCAGGGGCAGCCCCCAGACCGTGGCGCCGCATTCGCGCAGTTGGGTCGCAGCGTGGCCGGTGGCGATGGATTCGGGCGTGAGGAAAATGGTCTGGCTGGGGCGCGCATTCAGCAGCTGGCAGGCGGAGGAGGGTGGCGGCAGGGAGGAGGTCACCACCACGGCAAAGGGCTGGCAGCACATGTCGTGCCCTTCCAGCCGGCAGGTGAGCAGGGGGTTGTCCACCCGGAAGGTCTGCCCGCCGATCATGATGGCCTGCACCTGGGAGCGCAGCCGGTGCACGTATTCACGGGCCGGCGGGCTGCTGATCCACTGGGAGTGCCCGGTGCGCGTGGCGATGCGGCCATCCAGGGTGGACGCCAGCTTGAGCAGGCACACCGCCCGGGACTGCTGCTGCCAGACGAGGAAGTCGGAAATCAGATCAAGACATTCCTGGGCGCAGATGCCGGTTTCCACGGTCACGCCGTGAGACTGCAGGAACTCCAGCCCGCCGGCGGCCACGGGGTTGGGATCCCGCACGCCGATGACCACGCGCCGGATGCCGGCCTCCAGGATGGCCTCGGTGCAGGGCGGGGTCTTGCCGTGGTGGTTGCATGGCTCCAGGGTGACGTACAAGGTGCATTCGGCGAGGTTCACGCCGTGCTGGCGGGCGTCGGCGATGGCTTCCACCTCGGCATGGGGCTTGCCGTAGGCCGTGTGCCAGCCGCGTCCCACAATCTGCTCCCTGCGCACCAGCACCGCCCCCACACAGGGATTGGGCGCCGTGACAAAACGGCCGCGCCGGCCCAGGCGCAGGGCCTCGCGCATGTACAGGATGCAGGGGCTGGTTTCCGCAACGCAGGTGTTCATGCCTCCCCCTTATGCGCCGGGATGCGCAGCCAGCACGTGGCAGCAGACCCCGGCCTCGCGAAGCATGGCCTCGGCAAGGGGATCGGGGTACGGCTGGGCGTAGTAGATGGCCGTCACGCCGCAGTTTGCTAGTAATTTCGAGCAGATGAGGCAGGGTTGCGTGGTGCAGTAGATTTCCGCGCCCCGGATGGGAACGCCGTGCACCGCCGCCTGCACCAGAATGTTTTGCTCGGCGTGCAGGCCGCGGCAGATTTCATGCCGCTGGCCCGAAGGCACGCCGAGCTGTTCTCGCAGGCAACCCACATCCAGGCAGTGGGGCGTGCCCGAAGGCGCGCCGTTGTATCCCGTGGCCAGGATGCGCTTGTCTTTGACCGCAATGGCCCCCACCTTGCGCCTGAGGCAGGTGCTGCGCTCCGCCACCAGAAAGCAGATGCGCATAAAGTATTCCGGCCAGGGCAGGCGCGGATCCTTCTGGGCGGCGTCAGGGAGGGGCTGCATGGGTCAGCACCAGGTGAAGAGCGGGTATTCTCTGGCGAAGGTTTCCACGTCCTTGCGAATGGCTTCCAGCCGCGTTTCGTTGGTGGTGTTGGCCAGGACGTCCACAATCCAGCTGGCCACCTTTTCCATTTCCGCTTCCTTCATGCCGCGGGTGGTCAGGGCGGCAGGGCCGATGCGCACGCCGGAGGTGACGAAGGGGGAACGCGTCTCAAACGGCACGGTATTCTTGTTCACGGTGATGCCGGCCAGATCCAGGGCATGTTCGGCATCCTTGCCGGTGACGTCTTTCTGGGTCAGGTCGATGAGCATCAGGTGGTTGTCCGTGCCGCCGGAGCACAGAGAGTAGCCGGCGTCGGTGAGGGCCTTGGCCAGCACCTGGGCATTCTTGAGGACCTGCTGCTGATAGCACTTGAACTCGGGCCGCAGGGCCTCGGCAAACGCCACGGCCTTGGCCGCGATGACGTGCATGAGCGGCCCGCCCTGGATGCCGGGGAAGATTTGCGAATTGAGCACCTTGCCGAATTCTTCGGAGGAGAGGATCAACCCGCCGCGCGGCCCGCGCAGGGTCTTGTGCGTGGTGGAGGTGGTGAAGTGGGCATGCGGGATGGGGGAGGGGTGCAGGTCCGCAGCCACCAGCCCGGCGATGTGGGCCATGTCCACCATCAGTTGCGCGCCGACTTCGTCGGCAATGGCGCGGAAGCGCGCGAAGTCCAGAGTCCGCGGGTAGGCGCTGGCCCCGGCCACGATGAGCTTGGGCTTGTGCTGCTTGGCCAGTTCCAGGACCTGATCGTAATCGATGCAGCCGGTTTCCTTCTTCACGCCGTAGAAGACGATCTTGTACAGCTTGCCGGAGAAGTTCACGGGGCTGCCGTGGGTCAGGTGGCCGCCATGGGAGAGGTCCATGCCGAGGATGGTATCCCCGGGCTGCAGGGCCCCGAAATACACGGCCATGTTGGCCTGGGACCCGGCGTGGGGCTGCACGTTGGCGTATTCGGCGCCAAAGAGCTGCTTCACGCGGTCGCGGGCCAGGTTCTCGGCCACGTCCACGTATTCGCACCCGCCGTAATAGCGCTTGCCGGGGTAGCCTTCGGCATATTTATGGGTGAGCACGCTGCCCATGGTCTGCCGCACGGCCGGGGAGGTGAAGTTCTCGGAGGCGATGAGCTCCAGCTTGCCGGTCTGGCGCTCGACTTCCAGCTGCACCGCGCGGGCGACCTGGGGATCTTGAATAAAGAGTTCTTCCATGGCGCACCCTTACCCTTCGTAGCGTTTGAACAGGATGGAGGCATTGGTGCCGCCGAAGCCGGCCGAGTTGCACAGCACGTTCTGCACGGCCAGGGGGCGGGCGGTGTGGGGCGTGTAATCCAGGTCGCACTCGGTGTCGGGGGCGTCCAGGTTGATGGTCGGCGGAATGATTTCATGCTTGAGGGTCAACACGCTGAAGACGCTTTCCACCCCGCCGGCTGCGCCCAGAAGGTGGCCGGTCATGCTCTTGTTGCTGGTGATGGGCATCTTGTAGGCGTGCTGGCCGAAGACCTTTTTGATGGCGCGGGTTTCGCACAGGTCATTCAGGGGCGTGGAAGTGCCGTGGGCGTTGATGTGCTCCACGTCCTCGGGGCGCAGCCCGGCTTCGCGCAGGGCTGCCTGCATGGCCAGGGCCAGACCGGAGCCGTCTTCGGGCGGGGCGGTCATGTGGTAGGCATCGCCGGAGGCGCCGAAGCCGATGAGTTCCGCATAGATCTTCGCGCCGCGCGCCTTGGCGTGTTCCAGCTCTTCCAGCAGCAGGATGCCGCAGCCTTCGCCCATGACGAAGCCGTCGCGGTCCTTGTCGAAGGGGCGGGAGGCCTTGGTGGGGTCGTCGTTGCGGGTGGAAAGGGCCTTCAGGGCGTTGAAGCCGGCCACGCCCAGGGGGGTGACGACGGATTCCGTCCCGCCGGTGAGCATGGCATCAGCGCGGCCCAGGACGATGTCCGAATAGGCGTAGCCGATGCCGTGCAGTCCCGAGGCGCAGGCCGAGGTGGTGACCAGGTTGGGGCCGCGCACCTTGGTGAAGATGGAGACCTGCCCGGGAGCCATGTTGGAGATGAGCACCGGGATGAAGAACGGCGAGATGCGCTTGGGGCCTTCCTGCAGCAGCTTGGTCTGGGAGGCTTCCAGGGACTTGAGTCCGCCCAGGCCGCAGCCCAGCAGACAGCCCACGCGGTCCAGCTCTTCTTCGGCAATGTCCCAGCCGGCATCGGCCAGGCACATCTGGGAGCAGGCCACGGCGTACTTGGTGAAATTTTCCAGACGCTTGGCGGTTTTGGCCGGGATGTAGGGGTCCATGTTGAACCCTTTGACTTCCCCGGCAATGGTGGTGGCGTGGTCCGTGGTGTCAAAACTTGTGATGGGCGCGATGCCGGAGACGCCGGCCACGAGATTGTTCCAGCTGGTTTCCAGATCGTTGCCAATGGGCGTCACGGCGGCAAGGCCGGTGACGACGACTCGTCTGCGTGTCATCGAATCACCTCATGAAAAAACATCCTCGACGCCGCGGAACAAGGCAAACTGGCAAAGACCGGCGCAACGAGGGAACGCTGGGTTGGCATGATGCATGACGTCCAGCTCCCGGCGGCCAGGCCTGCACAAGGCGGCGCGCCGGGGCTGGGCGTCTCCAGAATCAATGGCAATACCAAGGCGAAGAAGGCAGCCCCGGCTATTGCTTGCTTCCGATGTAGTCGATGGCGTCCTGAACCTTGAGCAGCTTCTGGGCGTCGTCGTCGTCGATTTCGATGCCGAATTCTTCTTCCATGGCCATGATCAGCTCGGTCAGGTCCAGGGAGTCGGCGCCGAGGTCTTCCACGAAGGCAGCTTCCGGTTTGACTTCATCTTCGGAGACGCCAAGCTGGTCAACGATGATCTTTTTGACTTTATCGGCTACGGACATAGGATTCTCCATGCTGCGCACGTCGTTTGAGGGTGAAAAACTTGGCCAATGGCCGGGATGTTACATGAACAGGCCGCCGTTCACAGCAAGCACCTGCCCGGTGATGTACCGGGCCTGGTCGCTTGCCAGGAAGGCCACGGCCTGGGCCACGTCGTCCGGAGTGCCCACCCGCTTGAGCGGCACACGCGACAAAAACGCGTCCTTGGCCTGCTCGGAAAGCACGTGGGTCATGTCTGTCTCAATATACCCCGGGGCCACCGCGTTTACGGTGACGTTGCGGGGGGCCAGCTCCTGGGCCGCGGTTTTGGTCAGGCCGATGAGCCCGGCCTTGGCTGCCACGTAGTTGGCCTGGCCGGCGTTGCCGGTCTGCCCCACCACGGACGCAATGTTGACGATGCTGCCGGCGCGCTGCTTGGTCATGATTTTGGCCGCTTCCTGCAGACACCAGAACGCGCCCATGAGATTCACCTGCAGCACGCGCTCGAAATCTTCTGGCTTCATGCGCAGGATGAGGCCGTCCTTGGTGATGCCGCCGTTGTTCACCAGCACGTCGAGGAAGACTTTTTCCTTGATGTGTTCGGCAAAGAAGGCAGCCACGGCCGGCTGGTCGGACACGTCCAGGGCAAAGGCCCTGGCCGAGCCGCCGGCAGCGGCGATGGTGGCCACCACTTCTTCGGCCAGCTCCGGGCGGCTGACATAGGTGAGATACACCTGACGTCCGGCAGCAGCCAGCGCCAGGGCCACGGCCTTGCCAATGCCGCGGGATCCGCCGGTCACCAGTGCGGTCTTGGGCAATTCGCTCATGCGCTATCCAGTGGTTGTCGAGTTCGAGGGGGTTCCGGCTGCAAGGTGCGAGGGTTGCAGTTCCCAAATACGGGAAACGGTGCAGGCGGGATCTCCACAGCCCTGCGTGCCGTCTGGCAGCGTGGAATCACGTTGCTCCTACCTCAAACCTTCGCGGTTCGCAAACAAAAAATGCCTGCGCTCGCGCACCAGGGCCTAGAACTGCACCAGGCCTGCGCCCCAGGTGAGGCCGCCGCCGAAGGTGGTCAGCAGGGCCAGGTCGCCCCTCTTGATGCGGCCCAGCTGCCGGGCTTCTGCCAGGGCAATGGCCACGGAGGCGGCGGAGGTGTTGCCGTAGCGATCCACATTGACGAACACCTTTTCCCGCGGCACGCCCATGCGGTCGCCCAGGGCCTCGATGATGCGCAGGTTGGCCTGATGGGGGATAAAGATATCCACATCGTCCAGGGTCTTGCCGCAGTTGCTCAGCACCTTGCTGCAGATGGCGTCCATGTTGCGCACGGCGTGCTTGAACACCTCGCGCCCGTTCATCTGCACGAAATATTCAGGACCCACCACGTCCCCGGCCCGGTAGGGGTGCCTGGAGCCGCCGCCGATGACGGTGAGGTGGTCGCCCACATTGCCGTCGCAGCGGAATTCCATGTCCAGGATGAGGCCTTCATCGTCGGCGCCCGTGGTCCGGGTGAGCACGGCGGCGCCGGCGCCATCACCAAAGAGCACGCAGGTGGTGCGGTCTTCCCAGTTGGTGCGGCTGGTCAGCGCGTCCACGGCCACCACCAGCACCACGGCGTTCTCCACCAGGCACACCAGGCCGCGGCCCACCTGCATGGCGTTGAGATAGCCGGAGCAGGCGGCGTTGACGTCGATGGCCATCACCCCGTTCATGCCCATTTTGTTGGCCAGGGTGGTGGCGCAATTGGGGCAGACGAAATCCGGCGTGAAGGTGGCCACCACCACATGGGTGACGTCCTTGGCGGTGAAGCCGGCTTCCTTGAGGGCGTGTTCCACGGCGGGGATGGCCAGATCGGAGGAGGCTTCTCCCTCGGCGATGATGTGGCGCTCCCGGATGCCGGTGCGGGTGAGGATCCATTCGTCGCTGGTCTCGACCATGATCTCCAGCTCCGCATTGGTCAGCACACGGGAAGGGACGTTGAAGCCGAGGCCACGAATGACGATATCCATGCTGCAGGAGGCGGGAACTCGGGAATTGTGTGTCATGGCGATCCAGATGGGGGCTTGTCCGCAGGACGAAACCGGCAGTGCGGCGCAGGGCACGGCAGGGACCGGGCGAGGGCGGAACCGTGAGCTACAGCTTCATCGCGGCCTTGCCGAAGCGGGAAAGCTCCTCGTTGGCGGACAACTCCGCGATGAGGTGCGCGTTGGCTTTTTTGCGGATGAAGGTGGCGGCCATGTCGATGGCGCTGGTGATGGCACCCGCGCTGGAGGAGCCGTGGCAAACCACCACGATTTCCTTGAGCCCCAGCAGCGGCGCGCCGCCGTATTCGGAATAATCCACCACGCGCTTGAGGCGGCGCATGGCGTCTTTGATGAGCAGCCCGCCAATCTTGGAGATCAGGTCGCGCTTGAGTTCGGCCTTGATCATGCGGGCGATGGACATGGCCAGGCCCTCGGAGAGCTTCAGGGCGATGTTGCCCACAAAGCCGTCGCATACAATCACGTTCACGTTGCCCGTGAAGATGTCCCGGCCTTCGATGTTTCCAACAAAGTTCAAGGAGTTCGTCATCTTGAAAAGCTCGAACGCTTCCTTGACCTGCAGGTTGCCCTTGCCTTCTTCCTCGCCGATGGAGAGCAGCCCCACGCTGGGGGTGGGGATGCCCAGCACGTGCTTGGCCAGCACGTCGGCCATCAGGCCGAATTGGAAGAGGTGGTACGGTTTGCAGTCCACATTGGCCCCCACATCAATGAGGGTGATGGGCTGTTTTTCCGTGAAGATGATGGAGGCCAGCGCCGGCCGTTCCACCCCGGCGATGCGGCCAAGGATGAACATGCCGCAGGCCACGGTGGTGCCGGAGTGTCCCGCGCTCACCACGCCATGGGCGCGCCCCTCGCGCACCAGCTCGAAGGCCACCTGGATGGAGGAGTCCTTTTTCCGACGCAGGATTTCGGAGGGTTTTTCGCCCATCTCGGCCACCTGCGTGGTGTGGACAACAGAAATGGCACCGAGCTCGCCGTTGAATTTGGCGAGCTCTGCCTGAATCTTGACTTCGTCCCCCACAAGAATGAGCTCCACATTGCACGCCTTGCTGGCTGCAAGGGCGCCGGGCACAATCACGGAAGGGCCGAAGTCCCCGCCCATGGCGTCCACCGCGATGGTGGGGACGACGCCGTCGCGCGTCTCCTCAGCCACCCGGCTCCAGGGCTGGGTCTTGCGACGAAGGCTCGTCACGCAGCGCGCTCTCCGGTCTGCAGAAACTGCCGTCCTTTGTACGTGCCGCAGGCCGCACACACCGTATGCGGGCGGGTGGGCTCGCCGCAGGAGCAGAACACAACAGCAGGAATGGCCACGCGCTGGTTGGCGCGGCGCATGCCCTTGCGGGACTTGGATTTGCGTTTCTTGGGCACAGCCATGATGCTTCCCTCTCTTGAGCCAGAGCGTTTTGCCGCTTCGGGAAGGCCCGGCCACCGCCGTGCCATGCCCGGAGCATGCCATACAATGTTGTCAGGAGCGTTTCAACTGCCGCAGCACGGCCAGGCGCGAATCGCCTTCGTCGCGTTGGCAGTGGCACTGCTCCACGTTTCTGTTTGTCCCGCAGTGCGGGCATAATCCCTTGCATTGGGGCGCGCACAGCGGCTTGGTGGGCAGCGCCAGCATGAATTGCTGCCACAGGTAGCCCTGCACGTCGAACTCCAGCCCGGACGGTCCCTGCCGCAGCAGATCCGGGACAGGATCCTCCTGTGCCGCTTCCGGGGCGCGAGCGCTTTTGCCGCCAGCATCCCCCAGGACTTCCTCTTCGTCGCCCTCCAGGGCTTCGTAGTCGTCCAGCGCCACATCAAAAACGGCCTCGGCATCTTCGGCGCAGCGATCGCACGTCAGAAGTACCGAGCCGCTCATCTTGCCGCGGATGTGGACGCCGCCGCCGGCGAGGGCGTCATGCACGGTCAGATGCAGATCGGCCCGCAAAGGCTGACCCATCCGGCAGGGCATGGCAAAATCCTCCCAGATGTCCGACCATAAGGTGGTGTCTGGAAAAGAAAAGTCCCGGCCTTCGGCCGGGAGGTCATGAAGAGGCAACCAAGTGGAACGCATATTCAACCCCGTAAGAGAGGATGCTGTACCCGCGGTGGGCGGGCATTGTCAAGCAAAAATGCTCTGCTTCTGTAAAAAAGCCCTTGCCTTTTCCTGGCGAAGGGGCTAAAGAACGTGCTCTTCATGCGGCGGGCATCGGCTGTTGCTGTCGATGTCGCGCTGCTGGGCCGGGCGGCATGGCCGTCTCATTCCGTCACTATCCTTATATCTGAAGCAAAGCCAGCGCTCCAGGAGCAGATACATGAGCAAGGTGTGCGAATACTGCGGCAAAGGCCCCGCAACGGGCAACAATGTGAGCCATGCCAACAACAAGAGCCGTCGCCGGTTCATGCCCAACCTGCAGCAGGTGCGCGCCCTTTTTAGCGGCGGCACGGTGCGCAAGGTGTGCGTGTGCACCCAGTGCCTGCGCACGGGCGTGGTGGTCAAGCCTGGTCCTGGCGCCAAGGTTTAACGATTTTTCTGCATCGTCATTGTGCAAAAAGGGCCTTCACGGCCCTTTTTTGCTAAGATTCCCCGGGGAGTGTCCGGCATGATGCTTCGACTGTTCCTCGCCTTCACCCTCATTCCGGTGCTGGAGCTGTATCTGCTGGTCAAGGTGGGCACGCAGATTGGCGTGTTCACCACGGTGGCCATCGTGTTCCTGTCCGGGTTTGCCGGGGCCTGGCTGGCCCGGCGTGAGGGCATGAACGTGGTGCTGCGCATTCGCGAGCAGCTTGCCCGCGGCGTGATGCCGGCCTCCGAGCTCATGGACGGCGCCTGCGTGCTGGTGGCTGCCGTGCTGCTGGTGACGCCGGGCTTTATCACCGATGCCCTGGGTCTGGCGCTTCTGGTGCCGGCAGCCCGGACGCTGCTCAAGGTGCAGCTGGTCCGCTGGTTCGAGCGCGCCGTGCAGCGCGGGCAGGTGCATGTGATGCATGGCGGCATGCACCGTGGCCAGCAGGGCCGCCCCAAGGAGCCGCCGCCGTACGACATCGACGTCTGATCCCTCCATGCCGTTTCTCTTGCGCCCACGCCGCGTGACGCCACGGCGTGCATCCGCATCCCGAGTCCCTCTCCCCCTGCCGGCAAGTCCTCCCGAGTTTGTGGATATTCTCCCTGTCCTTTTTGAACGCCTCGGCCACATTCGGCCGTTGCGCGAATCCTTGCGCCTGTGGTCCCTGGTGCTGGAGGCTCGCGGCGTGGAGCATCGGCTGCGCGATGCCATAGACGTGCCCCTGGGCTGGCGTCTGGAGGTGCTGGATCCCCTTGCGGCGCACGCGCAGGAGGAAATAGCCGCCTTTGAACGCGAGAATCGCCATGGGAGGGGACGCCTTCTGCCGCCGAGGTCGCCGTCTGCCCTGGCCCTGCCTGGGGCCCTGGCTGTGGTGCTGGGGTTGATCTGCATGCACGGCCTCACCATCGGCGGCCTGGGTGGCGCCCTGGGTGGTGCCCTGGGTGGTGCCCTGGGCCGGGTGACCGGGGCGCCTTCGGGGAGCGACGTCCATGAGGTCTGGATGCGTCTGGGTGCCGCCGATGCCCGGCTGATGGTGCATTTTGGCGAATGGTATCGGGCAGTCACCGCGTTGACGCTGCACGCCGGCCCCGGACACCTGGGCGGCAACGCCTGCCTGGGCGGCGTGTTCCTGGCCCTGGCCGGTCGGGAGCTGGGCCTGGGCGTGGCCCTGTGCCTGACCGTTCTTTCCGGCACCCTGGGCAACATGCTCAACGCCTGGTTTTATGACTCCATGCATGTGAGCATCGGCGCGTCCACGGCGGTGTTCGGCCTGCTGGGCGCGCTGACCATGCATCGCAGTCTGGTGCTGCTGGCCGGGGAAGGCCCGGTGGCGGACCGGCCGGCCCTGGCCTGGGCCCGGGTGTTCGGCCCGCTGGTGGCGGGTATTTTTCTGCTGGGGTTGTTTGGCACTGGCGGCGGCGAGCCGGACGACGCAGGACGCACGGACGTGCTGGCGCATCTGTTCGGCTTTGCGGCGGGCGTGGGGCTGGGCTGGGTGCTGCATTGGTCTGGCGAGTGGACCCGGCGGCCCGGCGTGGGCTGGGCGCTGGGGCTTGGCAGCCTTGGCCTTGTGGCGGCGGCATGGGGCGTGGCATTGTGCTGATGCAGCGCGCAAGGCCGTTGCCAGGGCCGGAAGATGCAGCTACGATGCCGGCGTGGCGGTGCACCAATCATGCACAGGAGCAGGCATGCGTCCCGAAGACACCATCCTTTTTTATCGGTACGACAACCACGAAACCATTGAGGACTTTCTGTACCATCTGGACAGGAAGGATTTGCGCGTGGGCAAGGTCATCGGCAACAAGATTCGCGGACGCACCACCCGGCGTTATGAAATCCGGCACATCGAAGACGGCTACATCACCAAAGTTGCGCTGAAACCCGTCACCATCACCATGGTGGACATCATCCTGCTGGTCATCATTGCCAGCCTGGCGTTTGTGGTGTTCAATGCATTGTCGCCGTTGCTTATCCCGGCTCCATGAACGATGATGACAGGCAACTAGCAGGCAGCAAGAGGCACGAGCATGAGCAAGATTCTGGCCCAGGACGAGGTGGATATTCTCCTGCGGGGACTTTCCGGCGGAGAAATCGAGGTGGAATCCGATGTGGTGGAGGACGATTCCGGCATCGTCCCCTTTGACCTGGCCAACCAGGACCGCATCATCCGCGGCCGTATGCCGGTGCTGGAAATCGTCAACGACCGTTTTGCCCGGCTGTGCACCAACGCGCTTTCCAACTCCGTGCGCAAGCGCGTGGAGCTGAACCCCATTTCCATCGACATGACCAAGTTCGGGGACTTCATGCGGTCCCTGCCGGTGCCCACCTCCATCAACATTTTCAAGATGGAACCCCTGCGGGGCAACGCCATCATGGTGGTGGATTCGCGGCTGGTGTTCGCCCTGGTGGAGAACTTTTTCGGCGGCGCGGGCTCCCAGCCGAAGATCGAGGGCCGGGAGTTCACACGCATTGAACAGGCCATCATTGAGCGGGTCATCAAGATTGCCCTGGAAAACATGGAAGAAAGCTGGCGGCCGGTGCACGAGGTGCATCTGGAGCTGATCCGCAGCGAAATCAACCCGCAGTTCGCCGCCATTGTGCCGCCCTCGGATGTGGTGGTGGTCATCACGTTCGAAGTGGAGCTGGAAAACGCCATCGGCTCCATGGTCATGTGCCTGCCGTACGCCACGGTGGAGCCCATCCGCTCCAAATTGCACGCCAGTTTTCAGACGGAACGCCTGGAGATTGACCATGCCTGGGTGGCGCGCCTCAAGGAACGACTTCTGGAAACCCAGGTGGAGATGGTGGTGCGCTTCGGCCGGTCCAAGCTCACCGGCCGCCAGCTGCTCAACCTGGACATCGGCGACATCATCATGCTGGACACGGATACGGACGACCTGCTCGAAGGTGAAGTCGAGGGCGTGCTCAAGTACCACGGCATCTGCGGCACGGTGAAGGCGAACAAGGCATTTCAGATCATTACGGAAGAAGAAATGCGCACTACCTAATAATCATTCGCAGCAGTGGCTTTCGCCGGTGCGCGGTGATAATGTGGACAGGTTTGCTGCTGCAACCTGTGCCGGACGGAATTATGCTGCGACGCGACACCCTTGCTCCCCTTGCCGTCTTGACGATTTGGACCCTGGCCATCGCCTTTGCGTGCATGCAGCTCGTGGACATCCAACGCAGCGCCACGCGCGAGCAACTGTTGCAGGAAGCCCGGGCGCTGTTCGAACAGATTGTCCTTTCCCAGATTTGGAATGCCGAGCATGGCGGCGTGTTCGTGCGCACTGCCACCGCCATCTGTCCGTCAACCCCGGCCTCCCCGCCGCCCTTGGTGCTGGCCGATGGGCAGACGCTGCACCGCATCGATCCTGCCTGCATGGCCCGTCAATTCGCTGCCCTGGCGCAGGCGCAAGGCAATCACCATTCGTTCCGCATGGTGGGGTTGCCGGACGATGCCGTGGATGAGTCCCGGGGCGACTCCCCAAGTGGTTGGGAGACGGAATCCCTCCGCATGTTTCTGGCCGGCGCGACGGAGCGTTGGACGGAGGCTGCCGACGCTGACGGCGGGATGAACGCCACCTTCCAATACATGGCGCCCCTGGTAGGCCAGCCGAGTTGCGGCCGTTGCCATGCGGAACATCGTTGCGAGCCCGGAGCCATTTGCGGCGGCATTGCCATCACCCTGGCGGCAGATGCCGCGCAAGGCGGCACCCTGGCGGCCATTGCCGGGGTACAGCGCTGGTTTGTCGCGGTGTGGGCCGTGGGCGGGGCCGGTCTGGTGGCCGGGGTGTGGCTGCTGGTGCGCAGCCGGCGGGCAGCGCTGGAGGCGGGGCGGGCCAAGAGCGACTTTCTGGCCGCCATGAGCCACGAACTGCGCACGCCCCTCAATGGCATCCTGGGCCTGACGGATCTGGCCCTGGCCGAGGCGCTTTCCGATCAGCAGCGCGAATACCTGCTCACCAGCCGCCAGTCTGCGGAGCGGCTGCACCGGCTGTTCACCTTCATGCTGGAATATGCCCGGCTGGACACCCGGGAACGCAAGACCCGGCTGGGCGAGCCCTTTGCCCTGGACGACTGCCTGCAGGTGCTGCGGCACGACCTCAAGGCCCGGGCCCTGGAAAAGGGGTTGGCGTTCCGCATGGTGGTGGCCCCGGATGTGCCCCCCGTGCTGACGGGGGACATGAACATGCTGGTGGTGGCCCTTTCCCAGTTGCTGGACAATGCCGTGAAGTTCACGGAATCCGGGGCCGTGGAGTTGCGGGTGGCCGTGCGACCGTGCCGGTTTCCCCTGTTGCAGCGGCTGGCCAAAGGGAATCAGGCCCTGCGGTGTTTGGCGTTCACCGTGGTGGATACCGGTCCCGGGATTTCCAAGGAGTTGGTGGGCAAGCTGTTCGAGCCGTTTTTCCAGGGCGACGCCTCCTTTTCGCGCCGGCATGCCGGGGTGGGCCTGGGGCTGGCGCTGGCCAGACGACTGGCCCAGGCCATGGGCGGCAAGGTGGTTTTGACGAGCGAGCCAGGGCAGGGCACCACGGTGCAGCTCACGGCGCAGTTTGCCTTGCCGGAATGAGTGGTCTGCTTTTTCGCAAAAAGGGTTGTCCATTGTTGCGAAAGCGGGCATAGGTCAAACATCCCTTTCCATAGTATCAAGGAGTAGAGCATGCGGTGCGTCCGTTTCTTTTCCCTGCTGGCGTGTCTGTTGACGATGGTCTTTTCCGCGGCTGCCTTTGCCCAGTCCGCCAAACCCTTTGATATCTTCACCCAGTCCACCCTCAACCAGGTGGTGCAGCGCGGCACGCTGGTGGTGGGCATGGAGGTGGAGTTCTGGCCCTTCGAATTTGCGGACGAAACGGGGAACCCCACCGGATTTGACGTGGATATTGCCACCTTGATGGCCCAGGAACTGGGCGTGAAGCTGGAAATCAAGGACATGGAGTGGACCGGCCTCATCCCCGCGTTGCAGGGCGGGCAGGTGGATATGGTCATCTCCGGCATGACCGGCACCCTGGAACGCGCCAAATCCATCACGTTCTCGGATCCATATTTCGTCACCGGCCTGTGCGCCCTGGTGTCCGTCAAGCGTTCGCCCGACGTGGCCGAGGTGAAGCAGCTCAACGCCAAGGGCAAGGTGCTGGCCGTCAAGACCGGGACCACCGCGGACCTGAAAGCCACGGCCATGTTCCCCCAGGCCGAGATCCGCCGCTTCAAGGACGAGACCGCCTGTGTGCGTGAAGTGGTGACCGGCAACGCCGACGCCTTCTTCTACGATCAGATTTCCATCCACAAACACCAGCAGCAGAACCCCGACGCCACCCGGGCCATCCTCAAGCCCTTCACCTACGAGCCGTATTCCATTGCCATGCACAAGGGAGACTTCGACTTCTGGCACTGGACCAACCGGTTCTTGCAGACCATCAAGGCGGACGGACGGTACGATGCGTTGTACGACAAGTATTTTGCCGGCCTGCCCAAGCCTGCCAACTAGCCGGAGCATTGGGAACCGTTCGTGAACGCCTTGCGCACGCGACTGCTGGTGCGCGCCCTGCTGGGCGCGACGTTGGTGCTGGTCCTGTGGCAGATGCTGGGAGGCATCGAGTACGTGTGGAACTGGGAGGTGCCCTGGCGGTACCGCTCCCTGTACCTCCAGGGTATGGCGTACACGGTGGTGGTGTCTGTGACGGCCATCTGCCTGGGCCTGGCTGTGGGCATTGCCGCCGGCCTGGCCCGGGTCTGGCCCAATGTGCTGCTGCAGGAGCTCGCCGGGCTGTATGTGGCCTGTTTTCGCGGCACGCCGCTGCTGGTGCAGATTTATATCTTTTACTTCTGCCTGGCGGCGGTGCTCCGGCTCCAGAACGCCCTGGTGGTCGGCACGGTCTGCCTGGCCTGCTTCTCCGGGGCTTATATTGCGGAGATGGTCCGCGCGGGGGTGGAGTCCATCGACGCCGGACAGTGGGAGGCAGCGCGCTCCACAGGCATGCGCTACAGTCAGGCCATGCGCCATGTGATCTTCCCGCAGGCCTTCCGGCGCATCATTCCGCCGGTGACGGGGCAGTTCGTGTCCCTCATCAAGGACTCCTCGCTGCTGTCCGTCATTGCCGTGCGGGAACTCACCAAGGCCGCCGAGGTGGTGAACGCCACCACCTACAAGACCTTTGAGGCCTACCTGCCCCTGGCGGTGCTGTATCTGCTGCTGACGTACCCGTTTTCCCTGCTGGCCCAGCGCCTGGAACGGCGCATGACCAATGGCCGGTGGCGATGAACTTTTTCCCCGGCAGCCGGCAAGAGAGGATTTGTCAGGCGGCGGGTTCTGAGGTAGGGAATAGCCGTCTGCGCAAGACGCGCCGCAGGCGTTCCCACCTGCTGCGAATCGAACTCTGAAGGAAGGCGCCTCCATGCAAAACAAGGTCATGCTCTACGCCTTGTCCACCTGCATCCACTGCAAGAACGCCAAAAAGTATCTGGAAGACAACGGCGTGGAATATGAATCCTTGTATGTGGACAAGCTTGAGGGGGACGAGCGCAAGGCCGTCATTGAGGAAATCAAAAAGCACAATTCCGCCTGTTCCTTCCCCACCATCCTTCTGGATGGCGGGGAGCGGGTGATCATCGGCTTCAAGCGCGATGAGCTCAAGGAGGCGCTCGGCATATGACTCCGGAAACGCTGCTCGAAACCCTGCGCAAGCTCCAGGAGCCCAAGGGCTACTACTTCAACAAGGACACGGAAATGACCCTGGCCTTGATGAACAGCCTGTTGGAAAACAAGAAAACCTACGGCTACATGAGCTGCCCGTGTCGCCTGGCTTCCGGGGAATACGAGAAGGACAAGGACATCATCTGCCCCTGCGTGTACCGCGAGGCCGATGTGCGGGACTATGGCGCCTGCTTCTGCTGGCTGTACGTCTCCAAGTCCTGGAACGAGGACAAGATCGAGCATCAGTACGTGCCCGAGCGCCGGCCGCCGGAAAAAGTCATCTGACCTGCGACACCAGAACACGCAGCAGCCGGCAGGAATGGTATGTTCCTGCCGGCTGTTTTTCATTGCACTGTAGTGCACGGTAGCTGCCGGCGCACGGCCGGCAAAGCGCTATACGCCTCACGTCCCCCCAAAGCCGACGGTGATGGTCCCGCCGTCCACAATCACCGGAACCTGCCGAACGCCTTTGGTCACATCCAGCAGTTTGGAAAGATGCTTCGGATCCGCCTTCACGTCCACGTACTGATGGTCCTTGTAGGCCTCACGGGCGTTGGACGTGTAGGGTCAGCCTGCCTTGCCGTAGATGGTGATGCGCGCGGTGGCCATGGTGTCCTCCAGCAAAAGCTATCGATTGAATAGACTATGATAATTACATATGAATGATAGATATTATTGATCTCGACGTCAAGGGGCGCAGGCCTGCTGGTGACAAGGCGGTTTCACGCCGCACCACTTGGCGCACACCGTAGACTCCGTGTACGATCGCGGCCACAAACTCCCACTGCGTTGACTCGCCAATCAACCGGGTGTAGGCCGCGGGCATGCGTACCGATTTCCATACCCACGCGTTTCATCCCAAGATTGCGTCCAAGGTGTGCGAGCAATTGCACCAGCACTATGGCGCCAAGCCTTCGGGCGATGGCACCGTGGACGATCTGCTGGCCCGGGCCGAGGCCGCGGGCATTGAGCAGGTGGTGGCCCTGTGCGCCGCCACCGTGCCGGCCCAGGTGCAGCCAGCCAACGATTTCGCCATGCATCTGCAGAATACCTATCCGCAGATCACAGCCTTCGGCACCCTGCATCCGCATGGCGCAGGCTGGGAAGAGGAGCTGGACCGCCTGCGCGCCGCCGGCATCAAGGGGCTGAAATTTCATCCGGAGTTCCAGGGCTTCTGGATGGACGACCCCATGCTGCTGCCGCTGCTGGAGGCCAGCCAGGACTTCATCTGGATGTTCCATGTGGGAGATGCGGCGCCGCCGGAGCAGAACCCCTCTTGTCCCATCAAGCTGGGAAAGATATTGGACAGATTCCCGGACGCCCGGGTGGTGGCCGCGCATCTGGGGGGCTACCGGCACTGGGATTGGGCCGTGGAGCACCTGGCCGGGCGCGATGTGTGGTTTGACACGTCGTCCTCCATGCCGTTCATCAGGCAGGAGACGCTGGAGCGCATCCTCCGCAAGCACGATCCGGATCGAATCCTCTTCGGCAGCGATTATCCGCTGTTCGATCCCGTGGAGTCCATGGAGGCGCTGCAGGCCAGGGCCGGCGTGGACGATGCCACGCTGGAGCGCTATTGGCGCAACGCGGAAACGCTGTTGGCGGAATAGAATATTTTAATTTTTGAAAAGAACATTGCGAGAGGGGAACCCTTTTGCAAAAGGTTNCTCGCGCTCTCCCCTTCCAAAACTTTCATAGTGATCTTGCATCACAACAAAAGTCTTTGGGGTTCGGGGGAAGAGCCTTTCTTCAGAAAGGTGTTCCCCCGGGAGCCTTTTCAATAATAACAGGCCCTACTGGCCCAGCCAGGCCTTGACCTTGTCCGGGTGGGCGGCCAGCCATTTCTTGGCGGCAGCCTCGGGGGCCATGCCGTCTTCGATCGAGATCATCACTGCAGCCATGTCCTCGGGGGTCCACTCGAAGCGGTCCAGGATGGCATGCACCTCGGGCTTGTCTTTCTTCAGGTCCTTGCGCACGATGGTGTTGATGAACTCATCGCCGCCGAAGACGTTCTTGGGGTCTTCCAGATACTTCAGGGGCCACTTGGCGAACTTCCAATGGGGTGTCCAGCCGGTAACCACCACCCACTGCTTGTTCTTCACGGCATCGGCCAGGGCTGCGGTCATGGTGGCGCCGGAGCCTTCCATCACGGTCAATTTGTCGAGCGCGTATTCCTTGATCGCGGTCTCGGTCTTGGACATCAGCCCCGCGCCGGGGTCGATGCCCACGATCTGACCCTTGAACTTGTCGGCGTTGGCATTGAGCTCGTCAATGGAGCGGATGGTCACGTATTCCGGCACGACCAGACCGATGCGCGTGCCGGTGAGGTTGGGGCCCAGATCCTCCACCTTGTCTTTCACCTTGTCCAGGTAGTGGCCGTGGGTGGTGGGCAGCCAGGCCGCCACCATGCCGTCCACGGTGTTGTCGCTGGCCACGGCCTGCCACATGGCCGCCGCGCTGACGGGGGTGATCTCCACAGTGTAGCCGGCCTGTTCCAGCAGCGCCTTGACCACGTTGGTGGAGGCGACTTCCGAGGACCATTCCACATACACCAGATTGACGGAGCCTTTGGGAGCCTTGGCCGCCTGGGCCATGCCGGGGAGCGAAAGGCCAAGCACCAGTGCGACCATGAGCAGCTTGAAGACGAGTCGTTGCATGCGATCTCCTGTGTTGCAGGGTTGTTGCGAAGGGAATTGAGAAGGTGTCATGCCTGGGTGCGGCGTCCCACGTGCTGGAGGATGCGGTCCAGGATGACGGCCACCACCACGATGCAGATGCCGGCCTCGAAGCCGTTGCCCATCTCCAGGCGCTGGATGGCCTTCCACACCTCGCCGCCCAGGCCCTTGGCGCCGATCATGGCTGCAATGACCACCATGGACAGGGCCAGCATCACGGTCTGGTTCACGCCGGCCATGATGGTGGGCGCAGCCAGGGGCAGTTGCAGCTTGATGAGCTTCTGCCAGCGGCTGGAGCCGAAGGCCTCGGCGCATTCCACCAGTTCCCGCGGGGTCTGGGTGATGCCCAGGCAGGTGAGGCGGATGGCCGGGGGCATGGAAAAGATGACTGTGGAAAAGATGGCCGCCACCTTGCCCAGGCCGAAAAACGGAATGGCCGGGATGAGATAAACGAAGGCGGGCATGGTCTGCATCATGTCCAGCACAGGCATGATGGTCTTGTTTGCCGCGCGGGACATGGCCGCGGCAATACCCAGGGGAATCCCCAGCCCGATGGCCAGGCAGGTGGCCACGCTCACCAGGGCCAGGGTGGAGACCATGGCCGTCCATAGCCCCAGATTCCAGATGAGCCCCAGCCCGGCGGCAGCGGCCAGGGCCAGCCGGGGTCGCCGGGTGAGCCGCCAGATGCCCGCCGCCGCCAGCGTCAGGAACGCCCAGGGCGGCAGCCACAGGAGGCCGCCTTCCAGCAGGGACAAGCCCTGGCCGGCCACCACGGAAAAGGCCTTGGTGGCAAAGGCGAAATGGGTGGAGAACCAGTCCAGCAGAGCTTCAATGCCCGTTCCCAGCGGTACGCGCCAGCTCATGCGGCCCTCCCGCGTTCGGCCATGGCCCCCAGCAGGGTGCCGCGCACGATGACGCCCTTGAGCCGCCGGTCGTCATCCACCACGGCCAGAGGGTAGGGCAGGTTGTAGAGAATCTGAATCAGTTCGGACGCCGGAGTGCCAAGGGCCACGTGCTTGCAGTCCATGCAGATGATTTCTCCCAGATCCTTCTTGCCGTCCTCCACCAGCCGGACGCAGTCCTCGGCCTTGATGACGCCGATCAGGCGGTGTTCCTTGTCCAGCACAAACAGATTGGACAGGCCGGAAAGGCGCATCTTGCGCAGGCAGCTGCGGGGACCATCGTGGTGAATGTAGGCCACGGCTTCGGTTTTCTTCATGACGGATTCGGCCGTCAGCACCTTGGTGATGTCCACACCCTCCACAAACCGCTCCACATATTCATTGGAGGGATTGGTGAGGATATCCTCGGGCGTGCCCACCTGCACAATGGCGCCATCCTTCATGAGCACGATGCGGTCGCCCAGCTTGAGGGCCTCGTCCAGATCGTGGCTGACGAAGACGATGGTCTTCTGCATGGACTTCTGCAGGGCGATGAGCTCGTCTTGCATGTCCCGCCGGATGAGGGGATCCAGGGCACTGAAGGCTTCGTCCATGAGCAGGATGTCCGGATTCAGAGCCAGGGCCCGGGCCAGGCCCACGCGCTGCTGCATGCCGCCGGAGAGCTGGCGGGGCATCATATCGCCGTGGGTGGCCAGTCCCACCTGCTCCAGGGCGGCCTGGGCCAGCTCCCGCCGCCGGGATGGTGGCACGCCCTGAATCTCCAGGCCGTATTCGGCGTTCTGCCGCACGGTACGGTGAGGAAAGAGGGCGAAATGCTGGAAGACCATGCCCAGCTTGCTCAGACGCACCCGGCGCAGGGCCTCGCGGTCCAGGGTGGTGATGTCTTCGCCATCGATGAAGATGCGGCCGGCGCTGGGCTCGATGAGTCGGTTGAGGCAGCGCAGCAGGGTGGACTTGCCGCTGCCGGACAGTCCCATGACCACCACGATTTCGCCGGCGTCCACATGGAAGCTGGCATCGCGGACGCCGACGGCGCAACGGGTTTTCTGGAAAATTTCATCCTTGGACGCACCCTGCCTGAGCAGGGCCAGCCCGCGTTCGGGATGGGTCCCAAACACCTTGGAAACATGTTCGATGTGCAACTTGTGCATGGTTCGTCTCGGGAGCCGGCGGCGCGGGCCTGTGGCGCAACATCAGGCGGGCGGAGGACGGCTCGGGGCGCGCAATGCACCAAAATAGCAGTGAATAAAAGAGCCACGCAGCACCGAAAAGCTAGGATGCAGTGCCGGTGCAGCAGAAATGCGCCATGTGGCATGGCCTGTCTTTGACTTCATGAGAATAGCATCCTGACGATTCATGTCAACTCTGTTGCCAGATACTGATAGTTTGCATGGTGATCGGCACATGATGAGGACAATCAAAAAAATGTTTTGATGCTTCATCAATGTACTACGATAAGACATGCAAACTCTTCATACAGTGAATGATGCTCAAAAAAAATGATGCATAAGGCTCAGACTGCACTTTGCTGCTGTGAATATGAAATCACTATTGAATCACTGTCCACAGCTCTTGCGTCTTTCGTCTCTCCATGGAAAAACCGCAGGGCACGGATGGACAAGATATTTGATTTCAGGATGTTGGGAGGACTGCACAGGTTTTGCGAGCATGTGCAACGCCTTGCACGCCAGGACGTCGCAGGGCAGGGTGGCGCCGTGCCGGTTGTCCGTGTCCACGGGGTCTCTCGCCCTTTGGCCGCACATTTGCTAGCATGCCGCCATGCAGTTTCTTCCCGCCAAGAACAAAGGCCCTCTGCTGCTGGCCCTGGCCACGCTGCTGCTCATCGCCCTGGCTCTGGCCGCCTCCAGCCTGCAGGCCCTGCGGGAGCAGCGCCGCTCCCTGGACAGTCACCTGCTGCTGGCCGCCCGGTCCGTGCATGCCGCCCTGGCCGGGGCGCTTCGGCGCAGGCCCCTGCAGGATGGCGAACTGCCCCTCATCCCCGGTGCGGCGGCCTTCATGCAGGAGCTTCGGGCCGAGAGCGGCGTCCATTTTCTGGGCGTATATGGTCCTGAAGGCGAGCGGCTGGTTGCGCCCTTGTTTGACGAAGACGCCCAGCGTTTTCAGATCTCGAAGCGCATGGTGCAGGTGATGCAGGAGGAGGGGGAATTCAAGGGCGTGGAACTGGCCGGCGGCCTGCAACTGTTTGTTTACGGCCGGGATATGGGACCGCCCAGGCTGCGTGACCGGCTTGGCCTGCCGGGCCTTCCTGTGCCCCCGTCTGCCGGGCCTTTTGAGCGCCCCGGACCGGACAGGCCGCCCCCGCGCCAGCCCCCGCTGCAGGCGCGCCGGGTGTTGCTGGTGGGGTTGGACATGTCCCCCCATCTGGCCACATACCGCAGCTTTGTCCGTACGGCCTTGCTGCAGACGAGTCTGGTGTTCTTTGCCGCCGCCGGCCTCTGGGTGCTGGGCGTGGTGCTGCTCAATCGGCGAGAGCTGGCCCGCAAAACCGTGACGCTGGAACGCCTGCAGTCCCGCCTGCTGGACAATCTCCCCGACGGCCTTGTGCATCTGGACGGGCACGGCGCCGTGCTGGCCGCCAATCCCGCGGCGCATGTCCTGCTGGGCGTGGAGGAAGGGGCCCTGGTGGGACGCAATTCCCTGACCCTTGGCTCCCAGGCCGCCGCCCTGCTGGCCGACGAAAGCGACGCCGTCGCGCATCGGCCAGTGCGCTGGCGGCAGCAGCAGCACGGGGAGCGGTTTTTGGAAGTGTTGTCCCTGACCATGGATGAGGCCGGCCCCGCCGGCGCTCATGGGCATCCCTGTGCCGTGACGGCCTCCCCTGGTTGCGGTGAACGTCTGGTGCTCCTGCGCGACCGTACCGAACTCAAGAAGCTGGAAGAACACCTTTCCGACGCCCGCCGTCTGGCTACCGTGGGCGTGCTGGCCGCCGGCGTGGCCCATGAAATCCGCAACCCCCTGAGCGCCCTGCGCGGCTTTGCGCAGTTTTTCGCCAAAAAACTGGCCGGCAAGCAGCCCGAGGAGCAGTACGCCAACACCATGGTCAGCGAGGCGGATCGCCTGAACCGCGTGGTGGGGGACCTGCTGAATCTGGCCCGTCCCCGGGCGCTCTCGCCGGCGATGGTGGATCTGCAGGCCCTGGGCGAGGAGCTGGGCCATCTGCTGGAGCAGGATATCGCCGCCGTGGACGCCGTCTTTTCCACTGATTTTCAGGCGCAGATGTGCTATGCGGATGCGGACGCCATCAAGCAGTGCCTGCTCAATCTGATCCTCAACAGCCTGCAGGCCCTGGGCGAGGGCAGGGAGGCGGCTGCCCCGGCGGCGCATCCGGCGGTGCGGCTGGGGGCTGTGTCTGTTTTTGGCACTTCCGGCACTGCAGGCGGTGTGGAAGTGTTTGTGCAGGACAACGGCCCCGGCATGCGCGAAAGCGAGCGCCGTCATGCCTTCGATCCCTTCTACACGTCCAAACCCAGGGGCGCGGGCCTGGGCCTGGCCCTGGTGGAGAAAACCATGCGGGAACACGGCGGCAGCGCGCGCATCGAATCCGCCCCGGGCCAGGGGACCACGGTGCGGCTGCTGTTTCCGTTTCCCTCCGGAGAGGAAGCCGCATGAAGCGTCTGTGCATCATCGACGATGAACCCGGCCACCGCTTGATGGTTCGCGCCATCATGGAAGACGCCGGCTGGGACGTGGTCGAGGCCGGCAGCGGCGAGGATGGCCTGCGCCTGCTGCGCGAAGAGCTTCATGCCGCGGAGCCTGGGCAACGGTCCGGCGTGGTGCTGCTGGACATGCGCATGCCCGGCATGGACGGCCGCCAGACCCTGCACGCCCTGCAACGCCTGCGGCCGGAGCTGCCCGTGGTCATGCTCACGGCGTACGGCAGCGTGGATGTGGCCGTGGAGGCCATGAAGCGCGGGGCCTTCGATTTTCTCACCAAACCCGCGGACAACGAAGAGCTGCTCGCCACCCTGGAAAAGGCCCACGAGTACGGCCGGCTTCTGGCGGAAAGTGCCGCCCTGGCCCGGGGAAGCACGGACGCCCTGGCCGCGGATCTGGAACCCTGCCGCACCCTGGTGGGCGAGAGTCCGGCCATGCGCGAGGTCAAGGAGCTCATCGCCCGGGCTGGTCCCAGCGAGGCAACCATTCTCATCCTGGGCGAGTCCGGCACGGGCAAGGAGCTCATCGCCGAGGCCCTGCACGCCGCCAGCCGCCGGGCGGCCATGCCCATGATCAAGATCAACTGTGCCGCCCTGCCCGAACAACTGCTGGAAAGCGAACTCTTCGGCTACAAGAAAGGCGCGTTCACTGGCGCCGTGAAAGACAAGCCCGGTCGATTTGTCCTGGCCGATGGCGGCACCCTGTTTCTGGACGAGATCGGCGAGCTGCCCATGGCCGTGCAGGCCAAGCTGCTGCGCGCCCTGCAGGAACGGGTGATAGAGCCCCTGGGCGGCGTGAAGCCCGTGCCCGTGGATGTGCGGGTGCTGGCCGCCACCAACAAGGATCTTGCCCAGGCCATTGCCGAGGGCACATTCCGGGAAGATCTGTACTTCCGTCTGAACATTCTGGAAATCACCGCGCCTCCCCTGCGGGAACGCCTGGAGGATGTGCCGCTGCTCGCCAGTCACCTGCTGGACAAGCTGGCCCGGAAGAATCGTCGCGCGGCCCCGGCCGTCTCCGGCCTGTTTCTGGACGCCCTGCGCCCGTACCCCTGGCCCGGCAATGTGCGGGAGCTGGAAAACGTGCTGGAACGCGCCCTCATCCTCGCCAGTACAGACATGCTCCAGCCCGCCCAGCTGCCGCCCCGGGTGCTGGAGGCGCGCAGCCCCGCAGTGTCCGGTGCCGGGGCGCACATGGCGGCCGTCATCTCCCCGGCCCTGCTGGAGGAGGCGGAGCGCGAGGCCATCGTCAAGGCCCTGGACGCCCACCGCGGCCACCGCGAACGCACGGCCCAGGCCCTGGGCATCAGCCGGCGCACCTTGCAATACAAAATTTCCCGCTACGGCCTTGCCAAACGCCGCGATGCCGCGGACAACGACTCCCTGCAGTGAACGCCATGACCACCCTTGCCACGCCTTCGACTCCCTCGCCGTCCCTGGCCTGCCTGCCGTTCTTCCTGGATGATCGAACCTTTGCCCTGCCCCTGGAAGCGGTGGAGCGCGTGACGCGCATGGTGGCCGTCACCCCCCTGCCGGGCGCGCCGGCCGTGGTCCGCGGCGTCATCGATATGGCCGGGGATTTTCTGCCCGTGGTGGATCCGCGGGTGCGGTTCGGCATGCAGCCCATGCGCGTGTTGCCGTATCAGCAGCTGGTCATCCTGCGCACGACCCGTCGGCGCATGGCCATGCAGGTGGATGGCGCCGGGGAAGTGTTCCAGTGGACGGGTGTTGTCTCGCCGGCGACCGCGCCCTTGTGGCCCGGGCTGGAGCTGGTGGCCGGCGTGGCGCACCTGGGAGAGGAAATGATCATGTTGCATGATCCGGACCGCTTCTTTTTGCCCGACGAGGAAGAAGCCCTGCGGGCCGCCCTGGAGAAGCGGGGCGAGCCACAGGGATAAGCCAATGTCTTGGCTGGCCTTCCGGGTATGCCTGTGCTAGCGGGAAGGCATGTCCCGCGAGGAACCGCCGCCGGCATCGCCGCCCCATGTGTTGTCGCCCCTGCTGTACCGGCAGGTGGCGCAGCGCATCGCCGATCGCACGGGCATGGCCTACTTGACGGATCGGCAGACGGATTTCGAGCGCCGCCTGGACGCCGCTGCCAGGGAGCTTGGGCAGGAGCTGGGAGTGTTCGCCTCGGCCATCGTCTCCGGCGGACTCACGGCCGCCCAGTGGGATGTGCTGGCCGATCACCTGGCGGTGGCGGAGACGTATTTTTTCCGCGAAATGCGCACCCTGGCCATGCTGGAGGCCCATGTGCTGCCGGCCCTGGCCCAGCAGGCAGACCGCGAACAGCGGGGGCTGCGCATCTGGAGCGCCGGCTGCTGCACCGGGGAGGAGCCGTACACCCTGGCCATCATGCTGCACCGCGCCGGGCTCTGGCGCAGCGGGCGGGAGAATCTGCTGCTGGCCACGGATCTGAATCCGCGGTTTCTGCACAAGGCCCAGGCAGGCGGATACCGGCAATGGTCCTTCCGTGGGTCCCCGGATTGGCTGCTGGAGTATTTCGTGCAGGAATCCAGTCAGATTCGGCGCATCATCCCTGCCATCCGCAAGATGGTCCGCTTCGAGCAGCTCAACCTGGCCAGCCCGGGTTGGCCCAGGGACATGTGCCGCGAATTCGACCTGATCCTGTGCCGCAACGTGCTGCTATATTTCACCAAGGACGGCATGCGCGAGGTGACGGCGCGGTTCACGGGCCGCATGGCCCAGGGTGGCTGGCTGGTCACGGCCCCGGCCGAGGCGGCGCATTTGATGGAGCTGGAGCTGCTGGAACCCGTGCGGCTGGAAAGCGCCCTCCTGTTCCGCAAGGGGGGAGAATGTTCGCCGTGGTCCTGCCTGCTGCCGGAGGTGCAGCCGTCGGCGAACATGCTGGAGCAGGCCGATGCGGAGCAGGACACGCGACCATATTTGCCGGACGGGGAATGGCCGGAGAGTGGGTCGGAGCCGGAAGTGGCCGCCTTTCCGGTCGCTGCGAAGCTGGAGCCTGTCGGATTGGACGCCGCCGTGCCGGCCATGGAGGGCGACTGGCCGGCCCGTGCCGCATCCCTGGCCCGACAGCTGGCCGATGCCGGCCGCCTGGAAGAAGCCGGCCGCTGGGTGGCCAAGGCCCTGGAGACGGCGCGGCTGGATCCCGCCCTGCATCATCTCGATGGTGTCATCCACGCTGCCGCCGGCAACGAGGAGGACGCCCGCAAGGCCTGGCGCAAGGCATTGTATCTGGATCCGTCCCTGGTCATGACGCGGTATCTGCTCCTGTGTCTGGAGCGCGATGCCGGCGCTGTCGCCGCCGTGGCCACGCACGCTCGTGTGCTCCTGGACCAGCTCCAGGGCCTGCCGCCGGATGCCCTGGCCCCCAATGCCGAAGGACTTTCGGCCGGGCGGCTCAGGGAGCTTGTGGAGCAGGTCCTGTTTATGGAATAATTCCAAATCATGTCCACCACACTCTGCCTGTTGACTTCCGATGCCGATGCCGTGCTGGCCCGGCGCGCCCGCGAGCTGGCCCGCCCGGCCGTTTCCCGGGAACAGTGCGACCGGGTCGCGGTCCAGGAAATGTTGTTTTTCGCCCTGGGGGATCAGGCCTTTGCCGTGGATACGCGCTTTGTCCTTGGCGCGGGGCATGTGCATCATCTGCTGCCCCTGCCCGGCACGCCGGCGTTCATCGCCGGGGTCATGCTCTGGGAGGGCCGCATTCTGGCCGTCAACAGCCTGGCGCAGCTTTTGGGCCTGCAGTCGGGGCAGTCGGGCACGGACGCCGAGGCAGATATTGAGTCGGACCGCGGCCGGCTGGTGGTGGCCATGCACGGGCCGGATGTGGAGGCCCCCCGGCTGGAGCTGTTGTTCGAGGTGGATGCCCTGTTGGGCGTGGGTGGTCTGGCGCGGGAGGCGCTCCCAGGGGGGGCGCTGTGGCGTGCGCCGCCTCCGGCCGCCGGCCGGCTCGGGACCTGCCGGCGCGCCGTGGTGCAGGCCGCCATGGTTCGAGACCTGGCCTCCCCCCCGTCGGTGACGACTTTTTTGGACATGCATGCCCTGCTGACGGACCCGGCCTTGCAACCCGGGGCACACGCATGAGGCGCCGCAACGCGATGATGCCATCTGGCAAGGAGAGCGCATGATGCAGTGGAAAAATTTGTCCATCGGCTCCAAACTGGCGGTGGGCTTCGGTACGGTGCTGCTGCTGCTGGTGCTGCTCGGCTTCCGGGCCGTGCGCGGCACGGAGGAAGTGCTGGAAGGCATGCACTCCGTCACCGACGCCGTCATGGACATCTACCTGCTGAAAGTGAATGAGACAAGTCACCTGGCATGGTCCACCGAGGTCGCGCAGGGCCTGATCCTGGAAGACATGGAGCAGGTGGCGGCCCAGGCAGATCATACCCAGTGTGAATTCGGCAAGTGGTACTACGGTCCTGAGCGGAAGGTCCTGGAAACGGAGCATCCCGAGCTGGTCGATTCCATTGCCTCCCTGGATGCGCCGCACAAGGCCATGCATCATTCCCTGACGGAAATGAAGGAGCTGTACCGTCGCGATGGCGCTGCCGCCATGCCTCGGGTGCGCCAGATTTTCATGGGCGAGACCCTGGTGGCCCTGGAAAAATTCCGCGGCAACCTCCGGGTGCTGGAAGGGCAGGTGAGCGCCGTCTCCCAGGCCGTGCGCCGCGCGGCCGACCAGACTGCCCACCAGGATCTGCTCATGATCCAGTACGGCGCCATGACCGCGGTGGTGCTGGGCATCCTCATGGCCGTGGGCATCGGGCGGGGCATCGTCAGACCCTTGAGCAACGTGGTGCAGGCGGCGGACGCCATCGCCACCGGGGACCTGCATCCCGCCATCGGGGATACGGTCCGCAAGGACGAGGTGGGCATGCTGGCCAAGGCCTTTCAGCGCATGATCACCTCCCTGCAGCAGATGGCCGGCGTCATGGAAGGCATTGCCGCGGGCGACCTGCGGCAGGAAGTGCCCGTGCGTTCCAACAAGGACGAGTTCGGCGCCAGCCTGCGGACTATGGGCCGCAACCTGCGCGAGATGACAGAACAGATCCAGCACGCCATGAACACCCTGGGGGCATCCATCAGTCAGATTTCCGTCACCACGGCGGAACTCTCCTCCAGCGCCGCGGAAACCGCCGCGGCCATGAGCGAAACCACCGCCACGGTGGAGGAGGTCCGGCAGACGGCCTCCCTCACCAACCAGAAAGCCCGCGGCGTGTCCGAACGCTCCAAGGAGGCCGTGCGCGTGGCCCTGGAAGGCAAGGCTGCCACGGACGCCGTGTTCCAGGCCATGGCCCAGATTCGGGAGAAGATGGATTCCATTGCCCAGGGCATCATCGCGCTTTCGGAAAAAAGCCAGCGTATCGGCGATATCATCCTGGCGGTGAACGATCTGGCGGATCAATCCAACGTGCTGGCCGTGAACGCTTCCATCGAGGCCTCCCGGGCCGGGGAAGAGGGCCGCGGCTTTGCCGTGGTGGCTCGCGAGATTCGCAGCCTTGCCGAGCAGTCCAAGCAGTCCACGGCGGAAATCCGCGGCATTCTGGAAGAGATCCGCAAGGCCACCACCTCCGCCGTGCTCAGCACCGAGGAAGGCGGCAAGGCCGTGGCCCGCGGGGAAACCCAGGTGGCCCAGGCGGCCCAGTCCATCCAGGGACTGGTGGAAGTGGCCAGCAAGGATGCCCAGGCCGCGGCGCAGATTGCCGCGTCCAGTCAGGAAGAACTGGCCGGCATGGAGCAGGTGGCCCAGGCCATGGAGAGCATCCGCCAGGCCTCGGACCAGAATGTGGAAAGCGCCCGCCAGCTCGACCAGTCCCTCCATGCCCTGGGAACCCTGGCAAACGAGCTGACGGCCCTGCTGTCCCTGTACAAAATCTGAGCGCGGACACCTCCCCATATGGACGACGCACGCTTTTTCCAGAAACTCCGGGCCGCATTTCAGGCGGAGGCCGCCGAGCGCATCGTCGCCATGGAGGCGGCCCTGGACGTGCTGGAAGAAGCCCTGGCCTTGCCGGATTACCGCCAGCATCCCGAGGCCGTCCAGCGGCTGGATGGCATGTACCGGGAGCTGCACAGCCTCAAGGGCGCGGGGCGGACGGTGGATCTGCCCCTGCTGGAGGCCCTGTGCCAGGGGCTGGAATCCAGCGTCTGGCGCATCAAACGCGGCGAATCTCCGTTGGAGTTCCGGCTGATCCAGCTGCTGCGCGAGGCTGTGGTCCTCATCCGCACCATGACGGCTGCGGCGGCCGCCGGCACGGCTGGTCCTTCCGCTGGCACGGTGGAGACCTTTTTGCGCCGCCTGGACGGCGAGCCCGCCCAGTCACCTGCCCAGTCACCTGCCCCGCCGCCTGCCGAACGCCCGGACACGCCGGCATCAGCGACCCCTCCTTCATCCACGCCTGCGGAAGCGAACTGCCCGGAACCGCCCCCGTCGTGCCCGGGGCTGGAGTCGCATACCGTGCGCCTGCCCACGGCGGCCCTGGAAGGCCTGCTGGGGCAGGTGGAAGGATTGCTGACCTCCAAGAACGCTGCCGCATTGCATGCGACCCAGGCGCGGGCCCTGCAGGAAGGCCTGGCCGCCTGCCTGCGCACACAGCAGGGCGACAGCGCCATGGTTCTGGAAGGCCTGGTCCGGGAGAGTCGGACCCTGGCCAAGTCCCTGGCGAGGCATCATCGCATCATCGCCACCGTGGTGGATGAGCTGTTGGAATCCATTACCCAGACCCTGCTGCTGCCGTGGGATGCCCTGCTGGAAGGCTATCCGCGCATGGTGCAGGATATCGCCGCCTCCCAGGGCAAGCAGGTGCAGCTGACGGTGCAGGGGGCAGATGCCTCCATCGACCGCCGCATCCTGGAGCAGTTGGGCGACGCCTTTTTGCATCTGCTGCGCAACGCCGTGGATCATGGCATCGAATCCCCCACCGAACGGGAGGCCGCAGGCAAGCCGGGTCAGGGGCGCATCGACATTCGTATTGAGGTCCTCGGCGGCGATCGCACCCGCATCGTCATCGTTGACGATGGCCGGGGCGTGGACTGCGAGGCCGTGCGCCGCAAGGCCGTGCAGCGCGGCATGTACACGCCAGAAGACGCCGCCCTGCTGGATACGCCGGCCCTGCTGGACCTCATCTGGCGGCCGGAGTTCAGCACCCGGGATCATGTGGATCACATTTCCGGCCGCGGGCTGGGCATGAACATTGTCAGGGAAAAGCTCGAACGCGTGGGTGGCAATGCCCAGCTGCGCACCACGCCCGGTCAGGGCAGCGTGGTCACCCTGCATCTGCCGCTTTCCCTCATGCGCTTCGAAGGCTTGGTGGTGGCCTGCGGCGGCCGGCGATTCATCGTGCGCAAGGGCGAGGTGCACCGCGTGGTGCAGGCGGCGGGCACGGTGTGCGGGTCTGGGGCAGGGGGCATGCTGGTGACCGAGGGCTCCTTCATCCAGGTGGCGGCCATGGCCCGCCTGCTGGGGCTGGACATTGCCGCAGGCACGGACGATGCCGCCATCCGCCGTCCCGTGCTCATTGCCGGGGAAACAGGCGAGCCGGACGCCAGCGCCACGGGCAGCGCGGAGACCGGCCCCCTGGGGCTGATGGTGGATGCCATCCTGGGCGAGGCGGACGTGACCCTGCGCAGCCTGGGGCCGCAGCTGACCGGGTTGCGCGGCGTGCGCGGCGTGGTGCTCCTGGGAGATGGCGAACTGGTGCCCGTGCTCGATGTGGCGGACTTGCGCCAGATGGCCCGCACTGCTGCCGCCGGTCCCAGAGCCAAGCCGGAATCCGGCCGGTCCCGCGCAGCACGACGGCCGCGCCGCGTCCTGGTGGCCGAGGATTCCATCACCTCCCGCATGCTGCTCAAAAACGTGCTGGAAACCGCCGGCTATGTGGTGCTCACCGCGGTGGACGGGCAGGAAGCCCTTGTCAAACTGCAGCACGCCGCCGCGCATGATGCTCGTGGACCTCGTGGCCGCCAGCCGGCCGATGCCGGGGAAGGCATGCTGGACGCCCTGGTGAGCGATGTGGAAATGCCGCGCATGGACGGCCTGGAGCTGGTGCGCCGCATCCGGGCGGATGCCGCCCTGGCCCGGCTCCCGGTGGTGCTGGTCACCTCCCTGGCAGATCCTGTCCATCAGGAGGCCGGCATGCAGGCCGGGGCAGATGCGTACATCGTCAAAAGCCGTTTCGACCAAAGCGATCTGCTGCAAACCCTTTCCAGGCTGCTGCCAACTGCCTGAGCCAGCCCGCGAGGACACTGCCCATGAACGCTTTGCATACAGCAGCGCCGCCCGACGAGCCCGAGGACATCCGCGTCCTGGTGGTGGACGACTCCGCCTGCGTCCGTGAGGCCCTGTGCGAGATGCTGGAACGCGACAGGCGCATGAAGGTGGTGGGTCAGGCTGCCAGCGGCATCGAGGCCCTGGCTCAGGTCAAGGCCTTGCGTCCGGATGTGGTGACCATGGATTTTCAAATGCCGGACATGAACGGTATCGAGGCCACCCGGCGCATCATGGAGGAATGCCCCACGCCCATCGTCCTGGTGAGCGCAGTCCTCAACCCGCAGGAGACGTCCACCCTGTTCCTGGCCCTGGATGCCGGAGCCCTGACCCTGCTGGAAAAGCCGCGCCTGGGCAATGCCGGCTGCGACGCGTCCGTTGCCCATCTGGTGGAAACCGTGCGCCTGATGAGCGAAGTGAAAGTGGTGCGACGCCTCCGGCGCGCTCCCCTGACGCCTCCCGTGTCGGAGGCAGGCAGCCCGGGAACCGCCGCGGCGGGCAAGAGCGGTGCTGCCGGTGCGGCAGCCCAGGACTCCGCGACGCATCTGCCCTACGAAATTCTATGCATCGGTGCGTCCACCGGTGGTCCCCAGGCTCTGGAACAGCTCCTCGCCGGGCTGGATCCGGCCTTCCCCTGGCCCGTACTGGTGGTGCAGCACATCGCCTCCGGCTTTCTGCAAGGGCTGGTGACCTGGCTCAATCAGACGTCCCGTCTGCCGGTGCGCATCGCCACGCCGGGGCAGCTCCTGCAGCAGGGAGTGGTCTATTTTGCCCCGGACAAGCGGCACATGAATCTCACCCGATCCATGAGCATCGCCCTGGAGGATTCCCCGCCCGAAGAAAGCGTCAAACCCTCGGTGAACAAGCTCTTTCGTTCCTGCGCCGCCGTGTTCGGCAGGCGCGGGGTGGGCGTGCTGCTGACGGGCATGGGCCGCGATGGCGCCGCCGGCCTGCAGGCCATGAAGCGCTCCGGCGCCATGACCATCGTGCAGGACGAGGCCAGCTGCATCGTCTTCGGCATGCCGGGGCAGGCTGTCAAACTCGGCGCCGCCACCAAGGTTCTCCCC
Organism: Megalodesulfovibrio gigas DSM 1382 = ATCC 19364; assembly: GCF_000468495.1. NCBI lineage: Bacteria > Pseudomonadati > Thermodesulfobacteriota > Desulfovibrionia > Desulfovibrionales > Desulfovibrionaceae > Megalodesulfovibrio > Megalodesulfovibrio gigas. The sequence goes on from NC_022444.1 coordinate 2,059,414, forward strand.
CTGCAGTCGATCGCCGGTTTTCTGAACTGGCTGGCCCTGGGCCGCTCCACACCGTCACACGCAGCTTGACCCGGGGCGCACAGTCGTGCAAGCGATACGGCACACGGTATGAATACGAACCCACTCGCTGCGCCCGAAATGGCCACCCCCGTAGTCCTGGTGGCAGAAGACAGCCCCACCCAGGCGCTCAAGCTGCAATTCCTGCTGGAAGACGCCGGATACACGGTGCTCCTGGCCAGTGACGGCGAACAGGCCTTGCGCCTGGCCACGGATCCGCAAGCCCTGCAACCGCCGCAACTCGTCATCACAGACATCCTCATGCCCTGGTTGGACGGCTATCAACTCACCAAGGCCTTGCGCGAGCATCCGGCCACCGCCTGCCTGCCTGTGCTGTTGCTCACCACCCTGAGCGATCCCAAGGATATTGTCCGCGGCATGGAATGCGGTGCAGATGCCATCGTCACCAAGCCGTATGACGATGGGCAGCTGCTGGATCAGATCGCCCGTCTGCTCCATGGCGGCGTCCAGGCCCCGCCCGTCTACCAGGGCCGGACGCTGGACGTGCCCGAGAATCCCCGCCGGCTGTTCACCCTGCTGCTTTCCACCTACGAAAGCGCGGTGGCCCAGACCCGCAAGCTGGATGTCGCCTGCGCCACCCTGCGCCAGCAGGAGGCACTGCTGCGCGAAATTTTGCACTCCCTGCCGGCGGATCTGGCCGTGCTGGACAAACACGGCCAGGTGCTGGCCTCCAACGTGGATCCGGATCGCTCCTGCTGCGATGCCGGCTGGTGCGCCACCCTGGGCCGACACGGCCTCAACGTGCTGGAATGCTGGACCGCAGTGGAGACGGACGGATGTCCCGGGCAGGACACGACCACTGCGCAAACCTGTCTGATGCACGATGCCCCCGTCAGTCTGACCCAGGAAATCCGCCAGCTGCTGGACGGCCAGCGCGGTACCGTGTCCCGGGAGATGGCCTGCCTTGCGCCGGGCAGCTCTGGTCGCACCTGGACCCTGCTCAAGGCCGCCCCCATGACCTGGGAGCATGGCGGCGCCGTGATTTCCCTGACAGACATCACCGAAATAAAGGCCGCCCAGCAGGAGGCCCAGGCCCAGCGCGCCCTGCTGGAAACCATCCTCGCCACCGCCCCCGACGGCATCGCCCTCAAGGACAGGAATCTCGTCTACCACGCGGTGAACAAGGCCTTCTGCGAATTGCTGGGCAGGCCGGACGTGGAGATCATCGGCAAGACCGACCGCGACCTCTTCCCCCTGCCTGCCGCCCTGCTGCTGGAAGCGGCGGACGAACGCGTCATGGCCGGCGCGGCTGCGCAGGACACCTGCGGTGCGGTGCAGGATGTGGAAGACCTGGAATTCACGCCCGCGCGCTGGGTGCAGTTGCTGCGCGCCCCCATGCACGATGCCGACGGCCGGGTGGCCGGCGTGCTCTGCTCCGTGCGCGATATCTCCCTGCGCAAACGCATGGAAGAAGAGTTGACCCAGGCCAAGCGCCAGGCGGAACAGGCCGCCCTGGCCAAGACAGAATTTCTTGCCAACATGAGCCACGAGATCCGCACCCCCCTGAGCGGCGTCATCGGCATGGCCGACCTGGTGCTCTCCGGGCCGCTGGATGCCGAACAGAGCGGCTACATGGGCCTGCTCAAGCAGTCCGCCCAGGGCCTGCTGGTGCTGCTCAACGACATTCTGGATCTCTCCAAAATCGAAGCCGGCATGCTGGAGATTCGCGAGGAGCCCCTCAACCTGCGCGAGCTCGTGGAGACGGTCCGGCATACCTTCGAGCTCTCGGCCTGCAGCAAGGGCCTGCAGCTCATTGTCGATCTGCAGCCGGACCTCCCCCCCCTCGTTGTGGGCGACCCCATCCGGCTGCGGCAGATCCTCATCAATCTTGTGGGCAACGCCATCAAGTTTACCCCTGCCGGCCAGGTGGAGCTGCGCATCCGCATCGGTGCGCCGCAGGCCGACCGGCTGCCCCTGGTGCTGGAGGTGGCGGACACGGGCATCGGCATTTCCGAAGAAGTGATGGGCAAGTTGTTCCGCCCCTTCTCCCCGGTGGATGCCTCCCTGGCCAGGACGCATCAGGGGATCGGTCTTGGGCTGACCATCAGCCGCAAGCTGGCGGTGCTTATGGGCGGAGACATCGTCGTGTCCAGCAGGGTAGGGCAGGGCAGCCTCTTTTCCGCACGGGTGCTGGTGGGGACCACCGCGCCGGAAGAACAGCCGGAATCCCCGCCTGCCCCTGCAGACGACGCGTCATGCCGGGCGGAGGCAACCTCGCCGGCCCAGGATGCAGCCGGGCACGCGCCCGTCGCAGGCCGGCGTCTGGCCGTGCTGCTGGCCGAGGATCACATGGTCAACAGTCTGCTGGCGGCGCGCCTCATCGAGCGGCAAGGCCACACCGTGGCCACGGCGGCCAATGGTCAGGAAGCCTTGCAACTCCTGGAATCGCACACCTTCGACTGCATTCTCATGGACATCCAGATGCCGATCATGGACGGCATCGAGGCCACCCGCCGCATCCGCGCCGGCGCCGGCGCCTTTGCCAGCCGGCCGGGATTCGACAGGAGTATCCCCATCATTGCCCTCACGGCCCACGCCATGAAGGGGGACAAGGAACGCTTTCTCAAGGCCGGCATGGATGATTATATCTCCAAACCCCTGGACAGGCAGCAGCTTCTGAATATACTAGGGGCGATTTCGCAGCGACAGAGCAACCAGGGGCGGCTGCATGGCCCGGCGGGGGGGAGATCCGCCCGACATGCGCAGACAGGGACGGCTATGTCTGCTCCAGTTGCCGATCCGCTCCACGCTGCGCACCAACAACCTACGTCCGATGTCCGGATGCAGGGGGGGGAAAACATGAACGACGGACAGCAGCAGCCAGCACCCGGGGATGACATGCCCGTGCTCAATACGGCGGTGACCCTGGCGCGCATTCATGGCGATGAAGAATTCCTGGCCTTGTTATACAAGACCTTTCTGGACGATCTGCAAACACGCATCGGCAACTTCCACGCCGCCTTTGAGCGCGGCGACGTCGCGTCCCTCCAAAAACAGGCCCATTCCCTCAAGGGAGCTGCCGCCACGGTGGATGCCGAGGCCGCCCGCCTTGCGGCGCTGGCCCTGGAGCACGCCGCCAAACAGCAGGATCAGGCTGCCATGGCCGAGGCGCTGCATGGCCTCACGATCAGGCTGGAGCAGTTGCAGGCGGCCATGCGGGACATGCTGGAGCGCCTGCCTGCGCCGTAGTGCGTGTCCGGATGCACCATCAGCAACACCAACAGGGGCAACATGTGGTGACTCATCGTTTGGTGATGACAGAAAACATTGTCGCAGCGACGGTATCGGCCCTGCGGCAGGCAGCGGAACAGGCCATGGACTCCGGCGCCACCCGGCTGCAGCTGGATCTGGCGCGCGTGCAGGACCTGGATTCCGTGGGCCTGTCCGTGCTCATCGGCATTTCCATGTCCCTGCAGCGCGCTGGCGGGGCGTTGGAACTCTACAACGTCCGTGATGAGGTGTTCGATATCATTCATTCCATGCGCCTGGACAAGCACTTCCAGGTGCATCGCTTCCCGACCGAACGGGATGCAACCTCGTCGTGAAACATCTGGCTGCCCACTTCCCGCTGCTGTATCTGGATCCCAAGCAGTGCCATGTGGCGCGCACGCCCACACTGGTGAGCACCATTCTGGGGTCCTGCGTGGCCATCACCATCTTCGACCCCGTCAGCCAGATCGGCGGCGTGGCGCACGCCTTCCTGCCCACACGCGCCGACTATCCCGACGACACCGAAGCGCCCTGTAAATTTGTGGACGACGCCCTGGAACACCTGCTGGAAATCATGGGCAAGGGCGGGGCCGTACTGGACTGCCTGGAAACCAAGCTCTTTGGCGGGGCGGAGATCATGAACCGGGACACGGCCCTGCACGGCCGGCCCGCCCTGCAGGTGGGGGCGCGCAATGTGGAGATGGCCCGCCGGCTGCTCAGGCAACGAGGCCTCACACCGGCCGCACAGGATGTGGGCGGCAATCAGGGCCGCAAGCTCATGTTCCTCAGCCATACCGGCGGGGCCTGGGTCAAGAAAATATAACGCCCTATAAAAGTCTTTGGAAAGGGGGGCGGGGGAAGAACCTTTCTTGCGAAAGGGTTTCCCCCGAGAGTTCTTTTCAAAAACAACGTGCCCTAGAATGTAGTCGCCATTTCCCGTGCCTTGGCCGCCATGGCGTCGCGCGCCTGCTCGGCCTGTTCCTTGCCGGCCAGGGTGGGCTCCACGAACAGGGTCGTCACGTCCGTCACCCCGATGAATCCCAGGGCGAACCGCAGGTATTTGCTTTGGAAGTCGTAGGCTTCCGCCGGCGTGCCCGCAGGGTATGCCCCGCCGCGGGCCAGCACGCACAGCGCCTTGGTGCCCGTGGCCAGGCCCTGGTACTGGCCGTCCGGGGTGACGGTGAAGGTCAGGCCGGGCTGGATGATGATGTCCAGATACTGCTTGAGGCGGTAGGGAATCATGAAATTCCACATGGGCGAGGCGATGACCAGGCGATCCGCCGCCTTGAATTCCTCGGCCAGGAGCGCCACCTGGCCCCAGGCTTCCTGCTCCTGCGGGGTGAGCAACTCGGGCTGCCGGGCATGGTAGCGGGCCTGCAAGGCATGCCCGTCAAAGGGCATCAGCGCTTCTTCGAACAGGTTTTTGACGATGATGGCGGCTCCGGGATTGGCCGCCTGCCAGGCTTCCACGAACGTGTTCGCCACCTGGGTGGAGTAGGAACGCTCCCTGCGTGGGGATGCTTGCAAGTACAGCAAAGTCGGCATGTTGCGATCTCCTGAAGGGTGAATCTCGGAAAGGATGCCTGCATTCTGCCACAACCGTCTGCAAATGCCCAGCCCGGGCCGACAATGTTCCTCCGGAAATGAGCATGGTCTTTGCATTTGGGCAGGGTGCGGCAGGATCTTCCTGTCGTCGCGACACGTTGCAGACAGGAGACCGCCCATGCGCGTCCGCATTTCGGTCATCCGGTTCCTTGCCCACTGCCTTGGCGTGGTGGCCCTGGCCGCCATGCTGTTCTGGGCCGGGTGGTCATTTTCGGAAAACATCGCTCGCATCAGCCAGGGCGAGCCGCAGCCAGGAGAAGGTGAAGGGGCCAGGGCGTGGTCGGACACCCTGGCCTGAGATCGGTAAGGAGGGGGCGGCTAGCCCGCATATTGCATG
>NC_022444.1:2066109-2187009 GCF_000468495.1 Megalodesulfovibrio gigas DSM 1382 = ATCC 19364
TTGAAGGGCGGAAGAACCTTTCTTTAGAAAGGTGTTCCCCCGAGAACTCCGCTCAAAGAGTACTTGCCCTATCGTCCGGCAGCCATCTCCCTGAGGCGGCGCACCCGCTCTTCGGTGGGGGGATGGGTGCTGAAGAGGGAGGCCACGCGGGACCCGGTGAACGGGTGGACGATGAACATGTGCGCCGTGGCCTCGCTGCCCGACGTCATGCCGCCGCGGGCGTTGTAGGCGGAAAGTTTTTCCAACGCCCGGGCCAGGGCCAGGGGGTTGTGCGAGAGCCGGGCGCCGGTGCTGTCTGCCAGGTATTCCCGGGAGCGGGAGATGGCCATCTGGATGAGGGTGGCGGCGATGGGCGCCAGGATGGCCAGGAGCAGGCCGGCGATGGGATTGGGGCTGTCCTCGTCGCTGTTGGAACCGAAACTGCCGAAAATGGCCGCCCACTGCGCCATGTTCGCCAGAAACATGACCACCGAAGCCAGCACGCCCGCCACGGTCTGCACCAGGATGTCCCGGTTTTTGATATGGCCGATTTCGTGGGCCAGCACGGCCTTGAGTTCATCGCGCGAGAGCAGGCCCACAATGCCTTCCGTCACGGCCACCACGCCGTTTTCCGGGTTGCGGCCCGTGGCAAAGGCGTTGGGCGCGTCGCCGGGAATGATGCACACCCGCGGCTTGGGGATGCCGGCTTCGCGGGCCAGCTCGTCCACCATCTGGTGCAGCCCCGGCGCCTCGCTGGGAGAAACTTCCCTGGCGCGGTACATGCGCAATACCAGCTTGTCGGAAAACCAATAACTGCCCACATTCATGATCAGGGCGAAGAACAGGGCGATGATGAGTCCGCCCTTGCCACCCACAGCGCCGCCGATGAACAGGATGAGCCCCGAGAGCAGGCCCAGAAGCAGCAGCGTTTTCAGTTGATTGGCCATGCCGAAAAAGACCTCCTGTCTGATGTTTACTGCATGGCATCGCCGTGCGCGCAAGGCGCATTGCGGCTTGACCCTTGACCTTCCCACAGGTAACACAAGGTTGCCCCCAGGCAAGACCCTTTCCAAGGTGTTACCATATTGTAACAAAATCGCACGGTCATGGAACACGAAATCGCCTTGCAGCAACTGATGCTCGTCTCTGAGGTGGAGACCTTGTCCGTTCCGGATTTTTTTGTCCTGAAGTTTGAACGGCGGCTGGATGCCGTGTGCAATGGCACGCCTCATGCGTTGACCGCAGCGCAACGCGCCCTGGTGCTGCAGGCCTTGCGCGAGGTGTTCAATACTGCATCGCCCGCCATGTGGTAGTGTGCGCTGCGCTGTGATGCATTGCATTGCAGGGGCAGGTGTGGTATGCTGTTCTATCTGTTCTCCATGGTAGCACATGGCGTGCTCGCTCCTGGAGATGCCGCTCCATAGCCAGACGAGGTGGCCCATGCGTATCCGGCCCATGTATTTCCCGTTTTCCGGACTCATTCTGACATTGGCCTGCCTTGCCGTGACCATGGCGCCAGGCCTGTCTGGCGAGGCCTGCGCACAGCGCGAGGACCATTTCCGTCAGGAATTCCTGGGGCTCAAGTTCGATACGGACCCGCACCTGGAAGGCCGCTGCCGTGATGGTGACTGCATGAACGGCCGTGGTACCGTGCAGTTGGAAAACGGCGCGGTGTATATCGGCGAATTCCGCGATGGCCTCAAGAATGGTCCGGCCGTGCGCATTGGCCCCACGGGAGACCGCTATCATCAGGTCTGGGAGAAGGGCGTTCTCAAATACAACAAGCGCATGTACACGCTGCAGGAAAAGGCCAGGCAGGAGCGGCAGCGGGACGACTACTCCGGCCGCCGCAAGGACGTGACCCGCAAGCGCACGGAAGACAAGGGACCAAGCATCTTCTGATGGCGTATCAGCCTATTTTTAGAACACGTTGTTTTTGAAAAAGGACATTGCGAGAGNTCATAGTGGCCTTGAATCACAATAAAAAGTCTTTAGAAAGGTTCTTCCCCCGAGACGCGTCATGGGGGCATGGGGTCAGGGATGCAGCAGGCTCACCAGTCGCTTGAATTCCATGAGGTGCTGCGTCACGTCCAGCCCCAGGCGGGGGCCATAGTAATACACGCTGGCCGCAAGGGTGGCCAGGGACAGCCCCAGCAAGAGCAGCGGCATGAGCCAGGGGCGCGTGGTGCGGCCGGATTGGCCGGACTGGCCGGACTGGCCGGCTTGGGCCATGCCGGCTCCGTGGCGACGGGCGTCGCGCAGCTTGCCAGGGGCCGTGGCGGAAGAGGAGGCCCCTGCCTCGCCGGCGGCAGACACGACTGCGCCGCCGGATTCCCGCGCGGCCGCCTTTTCCCGGGCCACTTCTTCCCGGATGCGTGAGGCCCAGGCCTCCAGGTCCACCGCCTTGAGGGTCTCTAGCTGTGCATCGCTGGAAAGGTTGATCAAGTGATGCAAGGCCGCCTTGCCCAGGCCCAGCTCCTCGGCGGCGCGGAAGGCTTCTTCGTAATCCACCACTTTGGTTTTTTTCACATACGCATTGCGGAAGGCGATGTTGCACAGGGTGTTCACCAGCCTGGGCGCACCACCGGACACGTGGGCGATGGTATCGATGGCCAGGGGACTCATGAGATCCTGCGGCGCCTGCGCCAGGGCCAGCCGGTGTTCGATGTATGCCCGGACCATGGGAGGAGACATGCGCCCCAGGTTGATGGTGGTGGAGATTCGCTGCCGCAGGGGACGCATGGCCGGATCCTCCAGGGTGGCCAGGAGTTCTTCCTGCCCGATGAGCACCACATGCACCAGCTTGTCTGCGCCTTTTTCGAAGTTGTTCATGATGCGCACGCCTTCCAGCACTTCGGCGCTCATCAGGTGCGCTTCATCCACGATGATGAGCGTCCGCTTGCCGCTGGCGTGCAGCTCCACCAGTCGTTTTACCAGATCGCGGATGATGAACAGCCGCGTCTCATAGGTGTAGGCCACGCCCAGTTCCTGGGCGACAAACATCACGAAGTCTTTGGCCGTGGCCGGCGGTTCCACCAGCCAGATGAGTTTGATGTGTTCCGGCAGTTCCCGGACCAGCATCTGGCTCAGCGTGGTTTTGCCGGTGCCGATGGGGCCGGCCACCACCAGCAAGCCGCGGCTGGTGGTGACGAAATCCTGCATGAGATCCAGTACTTCCGCATGGCGGCCATGATCGAAAAAGAAGCCGGGATCTGGTGAGTTTTCAAAGGGCAGGGCGGAAAGCCCGAAGTAATTGGTATACATGCAACCCTCCTGCCGTCTTGATGCAACGTGCTGGCCAAGACGCGGCGTCGGTCGAACATTCGTGCAGGGACTACTGCGTCACCAGCCAGATTTCCACGCGCCGGTTGCGGGAGCGGCCCTCCAGGGTATCGTTGGGGTGCGATGGTCTGCTGGCGCCGTGGGCCGCCACGACGACGGCGGCGGGCGGCAGGCCGCCTTCGACCAGGGCGTCCGCAACGGCCTTGGCCCGGTGGTAGGAGAGGTTGATGTTGTCGCCGTACTGGTCCTTTGCCGGGCCGCTCAGGGGGGAGTCGTCGGTATGGCCTTCCACACTCACGCGAGCGCCCTGGTTCTGGAGCAGGGCGGCCAGGGCCTTGGCCACCTGCGGTTTGACGGCGTCCTGCAGCACGGCCTTGCCAGGGGCAAAGGCGCCGTCCCCAAGGGCGGCCACCAGGGAACGCGCCCGCCCCTGGGCGTCTGGCTGCGGCCCGCCAAGCAGGGTGGACTCGGCAGTGGTGAGGGCCTGACGGATATCGTCCTGCAGCGAGTACAGGCGTTCGTCGAGGGCGGAGAGCTGGGAGTGGTACGTGTCGCGATCACGCAGAAAGCGGGAAATCTGCAGCTCGGACTCGGCCAGGGCGGACTCGATTTCATCCATCTCCGCCTGGGTGTTGCTTGCCGAGTGCAGGGCGTCTTCCATGCCGCGTTTGATTTCGGCCAGGGCCGCCAGCTTGTCTGCGAGCTGCTGGCGTTGGTGCTTGGCCTGGTTCAAGGTTGCTTCCATCGCGGCCAGTTGTTCCTTGGTCACCTGCTTGCCACCGCTCGCCAGTTGCAGCGACTCTGCCTCCTGACGCAGCGGCTCCAGCTCCTTGCGCTGGGCTTCCAGGGCATCGTTGATGGCCGCCTTGTCCTTGCGCAGGGCGTCGCGGGCTTTCTCGGCCTGTTCCCGTGCCGCGCGTTTTTGGACCAGGGCCGCGGCGGCGGCCTTGTGCGTCTGGGAGATGCTCCTGCGCAGGGCCTCCAGCTCGGGCGTCAAGGCCTGGCTTTGCATGCCGGCCAGAGACGCTTCCACGCGGGCGGATTCTTCCTCGGTCCGCAGCAAGGCGGCGATGGCGTCCTCCAGGCCGGCAATGTCTGCATCCTTGGCGCTCAGGGCGGCATCAAGCTCCACCAGACGGCGCTTGCTCAGGTTCTGTTGCGCGTTGATCTTTTCGATGGATTTGGCGACGGCCGCACTGCGCTCGCGCACGATCTGCAGACTGCCCATGGCCTTGCGGCTGTCGGCGACGAGGTGTTCCTGTTCGATGATCTCGTCTTCCACAGTCAGCAGGGCTTTTTCCAGGGTCTGGCGCTCCTGCTCCAGGGCGTCGAGCTGCTCACGCAGTTTGGCGGTTTGGCCGCGTTGGGAGTGCAGGGATTCCGCCCTGGCCTTCAAGGCGGCCTGTTCCGTCTGGATGGCCTCCAGGGATGCGGAGATTTCGGCAATCTGCGTGGCGTACAGGCTGCGTTTTTCGGCCAGCCTGTTCAGCTCGTCCAGCGGGGAGTCGCCAGTGTGACGGTTCCCTTGGGCAGAGGTGGCGTCGGAAAGGGTGGGCGTCTTGGTGGCGGCGGGCATCTGCAAGGCAGCCACTTTTCGAAAGACGTCGTCTGTGTCGAGGGGCGGCTCGTCAGCCGCTTCGGCCTGATGGGGCGCGGCCGCCGAAGGCGCGGCAGGCGCAGCCGCCGCGGTGGCCTCCGGCGCAGCAGAGGCGAACAGCAACGCCGTGATGTCCTGCTCCAGGGAGGCCTTGTAGACGATGAATCCCGCAGTGAGAAACAGACTGACGGACAGAACCAGAACACATTTGCGCATCATCATGTGACCCCTCGCAGAGTGCTGGAATCGCCGTTGCTGGGCGTTCCAGTCGCAGGGACGGTTGCATCAAGTGCACGTTTCCCGGTGGATGCCCGGATGCGACACGCCCCCCTGGCGTGCGCAGCGCGTGCCTTGCGAGGCGCAAGGCGATGGTGCATCCGATGCGCCGGCACGGGAAGGCGTCTTCAATATCCTGCCGAGGTGCCGCAGCAGCCGTCCTTATTTCACGCGTTCCTTCGAATGCAGCAAAAAGAACGCCATGGAGTGTGTCTCTTTTTGGTGCCAATGATGTCCATTTTTTTGCGAATTGGCAAGCGCTATTAGTCAATATACAAATTCTAGACTGCGATTGATCTTCATGCTTCGTGGTGTTGCCAGATAAATTGCTGCAGGGGATGGAATGCAGAGCAAGAAAGGCAAATGTTTACATGATGTATTGACATGCACTGCCGTGTAGAAAAAATTTTGAAAGTGCGTTGCATGTGTATCTGGAATGGCCATGATGCATGCCGGCGCACTTGCTGCGACAATACGATGAATGTGTGTGTTAAATGAATTGTCAAAACATTGTACTTTTCGAAATCATCTTTCCGTATGGTTGGTGCTTCAGTGCTGATAGGCAAAGCCCGCAGTGGATGGAAATGGATGTAGATTGTATTCTGTTGTAGTGCTCTTTATGGATGCATTATTTCTGTTGCCCTGTTGTAAAAGCACCTCAAGGTGGACAAAAACCAGTGTCTTAGAAATTTTCTAGACTTTATTCTCAATTCAATAGACTTGTGTTTGGGCGAGTATTGCAGTGGTAGATTTTTATTCAGTACGTTTTTTTGTGTAGCAAAAAAATATTTTATTGCAAAGTACAGTTTTGTACGCATAAAATTTATTTTCTGTGTTGACGCAAGAGTGAATGTCAAGGTATGCCATCACAAAGCACTCTCGGTGATCATTGATCATGGATATGTTGGGGGTCGCAGCGCGCAAGGAGTTGGCGACGGCTGCGGGGGATGGCGACTGGCTGCCCAGGCAAGCCGTGACGGCTTGGGGCTGCGTTGCAGCGTCACTCCCGGCGTTGCAGGCGGCCATGCTGCAACAGCGGCATCGCATCATGACATGCTGAAGAGGGTGGAGCGGGGGGATCCAGTCCTGCTGGGGGGCAGGTCTGCATACGTTCAGGCTCATTGCAGTTCCGGCAAGAGCGAAGGAAGGGAGACGTCATGGCGGCACAGACAATGGGGAGACTTCCGGAAGCCATCAAGGCAAAGCTCGTCAAAAACACGCGGGAAATGGCCTTGGCGGAGGGCAATCTCCTGAGCGCCGGCAAGGGCGCGCGGTCACTGTTTGTCACCAGCAGCTTCAAGGGTGAGGGAAAAACCACTGCTGCATTGTCCCTGGCTTACGGCCTCACCATCAACGGCTCTGCCACAGTGCTTCTGGTGGACGGCAATCCCACTGCCCCGTTGCTGCATCAGCTGTTTCAGGTGGAGACGGCTCCCGGGTTCACCGAGTTTCTGCAGGGCGGCGTGCAACTGGCGGATTTGATTCGCGGCACCGACGTCCGCAATCTGGCAGTCATGCCGTTTGGGTCCAGCGGACTGGAAATCAGCCATATTCTCAAGGCGAATCTGCTGCAGGAGCGACTCACGCAGCTGCAGGAGCACTTCGATTATATCATCATGGACGGCGGCCCGGTCATGAGTTCCTCAGAGGTCAACGTGCTGGCCGGCCAGTTCGACGGTGTCGTGCTGGTGGTGGAGTGCGAGAAAACCAAGTGGGAAGTGGTGCAAAGCGCTGTGGAGCGCCTGCGTCTGGTGAATGGAAAGGTGCTGGGCGTGGTGCTGAACAAGCGGCGCTACTATATTCCCGCAGCGCTGTACGGCAAAATCTAACGGCGACAGCACGGAGGAACATCATGACCATGCACCGCCGATTGTGTGTTTTCTGTCTCCTGCTTGCCGCTGTCGTGTTGAGTGTTTCCGCATGCGGACCTCGACTCGGCGATGGCCAGGAACGGGTGATGAATTCTACAACCTTCGAGCGCGACAAGGCCACCTATCCCACGCCGGACTTCATCTTTACGGAATACCGACTCAAGCCCGGCGACGTGCTGGACGTGCTCTTCCAGATTCGTACCTGGGAACTCAAGGACAAGTTCACCCTTACCGTGGATGATCTGGTGCAGGTGAAGTTCGTGGACCTGCCGGAGCTCAACGAAGAGCAGAACGTCACCCCCAACGGCTACATCTATTTGCCCTATATCGGCGGAATTCAGGTGGCTGGCCGCACTGTGGATGACGTGACCCAGGAAATCCGCGGCCGGTTCTCCTCCATCCTGCGCACGCCGGAAATCTACATCACCGTGCCGGAATTCAGTTCTCATATCCGCGAACTCAAGGCAGACCTGCACACCGCTCCCCGCGGGCTTTCCCGGCTGGTGACCATCCGGCCGGACGGCATCGTCACCTTGCCCCTTATCGGGGACGTGGCGGCCGCGAACAAGAGCATTCCTGAGCTGCACAAGGAAATTGACGTCATGTACGACAACTTCCTCACCGGCCTGCACGTGGACCTCTTTCTGGAGCAGTCCACCGGCGCAGTGGTGTACGTGATGGGTGCGGTGACCACTCCCGGATCCCTGGAGATCCGCACTCCCATTACCGTGCTGGATGCCGTGGCGCGCGCCGGCGGGCTCACCACCCAGGCCCGGCCCTCCAAGGTGGTGGTGTTCCGCAAGCCGCTGCCCAACCGCCGCGTGGAAGAACTGCCCCCGGCAGAGCAGCCCAAGCGTCTGGTGCTCTGCTGCCCGGGCAACGATGTGGAAGAACCGCCCGCACGCGTGGTGGACCCCAAGGAACAACTGCCAGACCGCACCCTCATGGCGCGCGGTTACGACCTGGAACGAGCCATGCATGGCCAGGAAGCAGGCGAACACTTCTGGCTCAAGCCGGACGACATCGTCTTCATCCCCCGGCGGGAAACAGCCAAGTGGGGCGAAATCATGCGGGAAGTGGCGGATATCTTCCTGTTCAACGGCTGGGGCATCGGTTTCGGGGCAGATCTGCTGGACGATCCGCTCCTCGACCTGGTGCCCGGCAAGTCGCAGAACTACTCCAAGTCCCCCGACGGCAGGGCAGAGCTGGAGAACAACCAGTAACACGTGCCCCTGCGCACCGGGGAGGTCGCATGCGCTGCAAAGCGCTCCCGAACCTCCCCGGCGTGCAGGAAACCGTGCAGGAATTCACGGGATGCACCCCTCCAACACCAGGCGGGTTTCAGTATGATACGCACCGAAGATTACATGCGAGAGTTCGTGCAGATCTGTTTTGCGCAAAAGCGGATCATCATCGGCACCACCATTTTGTTCACCCTGGCGGCGGCCGTCATCTGGCAGTTCTATCCCCCCACCTTTGCGGCGGATGGCTCCCTGCTGGTCAAGGGCAACCGCGTGCAGGTGGACCCCGGCACCCTGGAAAACGTGCAGGCGCGGGTGATGGAAATCACCATGCGCGAGCTGAATACGGAAAAAGAGATGCTGCTTTCGCCCGATGTTGTGGGGGAAACCATCAAGCGCATGGCCGAACAGCAGCTCTTCTTCACCGAGGCCGACACCAAAGGCGACGCCCTCAAGGAACAGGTGGGGCGAGTGCAGGGCGGCCTCACCACGGAAATCCTGCCGGAAACCAGCGTCCTCAAGGTGCGGTACATGGATAAGAATCCGCAACGCGCCCTCAAGATTCTGGAAAATCTCTTCATCCAGTACATCGGGTTCCACACCGGGGTCTATAGTCCGGCCAGTGCGGAAGGGTTCTTCAACGAGACCGCCAAAGGGTTCGATACGGAACTCAAGGCCAAGGAAGATTTGCTGGTGCAGCTCGCCAGGGATGGCAACACCGCCAATCCCATCCAGGAAATCGAAAGCAACATGCAGCTCCGGCGCATGCTGGAGCAGCAGTTGGACACCACGCGCAGCCTGTGGATAGAAAAAGACCTGTTCGTCAAGCATCTCCGGGACGTGCTGGCCTCGCAGGAAGTGCAGTTCTATGCCTTCATCGAGAACGAGTCCATCCGACTGCTGGGCGAAAAGGTGCAGACGCTGGTGCTGGAACGCGGGCAGCTGCTGCGCATCTACAGCGAGACCAGCGAGAAGGTGCGCCGTGTGGACGAGCACGTCAAATCGGCGTATGCCGCGCTGAAGTCCGAAGTGGTGGATTACACCACCAATCAGGAAACACAGCTCAACACCCTGCGCGACCAGATTGAGAGCCTTGAAGTGCGGCTTGAGGAAATCAATACCCGCAACCTCACCCTGCAGGAAACCGTCATCGCCAACCAGCGGGTGCAGCGCGAGGCAGATCTGCTCAAACTTTCGTACGACACCTTTGCCCGGCGTCGGGAAGAAGCGCGGATTTCCGGCTCCGGCGGGGATACGCTCTTCAGCGTCAGCGTGCTCTCGCGGCCGTTTTTCACCGGCGCGCCCGTGTTCCCGCGGTCCAACCTGCTGTTCGTCGGGGCGCTGGTGGGACTCATCACCGGATTTAGCCTCGGATTCTTGCGGGAATACTTTGACCACACCTTCAAAAAGCCGGAAGATGTGGCCAAGTTCGCGGATTTGCCTACAATTATGTCCATTCCAAACTGGAATGTCAAATAGACGGCGCAGGCCAACGTGTGATAGAGAGTGCGGCGCGCCCCAGCGTTTGGCGCTCCGGGCATGGGGCCGGGGGCGCGCCGGCACGTTTGCATAAGGATTGATCATGCAGCCGTATGCACCAGTCTCGCAGAGCGCCCGCCGCCCGTTCGCCACCGCCCAGGGTGTGCGCCAATTCGGGTATTCGCGGGGGTCCTTCCTTTCCATCACCCTGTTCAACATGGTGCTTTCCAGCGTCATGCTGCTGGCGGCCCTGCCCATCATGGTGGTCATCGCCATCGCCATCAAACTGCGCGATGGCGGGCCGGTGCTGTACTTCGGATCCCGGATGGGGCTGGGGGGCAAGCCGTTCAAGATGATAAAATTCCGCACCCTGCCTGTGGGGGCGGACAAGCTCATCGGCGGAGAGTTGCTCTCCCATCAGCACAAGCTCACCACCCCGTTCAGCAAGCTGCTGCGCGACACACGGCTTGATGAGCTGCCCCAGCTGGTCAACGTGCTCAAGGGCGACATGGATTTCGTGGGCCCCCGGCCAGAGCGGCCGGAAGTGTACGCCAAACTGTGCAAGCAGATTCCCAACTACGAACAGCGGTTCATGGTTCGCCCCGGGCTCATCGGCTATGCCCAGCTGTTCACCCCGCACAGCTGCCCCAAACGCATCCGGGCGTTCATCGACAACAAATATGTGCACCTCAAGCGCAGCATCATCTGGGATTTGATCATCGTCGTCTTCACCGGCGTGGTGCTTACCCGCTCGGTGTTCGTCAAGGGCGGCGCCTACTTCTGGCGCAACGCGATCAGGGCCTGGCTGCTCAAGGACTACATGGAACGCCGGGAGCTGGAACGGGTGACCCAGCGCCACGCCTCCCTGTGCATGCGGGTATTCAGCGATACCAGCGAGCTCTGCCTGGGCGATTTCACCCTGGTGGACATGAACGAAGAGTGTCTGAAAATCTATTCGGATGTGGATCTGGAAGATCAAAGCATCCGCATTTACAGGCTGGGCAACGTCTCCCGCCGCCTGGGCAAGAAAAAACGCAAGCGCTGCACCGTGATGGGAGAGGTGGTCCGCAAGCGTGAGCTGCCCGATGCAGAACTGCGCTTCGTGTACATCATTCGCTACAAGCCCATCAGCCAGCTTAATCAGTACCTGGTGGACCAATACTTCCTGCACAAGAGCATCGTGTAGCCATGGCCCAACATCCGCCAGCGCCACGCTTCGCCATCGTCATTCCCTGCTGGAACGAGGCCGCCAACCTCGCCGCCTGCGTGGGCTCCATCCGGGCTGCCGCGGCCGACCGGCATGCCGTGGAAATCATCCTGGTGGACAACGGCTCCACCGACGGCTCCCAGGCCATTGCCCGGAAGCTGGGGGTGCAGGTGCTGGAGAACACCAACGGCCGGCGCGTGGCCATCGCCGCCCTGCGCAATCGTGGCGCCGCCGCCAGTTGTGGGGAGATTCTGTGTTTTCTGGATGCAGACATGCGGGTGCCGCCTCGCTGGTTGGATGCGGTGGATGCCGCATACGCCGCCGGCCTTACTGGCCTGCTGGGCTTTGTGGAAACCACGCCGCAGGACGCGGCGGTTCCCTGGGTGGCCCGCATCTGGGGGGAACGCTATGTGCTGCGTCGCGCCGGCGTGCGGGACGTGGACTTTCTGCCCGGCCGCAACATGAACATCCCCCGCGCCGCCTTTGCCGTCCTGGGCGGGTTCGACGAGACGCTGCACACCAGCGAAGACAAAGATCTGACCCTGCGCGCCAGAGATGCCGGCCTGGGGGCGATCTCCTCAGATGCCGTCGTACTCGTGCACACCGGCCATGAAAAAAGTGTGTCCGAGTTCGTGCGCAAGGAATTCTGGCGACAGGGCGGCAGCCTGGCCTTTGCCAGAAAGCACCGCTTTCGCAGCCGCACCCTGCGGCAGCCGTTGATGGCGGCCGGGCATCTGTGGTGTCTGGTGGTCATGCTGGCCTGCGTCCTGGGGCTGGGCACGGCGCAGGGCATGGCCTGGCTGGGGCTTCTGTGGCTGGCTCCGTCCGTGGTGTCCGTCTGGTCCGGTCCGGCCCGGCGCAAGCCCTGGCTGGCGCTGCAGCTCACTGTCCTGGAGTTCCTCCGCTGGAACGTGGCCGGCGTGGCCCTGGCCCGGCAGCTTGTCCAGGAATTCAACCCGGTGAAACGCTGATCTCGTGTCCAAAGACGCCCCCCCAGTCATCCGGCAGTTGGAGTCCTTCGAGGACGCCCGACCCCTGGCCGCCGCCTGGGATGCCCTGGTGGCCCGCGCCGGCGGGCACATCTTCATGACCTACGACTGGTTGCGGTGCTGGTGGGAGCACTTTGGCGCGGAGGATTCCCTGCGTCTGCTGGTGCTGGAATCTGCAGAAGGCGATTTGCTGGGCTTTGCGCCGTGGTACGTCACCCGCCGCAGGCATGTCGGGATGCACCTGCGCACCCTGTGCCTTGTGGGCGATCACGATGCCGGCGGCGATTTTCTGGGGATGATCCTCCAACCCGGACAGGAGCGGCTTGCCAGGCTGTGCATGGAACACCTGTGGCAGCAGGGAGACTGGGATCTGCTGGAATACGGCAACGCCGCGGCCGGGGATCTGCCCCTGACGCATCTGCGGCACTGGCTGTTCGCCAATGACGTGCCGTTCCACCTGCACCACTGCCACATCTGCCCCGTGCTGACGGTGCGGCCGGCCACGGTGGAGACCTTCCGGGCCATGCCGGACGTGGTGTACAAGAAGATCATCCTCAAGGACCGTGATCGCTTTGCCAAAAAGCACGGCATGCGCATGCACCGTGCCGATGCCGAATCCCTGCCGGCGGATCTGGCGCGATTCTTCGAACTCCATGCCGCCCGCTGGGACGCCCTGGGGCAGACAAGCTCCTTTGCCGAGCCCCGGCGGCGCAGCTTTTTCGAGCACACCGCCGCCACCTGCATGGCCCTGGGCCGGCTGCGGCTCTTCGGCATGCTGGTGGACGGGCAGATGGAGGCCATGGAGTTTGGTCTTGCCTTCGCCGGCAAGCAGTATTTCCTCCAGTCGGGCCGCAGCGAGGCCGGCTCCAAGGTCAAGGCCGGGAACATGCTGCAGATGGAAATCATCGAAGCGTCCCTGGGCGAGATCGAGGAATTCCATTTCCTGTGGGGCGACGAGCCGTACAAATACCAGACCGGTGCCGTCCCGCGCATGACGATCACCCTGCAGGCCGCCCGTACTGCCCGCGGCCGGCTGGCCCTGGCCGCCGCACAATGCCGGACCGCCGCCAAGGCCCTGGCGCGTTGCCTCCTCTCCCGCTGACCTGGCCTGTCGCCTCGTTGCGGAGAATGACAGGATAGGCTAGACTGCCGCTATTCTTCAATCACCTTAAATTCTGCAAGGTCTGTCCATGCTTGGGAATGTGAAGCTCTTCGGCAAGATGTCGCGCGCTGCCTGCCTTGGCGTGCTTGCGTTGTGCGCCACCGCCTGCGCCATGTTCGATACGCTGCCCCAGGCAGTGCAATTCACCATGGTGGAGCCCGGCGTCCGGAAAACGGTTCCCCTTGATTCGGAATTCGGCACCGCGGGGTGGTTTGAGCAATACGACGCCGAAACCGACGGCTGGTATCAGGTCAAACGCGGGCCGGACGGTGCGTGGGTGCGGACGTATCGGGGCGAGCAGGCATACAAGGAAGCGCTCGAAAAGCTGCGTGAAAAATCTTCCGCCGCGCCTGCGCCCTCCGGTCGCGACGTTTCCGGTCTGGCCTGAGCCGACGCATGCGGCTCCCGGCGACAACGCGCCGGGAGGCCCGCATGCCGGGCGGGTGCCGACAGGATCGATTTTGCAAGGAGACTGGCGTGCACATGGCGCTGCCTCGTTCCTGGATCCTCGGCATCCTCCTCTGCACGGCAGGCCTGACGGCCTGTCTGTGGTGGATGGATGGTGATACCCTGCGAATGGCCCTTTCGGCGAATGCCTCGCCGCGGGTGGTGCGTCTGGTCTCCCTGGAGTGGCCGCCGTATGTCGGGGAGCAGTTGCCGGGCCAGGGCGCTTCCGCCATGGTGCTGCGCAAGGCGTTGGCCGCTGCGGGCCTGGAGCTGCACATAGAGTTCATGCCCTGGGCCAGGGTGCTGGAAACTGTGCGCGCCGACACATCCTATCTTGGCTATTTTCCTGAATATTATACGGAAGCCCAGGAAGATTTGTTCCTGTTCTCCCAGCCCATGGGTGCAAGCGTCCTGGCCTTTGCCGAACAGAGAGCCCGGCCCGTGCCCTGGGCACGGCTGGAGCAGCTGGCCCCGTACCGGGTGGGGGTGGTGCAGGGCTATGTGAATTCCCGGGAGTTCGACGCCCTGGTGGCCGCAAACGTGCTCCAGACCGAACCCGTGGTGGACGACCGCACCAACCTGCGCAAACTGGCCTCGGGGCGGCTGCGTCTGGCCGTCATTGATGTCATGGTCTTCAACTATCTGCTTGCCTTGGATCCTTCCCTCACCCCCCTGGCCGGCACGCTCCGGCTGCAGGAACAACGCCTCGAAGAAAAGACCCTGCATGTCTGCCTGCGCAAGGGGCCCGCGGGGGAGGCCGTCCTCCGCGCCCTGAACAGCGCCCTGGCAGGCCTGGACATTCATGCCGAGCAGGCCGCCGCCCTGGCGGCCATGACGCCTTCCTCCTCCTCGCACTGATTTCGTCGCCCGTTCCCTCACCTTGCCGCGCAGATGGCGTCTTGTCAGAATTCCCCGCTTGACAAGTATCCATATCCTGCTTATTTTGAACATATGCTCATAAAGGATGCACGCACATGCCCAGACCACGAAAATGTCGCCGCATAGGCCATAGGCCATCGCCCCGTCGCCACCCTGTACAAGCCCCAGGGCGTGCCTGGCGGCCTGCTCAAGGGAGTGGTGTTGCCGCTGGAGGGGTTGGAGGCCATGCGCCTGGTGGACGATCTGGGCCTGGATCAGGAAACAGCCGCGGCGCAGATGGGCGTTTCCCGGCCCACCCTGGGGCGAATGCTGTCCCAGGCGCGGGGGCTGGTGGCCCGGGCGCTGGCGTCGGGCTGGGCCATCCGCATTGAGCAGGAAGACGGGCAGGACGGGCAGGACGGGCAGATGTCGGAGTCGTCCCCGTGCGAGACGGGAGCGCCGCCGCATGGCTGCCGGCGGCGGGCATGCTGCGCCCGGGCTGCAGCCATGTTGCATCCAATCGAACCAACAGAACACGAGGAGCAGGAGTCATGAAAGGATTCGGCAACGGCAATCGGTGTGGCAGAGGCCAAGGACAGGGCAGAGGCCAAGGACAGGGCAGAGGCCAAGGACAGGGCAGAGGCCAGGGCATGGGTCGCACGGCGCAGTGGGAACCAATCGCCCCGGAGACGACCCTGCCGGCGACAGCCGAGCAGGTGCCCGCCCAACAACAGGCCGGCCAGGGCATGCAGCGCCGCCGACGCGATGGGTCCTGCATGCGCGGCGCATCCCAGGCCTGAGCGGTTTCGTGTGATCAGGATGTGGAAAAAATCCCCAACTTGCAGGTTGGGGATTGACAGTCTCCCCAATGGGGCATATCTGCTCATTTGAGCAAAATGGAGGAAGACATGCCCAGGCCCAGACAATGTCGGCTGGTGCAGGCCGCCCCCAAGACCGTGTGCTTCAAGCCGCAAGGCACGCCCCTGCGGGAGCTGGTGGAAGTGTACCTCCCTGTGGAATGCTTCGAGGCGCTGCGTCTGGCAGACCACGAAGGCCTGACCATGGAGGAGGCCGCCGCCCAAATGCAGGTGTCCCGGCACACCTTTGGCCGTATCCTGGCCCAGGCCCGCAAGGCCCTGGCCACGGCCCTGGTGGAAGGGCATGCCCTGCGCATTGAGGGTGGAGAATATCAACTGGCGTCGGTATGCGATGCTTGCGTGGCCGCCCAGGCCGCCCAGGTTGTCCGGACCATTCCGGAACATGCCGCACCACAGGAGCAAAATATGCAACGCATTGCAGTCACAGCAGAGGGTCCGGGTCTGGATGGTCTTGTGGATCCCCGTTTCGGCCGCGCCGCCGGCTTTGTGGTGGTGGACGCCGCCACCATGGCCGCGGAATACGTGGACAACGGCGCCTCGCAGACCCTTTCCCACGGCGCAGGCATCAACGCCGCCCAGGTGCTGGCCAAGTCCGGCGCGGGCGTGCTGCTCACGGGATATGTGGGCCCCAAGGCCTTCCAGGCCCTGCAGGCCGCGGGCATCAAGGTGGGGCAGGATCTGGAGGGCCTCACCGTGCGTCAGGCCGTGCAACGTTTTCTGGACGGGCAGGTCCCCATGGCTGCCGGTCCCAACAAATAGGGCGGGGCGAATGATTCTCGCCATCGCCAGCGGCAAGGGCGGCGCCGGCAAAACCACTGTCGCCGCCTCCCTTGTCAGCGTATGGGACACGCCCTGCGCGGCCGTGGATCTGGATGTGGAAGAGCCAAACCTCCACCTCTTCCTCAACCCGACCCTCGCCGCGCGCACGCCCGTGCCCATGCGCGTGCCCGTGGCGGATATGAGCCGCTGCACCCGCTGCGGCGCCTGTGCGGAGTTGTGCCGCTTCAAGGCTGTGGCCCTGCTGGGGCAGACGCTGATGGTCTTCCCGGAAATGTGCCATGGCTGCGGCGGCTGCTTTGCCGTGTGTCCGGCAGATGCGCTGCAGGAAGGGCAACGGGAACTGGGCGTGCTGGAGGAGGGTCGGGTGGCAGATCTGGAGCAGCAGACCGGCCAGCCCCGGCCCTTCCTCATGGGTCGGCTCCGGGTGGGCGAGGCCATGAGCCCACCGCTTATGCGCGCGGTGAAGCATCGGCTGCGGGAGGTGCTGGACGGCAGCAGCCTGGCCGGCAGTGGCATGGACGCCATCATCGACGGCCCCCCCGGGGTGAGCTGCCCGGCCATGCAGGCCGTAATGGACAGCGACGCCGTGCTGCTGGTGGCGGAATCCACCCCCTTTGGCGTGCACGATTTCGCCCTGGCGCTGGAAGCCTTTGCCCCGTTGCAAAAGCCCATGGGCGTGGTGATCAACCGCGCCGGCCTGGGGGACGACTCCGTGCGTCGCCTGTGCGAGGAACAGGGACTGCCGATTCTGGCGGAGATCCCGCACGAGCGGGCCATTGCCGAGCATTACGCCCGGGGCGGCCGGGTCAGTGAACTGTCCGAGTCGCACGCGGCCATGTTCCGCACCCTCCGGGACGCCATCCGCACCCGGCTTGTTCCCATGTCCGAAGGAGGCAGCCATGGCCGAAGTGCGTGAAGTCGTGGTTCTCAGCGGCAAGGGTGGCACGGGCAAAACGTCCATCACCGCCGCCTTTGCCCATCTGGCCCGCAAGTCCATCCTCTGCGACCTGGATGTGGATGCCCCGGATCTGCACATCCTGCTGCAGCCGTCCATCCTGGAGACGCAGGATTTCGTCTCCGGCGAGGAAGCCCGCATCGATGCCGAGGCCTGTACCGGCTGCGGCATCTGCCGGGATCGCTGCGCCTTTGACGCGGTGACGGAGCAGGACGGGGTATTCGCCATCGATCCCCTGCGCTGCGAGGGCTGCATGGTGTGTCTGGCCCTGTGCCCGGCCGGGGCGGTGATTTCCGAGCCCAGGCACTGCGGGGTGCGGCATTTGAGCTCCACGCGGTTTGGCCCGCTGGTGCATGCCCGGCTGTTCCCGGGGCAGGAAAATTCCGGCCGGCTGGTAGCGCTGCTGCGCGCCCAGGCCCGGGAGGTGGCGGCGGCGCACTGTTGCGGGCTGATCCTCAGCGACGGCTCGCCCGGCATCGGGTGTCCGGTCATCAGTTCCCTTACCGGGGCAGACATGGCCGTGATCGTCAGCGAGCCCACGCCCTCGGGCCGGCACGATCTGGAGCGGGTGGCCGCCCTGAGCGGGCATTTTCGCATCCCCGTGGGCGTCATCATCAACAAATATGATCTGAACCCCCAGGCTGCCCTGGAAATGGGCGCCTGGTGCCGCGGGCAGGGGCATCGCGTGCTGGCGCATCTGCCCTTCGACGAAACCGTGGTCCAGGCCATGCTGCAGGGCAAGGCGGTGACGGAATGCGCCGCCGCGGCCATCACGCCGCCCCTGGTGGACGCCTGGGAACATGTGGAATCTTTTTTGAAAACCCTGCCACCCGCCGCCCGGAACACCCGCAGCGGCGGCCTTCTGGAGCGTATGTCATGAGCGCGATCCGCATCGCTGTTCCCTCTGCCCTGCCTGGCGGCCTTGATGCCGCCGTGGGCGAACACTTTGGTCATTGCGATATCTACACCATCATCACCGCCCAGGACGGCGCCGTGCAGGCCGTGGAGACGCTGGAAAACATGCCCCACGTGCAGGGCGGCTGCATGGCGCCGGTGAATCATCTCGCCTCCAACGGCGTGCAGGTGCTCATTGCCGGCGGCATGGGCATGCGCCCGCTCATGGGCTTTCAGCAGGTGGGCATCACCGTGTTCCACGGCGCGGGCGCACCCAGCGTGGGCCATGCGGTGCAGGCCTTGCTGGAAGGAGCCCTGCGGCCATTCGCACCGGAAGCCACCTGCGGTGGCGGCTGTTCGTGAACGAGGTTGTCTTTTCGCCCATTGGCGTGCTCAGGACACCGCATCTGCGGCCCGAGTCCATGCCCATTCAGCCGGCAGGAGCCCGCGGCGTGCGCGGAGAAGCGCTGCTTGCCCCCCACGTGGGGGACGGGCTCCTGCATCTGGACGGCTTCAGTCATTTGATTCTGCTGTATGTCTTCCACGAGGTCGGCCCGGCCAAACTGCGGGTGACGCCGTTTCTGGACTCCCAGGCCCACGGCGTCTTTGCCACCCGCGCGCCGTGCCGGCCCAATCCCATCGGCCTTTCGGTGGTGCGGCTGCTGGGTGTGGAGCAAGACAGGTTGCTGCTTGAGGATGTGGATATGCTGGACGGTTCCCCCCTGTTGGATATAAAACCCTTTGTCCCGTCATTCGACGTGCCTGTGGATGCCGTGCGCATCGGCTGGCTGGCCGCAAGCCACGACGCAGCCGAGGCGGCACGATCCGACGCCAGGTTTCAGCACGGATAATCAAGGCGGGAGCAAGGAGTGTCCGCGCATGTCCCACGATGTCCCGAGTGAAGAAGAATTGGCTTCGTTGCCGTATCAGTTGCTGGAGAAGCTCGCCTCCCGCCGCCACATGGGGTTGCTGCCCGAGCCGGACGGCATTGCCGAGATGACCGGCTCCTGCGGCGATTCCATGCTGGTGCAACTGCGCATGGACGGCAACGTGATCCGAGAGATGCAGGCCCTGGTCCGCGGGTGCCTGTATACCACTGCCTGCGCCACAGCCCTGGGGGATATGGTGGTGGGCAAGACCGTGGAAGAAGCCCTCTGGATTGAGCCGGAACACCTGGATGAAAGCCTGGGCGGCCTGCCGGAGGATCATCTGCACTGCGCCAGACTGGCGCTGAACACCCTGGGGGAGGCCATCTCCTCCTGGCAGGGCGGGGTCATGCAGGCCAGCGCGCCCCGGAGGTCCAATCCCATGACGAGTACAATTCTGGTGGCCACATCCCGCCTGCCGGATCTGGCCGAGTTCCTTCAGGGCCTGGGCAGCAGCGGCAAGGCCCTGCGCCACGTGGAAAGCGGTGCCGCCGCCCTGGCCGTGGCCGCAGATACGCCGCCGCAGCTCATCGTCTTTGATCATGTCCTGCCAGACGGCAACCCCCTGGAGTTTGCCGGCAAGCTGCTGCAGATCAATGCACTGATCAACGCCGCGGTCATGGATCCGCGGGACGAAGAGGCGTTTCACGAGGCGTCCGAGGGCCTGGGGCTCCTGGGACACCTGCCCCTGCAGCCCGACGAGGCCGACGGGCGCGCCCTGGTGGCCCGCCTGGCGCAGGTGCTGGGAGAGTAGAGAATACCCTTGAAAAAGATCTGTGCGAGAGGGGAACCCTTTTGAAAAAGGNAGGTTTTCCCCCGAGAGTTCTTTTCAAAAACAACGTGCTCTACGCGTCGTCGGTCAGCACCATGTCGCGGGCGGCTTTGGTTTCATCCAGGCGGCCCACGGGGGTGGTGTGCGGGGCGTGCTGCAGGAAGGCGGGATCCGTCCCGGCCAGGGAGAGGATCTCGATGAGATCATCCACAAACTGGTCCATGGTCTCGCGGCTTTCGGTCTCCGTGGGCTCAAACATCAGGCATTCCTTGACGATGAGCGGGAAGTAGACCGTGGGGGCGTGGTGGCCTTTGTCCAGCAGGGCCTTGGCCACATCCAGGGCCTTGACGCCCTGTTTGGCCTGGGCCACGGCCGAGGCCACGAATTCGTGCATGCACAGGCGGTCGTGGGGAATCTCCACATGGGATTCCAGACGCTTGCGCATGTAGTTGGCGTTCAGTACGGCATATTCGCTCACGCGGGTCAGGCCTTCGCGGCCCTGGCGCAGGATATAGGCATACGCCTTCAGCACCACGCCGAAGTTGCCGTAAAAGGGCGCCATGTATCCGATGGACTTGGGGTAGTCGTAGTCCAGGAACAGGCGGCCGTCCTTGAGTTTGACCACACGGGAGACGGGCAGGAAGGGGGTCAGGCGTTCGGCCACGCCCACCGGTCCTGCGCCCGGGCCGCCGGCGCCGTGGGGGGTGGCGAAGGTCTTGTGCAGGTTCAGGTGTACGACGTCGAAGCCCACGTCGCCCACGCGCATCTTGCCCAGGATGGCGTTGAGGTTGGCGCCGTCGTAATAGAGCAGGGCGTCTTTGGCGTGGGTGAGGGCGACGATGCGCTCCAGATGGCGTTCAAAGAGCCCCAGGGTGTTGGGGCAGGTCATCATCACCGCGGCCACGTCGTCGTCCAGGGCATTTTCGAGGTGCTCGGGATCGATCATGCCGTCCACGGAGGCGATGTTCACCACATCATAGCCGGCCAGGGCGGCGGTGGCGGGGTTGGTGCCGTGGGCGGAATCCGGGCAGATGACCTTGGTTTTTTTGTTGCCCTTGTCCCGATGGTAGGCCGCGATGCACATGACGCCGGTAAGCTCGCCGTGGGCCCCGGCCATGGGATGCAGGGTGAAGGCAGCCATGCCCGTGATTTCGCACAGGAGCTGCTCGGTCTCGTACATCACCTCAAGCGCGCCCTGGGTAAAGTGCCCGGCCCCGCGCAGCTGGGCCATGAGGGGATGCAGTTTGGTGAAGCCGTCCAGGCTGGCCACGTGTTCCATGAAGCGCGGATTGTACTTCATGGTGCAGGAGCCCAGGGGATAGAAGTTGGTATCCACGCCGAAGTTGCGGCGGGAAAGCTCGCTCACGTGGCGCATGACGTCCAGTTCCGAGACTTCGGGCAGCCGTGGTGCGGCCGGGCGCAGCAGGTCCTGCGGCAGATGCGCGGCCGCCGGCGCTGCCGGCGCGTCTGGCATGAGGCCCTGACGTCCGGGGATGGATTTGGCGAAGATGGTTTTCACAGCAAGCCTCCCACCATTTCTGCCAGGTGGCCAATCTGCTCCCGGCTGGTCTTTTCGGTGCAGGCCACCAGCAGGACGTTGTCCATCCCGGCAAAGTAGCCGCCCAGGGGGAAGCCGGGCACCAGGCCGCGGCTGGCGCATTTGTCCACCACCTCGTGGGCGTTCCGGGGCAGCACCACGGCGAATTCGTTGCCGAAGGGCGCATCGGACAGCAGGCGCACCCCGGGCAGGGCTGCCAGACGGGCGGCGGCGTAGTGGGCCTTGTCCACGGCGTCTTCGGCCATGCGGGCCAGCCCCTGGGGACCAAGCACGCACAGGGTGACGTATGCGCGGAAGGCGCACAGCGCCTGGTTGGAGCAGATGTTCGAGGTGGCCTTGGCCCGGCGGATGTGCTGCTCGCGCGCCTGCAGGGTGAGCACGTAGCCCGTGCGGCCCTGGTGGTCCACGGTGCGGCCGACGATACGGCCGGGCATCTGGCGGACGATCTCCCGTGTGCAGGTCATGATGCCCAGGTACGGCCCGCCAAAGGAGAGGGGCAGCCCCAGGCTCTGGCCTTCGGCCACGGCCACGTCGGCCCCCATCTGGCCGGGCGTCTTGAGGATGGATTGCAGCACCGGATAGCAGGTCAGCACGCTCACGGCGCCCTTGGCCTTGGCCTGGGCGAAGAGGGCAGTGTAGTCGTGGATGGTGCCGAAAAAGGTGGGGTTCTGCACCACCACGGCGGCGGTTTTGTCGTCAATGGCCGCCAGCAGCGCCTGCATGTCGGAAACACCGCCGCCGTGGGGCACGGTGGCCAGCTCCAATTGCAGGTTGGTGGTGTAGGTGGCCAGCATGGTGCGGTAAATGGGCGAGAGACTCTCATCCACCACAATGCGGGATCGTTTGGTGGCGCGCACGGCCATCATGCAGGCCTCAAACAGGGCTGAGCCGCCATCGTACACGCTGGCGTTGGCGCAATCCATGTCCAGGAGCCGGCTGACCGCAGTCTGATATTCGAAGATGGCCTGCAAGGTGCCCTGGGAGGCCTCGGCCTGGTAGGGCGTATAGGCGGTGAGAAATTCGCCGCGGGAGGAAAGGGCATCCACGATGGCCGGGATGTGGTGGTCGTAGAACCCGCCACCCAGAAAGCTGACCACGTCCGTCTTGTTGGCGCGGGCCAGTTCTTCCAGACGGGCGCACACGGCGCGCTCGCTCATGCCAGGGGGCAGGTTGAAGGACTTGGGCCGCATGGAGGCGGGAATATCCTGGAAGAGCGCTTCCAGCGATTCAACGCCCACCACCTTGAGCATCTCTTGCGTCTGCTCCGGAGTATGGGGGATGTATGGCATGCAGGTGGCCGATCCTTTGGGTTTGGTTATTCCTCAAGCAGGTCGGCGTATTCTTCGGGCGTGAGCAGGCCGTCGGAGGGCTGGCCCCCGGTCACACGCACGCGCACCATCCAGCCTTCACCATACGGATCTTCGTTGATGACCTCGGGCGTATCCACCAGCTCCTCATTGACGGCGATTACCTCGCCATCCACGGGGGAGTAGATCTCGCTGGCTGCCTTGACGGACTCCACGGATCCCATTTCCTCGCCTGCGGTCACCGTGTCGCCCACCTTGGGCAGCTCCACGAACGTGAGATCGCCAAGCTGGGACTGGGCAAACTGGGTGATGCCCACCACGGCCTCGTCGTCTTCCATGCGGATCCATTCATGCGTTTTGGTATACAGCAGATCATCAGGAATCATACATTCCTCCTAAAAGATAAGGAAAAAGGGGAACGCGCCCCCGGTCTTCCGTGGCGAGATGTCCCGGCCCGTGACGTTTCATACGTGCGCCGCGGCGCAACTGCAAGCCGTCTGGGCTGGCAAGTTGAGAAGTTTTTTGGAGCGACCCCGAAGGCGCTGTCGCCGCGGCAGAGGAATGGCCGCAGTCAGCACAGGGGAGGGCAGGCAGATTATTCGCTCAGGGGCGCGAGGGTCAGGCCCAGGGCAGCGATTTCTTCAAGTAATAGCTGCTTTCTGATTGGCTTAACAATATAGGAAGTTGCGTCACCCAGGAAGAAGGCGTCGTGCACTTCGCGGTTGTCATCCAGGCCGCTGATCATGATGACTTTGGCGTGCCGGCAGGCCTCGCCCAGGAGCTCGCGCTCCACCTCGCGGATTTCGCGCAGGGCTTTCTGCCCGTCCATGTTGGGCATGAGAATATCCAGACACACCAGATCGTACGGCTCGCCTTCTTTGCAGGCGGCGCGGAATGCCTCCACGCCTTCCTCCCCGTCCACGGCGATATCCACATAGCCGAAAGGATGGAGGATCTTCTGCAAAAGTTTGCGGCTGTCGAAGTCGTCATCTACAATCAGAAACTTCATGCACCCGGCTCCGGTAAGGAAGTGTGCAAAAAATCAGGCCGAACGAATAGTAACCACGGATCCGGGAGTGCGTCAATTGCCATGCGCGGTAAAAATGTGGCATAGTTGTCTGTTTGGGGCCGGTTGCGGCGATGCTTGCATTTGCCGCCGCCAGGGGCTACAGCACAGGAGGGGTACCGTTTCTGCCCCGCAACCCATTTTCGGCGTGCGTTCACGCAAATATCTCATGCATATTGCACTCGTTTTCACCCTCGCGGCCGCCTCCGGCTGGGAGTTCTGGCCCTTCGATGCCATCTACCCCTCAAACTTCTGGCCATTTTTGGCCAAGATTGGCTTTGTGGCCCTCATTTTCGGGGGGGTGGTGCTGTATCTGCGCAAACTGTTTGGCCCTGGCGGGCGGCTTCGCCCCGAGGGACTGGAGACAATCCAGGAAGCCCGGGCCCGGGAGGCACGCGAGCGCCAGGCCGTGGTGGACCAGGCGCAGGACGGCAGCCAGCCCGAGGGGCAGGAACAGGCCCGGGCCGCGGATACCCCGGAGCGTTAGCATGCTGCAGCAGCCGGAACTGGGCGCGCTGCCCGAACTGTTTGAGGCCTATGTGGCCCGGCACCGTCTGGGCACGGCTGAGGATGCGCGCAACATTGAGCTCAAGCGCGAGCATTCCTGGCTGGTGATGGCCAATGCCCGCGCCATTGCCGATTCCCTGACCCTGCCCGATGTGCCGCGCCGCCTGTGTCTGGCCGCGGGATTGTTGCACGATTTCGGCAGGTTTCCGCAATATCTGCGCTACCGGACCTTTCACGACGGCAAGTCCGAAAACCATGCCCGCCTGGGCGTGCGGCACCTGCGCACGGAGCAGGCCTGCGCCGTCATGCCGGCTGCTGCCCGCCGGCAGGTGCAGGCCGCGGTAATGCTGCACAACCGTCGGGAGCTACCCCGGGGCATCTCGCCGGCGCTGCGGTGTCTGGCGGAGGTGGTGCGCGATGCGGACAAGCTGGACATCATCCGGGTCATGGCCGGGCATTTCAGCACGGCGGACACGTCCAATCCGGTGGTCACGCTGCACGTCAAGGAGGATCCGGAGCAGTACTCCCCGGATCTGCTGGCAGTCATTCTTTCGGGAAAAACAGGCGATTACACGGCCATGCAGTGGACAAACGACTTCAAGATCCTGCTATGTGGATGGGTGGGCCAGCTGCATTTTGCCCGCAGCAGAACGCTCCTGAGCGAGCAGGGCCACATCCAGACCTTGCTAGGAACCCTGCCGGACACTGCAGCCTTGCGCCAGCTGCGGGAAATGGTCCTGAATTTGTTGACATCGCCACTGCCCGAGCCTGCATGCGCACAGGCGTTGCGGCAGTGGCGATGTTGAGCGGCGGGCTTAGGCCCGCTGGCTGATCAGCCGTCCGGCAAGCTGCTCCAGCAGCTCCCCGGCTGTGGTGAAGATGAGGGGTTTCATGTTTCGTTCGCCCATCTCCACCGCCAGCGGTACCGCTTCGCCAAGATGCTTGGTCTGCTCGTAGGTGGCGTGTTGCATGCGCAACGAGTGGGAGATGTTGTTGCTGGAGAATTGTTCCCCATCCAGAACGAATTGCCATGCAAGATCGGTGTTCATTGCCATGATGAATTTCTCCGCGAGTGGCCATTGGGGGCAGCCGCCGGCGTTTCCCTCTTCAATGAACATGTAACCGCGCCTTGGGCGTCGGTCAAGCAGATGGGCGCAATTTGCCCGGCGGCGGACCGATGCGCGGCGCGTCATGGGTGATCATCATGCATGCTGTTTCCGCTCCGGCGCCGTCCCGCCGGTCCGCATTGGTCAAGCCGTTTTATGTGATGGAGATTCTGGAGAAGGCCCAGGCCATGCAGCGCGCCGGTCTCGACGTGGTGCATCTGGAAGTGGGCGAGCCGGATTTTGAGACGCCGCAGCCCATTCGTGATGCCGCGGAAAAAGCCCTGCGCGACGGGCACACCCACTACACCCACAGTCTGGGCCTGCCCGAGCTGCGCGAGGCCATCTGCCAGTGGTATCACGACCGGTACAAGGTGGAAGTGACGCCGGACCGCATCGCCGTGACCAACGGCGTCTCGCCAGCCATGCTCCTGGCCTTCTGCGCCATCCTGGACAGCGGCGACAAGGTGCTCCTGGCTGACCCGCACTACGCCTGCTACCCCAATTTCATCCGCCTGGCCGGCGGCGAGCCGGTCTTCGTGCCCGTGCGCGAGGAGGAAGGCTACCAGCCCACGCCAGCGGGCGTGCGCGCCGCCATGCAGTCGGGAGGACCGGGCGTCAAGGCGTTGCTGGTCAACTCCCCCGGCAACCCCACGGGCACGTGCCTGGATCTGCCTCGCCTGCAGGCCCTGGCCGATGCCGCTCCCTGTCTGGTGAGTGACGAGATCTACAACGGCCTGGTGTATGCGGCCCCTGGCGCCGCGCTGCAGGAAGTCAGCGCCCTGCAGGCCACGGATCAGGCCCTGGTGCTGGACGGCTTTTCCAAACGCTTTGCCATGACGGGCATGCGGCTGGGCTACCTGATTTTCCCGCCGCAGCTGGCCCGGGCCGTCTCCTCCATGACGCAGACGCTGTTCATCTCCCCCAACACCGTCTCCCAGTGGGCCGGGGTGGCGGCGCTGCGGGAGTGCGCGTCCCACGTGGAGGCCATGCGCACCACCTACGACCAGCGCCGCCGGCTGATGATCGATCGCCTCACCGGCATGGGCTTCTCCCTGCTCACGGAGCCCACCGGCGCATTCTATGTGTTCGTCAATGTGCGCCGGATTTGCGAGGCCCTGGGGCAGGATTCCCTGGCCCTGGCCAATCGCATCCTGGAAGAGGCCCATGTGGGCGTGACGCCGGGCATCGACTTCGGTCCCGGCGGGGAAGGGCACTTGCGCTTCTCCTATGCCACGTCCCTGGAACGCATCGAGGAAGGCCTGCAGCGTCTGGCCCGGTGGCTGGAGCGCACGGGCTGTCATCCGGCCGGACTTCTGGGATAATCCGGCATGACGGAAGACGAATACGGGGTGGTTTCAGGGATCTATGATCCCTTGCTGGATCCGCTGCTTGCGCCCCTGCGGCGGGCGGTGGCGGCCATGGCCCGCGCCAGGGGCTGGACGCGCATGGTGGATGTGGGCGGCGGCACGGGGCGGCAGTGCCAGGCCCTGGCCGCCGCAGGGGTCTCGTGTCTGCTGGTGGATCGCTCCCCGGGCATGCTCCGTGTGGCCCGGGGGCGGCGCATGGCGCTGCTGGACGTGCTGCAGGGGGACGCCGTATGCCTGCCCCTGGCCGCCGCCGGCGCGGATGCCGTGGTCTTTTCCTTGTGTCTGCACGAGATGCCCCACCATGTCCGACAGGCAGCCCTGGCGGAAGCCGGCCGTGTGGGCCGGATGGTGGTGGCGGCGGACTATGCCCTGCCGGAGTCGGCAGACTGGCGCGGCCGGGCGGCGCTGCTGGCCGCGCACCTGCCGGAACGGCTGGCCGGGCGACGGCATTACGCCATGTTTCGGGACTTCCTGGCCCGAGGCGCGGCGGCAGGTGTGCTGCAGGCGGCGGGATTCGAGGTCCTGGAGCGGGCTTCCCTGTTTCAGGGGGCGCTGGCGGTCATCCTGGCCCGGCCTGGACGCTCCCAGGGGGCGGCGTAGGCACGGGGGCCGGCCCGGAAGGATGGATTTTCCAGGCAGGCTTCCGCCACCAGCGCATCGTGCATGGCCAACTGATTGAGATCGTTGTTCTGCAGGCGGGCGTCTTCGGAAAACTCGCCGCGGTAGTCACGGATGAGCAGCCGCAGTTCGTCGGGATGGAGTTGCAGCCGGTGGTTCTCGGCCACGCAGCGACACAGGCTGTCGGCCTGGCGCTTGTCCAGATGCCGCGCGGCCTGCTGCCGGCAGACAGCTTCAAATTCGGCCACAGCGGCTGCCAGGGCTGCCTTGTCGTCCCCTTGTCGCGACGCAGCGCAGCCGGCAGTCAGCAGGCATGCAACACAGGCGATGACACAGAAGATGCGCATGGCGTGTCCAAAAATGTGGTGCGAGCGGTTGCGCTTTGGCGGCATCCAATGCAAGCTGGCCATGGTGGCGCCGCAGCATTCAATGCTTCGCATCATATATCCCCGCGGGCTTGCATGGTCAATGCCGGGGTGTGGCGAGCGCCCGGCGCAGGCCGGATTCTGATTTGGTTTTGACAAGAATTAGACTTGGTTATAGAATTTCTTGAAAACGGCCGCCCAGTCCGGGCGCACCGCATGCTGTGTGGAAATGATTGCGGCGGGTTACAGCTGCGGCCTTGCCCGATTCCGCATCCCCCCAACGCTGCCCTGCCGTCCAGCTTTTTTTCCTGGAGACGACCATGAACCAGATGACGCCGGAACAATTCAGCGCCCTCACGAAGCAGCTTGAGGAGTGGAAGGAAGATACAGAGTACCAGCTGCAGACGTTCTTTGATGAGACCCGTGTGTTGATCAACGAAAACCGCAAGCGATACAACCGGCTGCTGGTCATTCTGGCCGTGTCCCTTGCCTTGAATCTGTATTCCACCAGTTTCTTGTACACGGTGCGAGACTATGCCGTGAACACCACGCAGCACATGACGCACTTGTACGAAAATCTCATGCGGCTTGTGTTGCCCAAGGAGTAGATCCGGCGCACCCGTCACGACAAGTCACGACAAGTCAGGATTGGGCAGGAGTGGGCAAGACTGGGCAGGAAAGGGCACGGCAGGGAGGTACGCAATGGCGTCGCCGGTGAAAATCAAGCGTTCGCAAAAGCAGACCGGAAGCTCCGGCGGCAAAAGATCCAACCACGCCGGCGGTGCACCCCCCAGCAAGCCGATTCATCTGATTCTCGCCACCGTGGCGGTGACGGCGTTGCTGATCAGCGCGGCGAGCTATTTGTTGCCGCCGCTGCCGTCGCGTTCCCCCTCCCCGCCGCCTGATGCCGAAGAGCGCCAGCCCCTGGTGCCTTTTCCCCCCATCGGGCAATCCAAGACAACTATTCTGCCGCAGCCGGCAGCGCCACCGGTGTTGCCGCCTGCTGTGGATCTCGCGCCCGTGCCGGCGCGGTCCGCCACGGCGCCCATGCCGGCGCCGCCTGTGCCGGCGGCGCCAACGCCTCCCGCTGCCCCTCCGCCCCCCAATCCTGCTGCCCCTCCGTCCCCCAGTTCTGCGACCAGTTCTGCGCCCAGTCCTGCGCCCAGTCCTGCATCTGGCCAGCCCCGCAGCGAGGGCAAACCCCGTAGCGAGGGCAAGCCCGGGGATGTGGTCCAGCAGGCCCTGCAGGATGCCGCCCGTCTGGCAGCCGTTTCCACCAGTCCGCCCCCGCCCGCCGCACCAGCCAGAAAATCGACCCCGGACCGCGCGGCCAAGCCTGCTCCGGCCGTCGCCTCGACACCGGAAAAAGATCCCCCCATCACGGCTGAGGAGCGCGCCCACAAGAACAGTCTGGTGGCCGCCCAGGTGGAGAAGGTCCAAGGTCGTTGCCTGCTGCGCGTCACCTCGGCCAGGCCCCTGCTGCGCTACAAATGGCTGCAGCTGGAGAATCCGCCCCGGGTAGCCCTGGATCTGGTGGGCAGCTGGGATGTGAACGCCATGACCCGCGACCGCGGCGACGGCCTGTGCGTGCGCGAACTGCGCCTGGGCCGGCACGCGGACCGGGTGCGGGTGGTGGTGGAACTGGCCGGCGGCTCCACCACGGGTCCCAAGGAGGTGGTGGTGGAGAAGACCTCACCCAAGGAACTGCTGATCACCTTGCCGCATCGCTGAGTTCGTCCCACGCGCCCACGCGCGCGTGCGCCTGCCCCCCGTGCATCTGGGGTGTCCGGTCCTGTTGCTGCCTGCCCTCTCCGGCGTTGTCGGGGAGGGCTTTTTTTGGCGTTGCCAGGGACCGATTCCGAATGATCGTCTTGACATTTGCCATTACGCAGACGTATTGACGGCCATGGCATACGATCTTGATCGAATCGACGTCCAGATACTCCGGCTACTGCAGGAGAACGCCCGCATTTCCAACGCCGCCATTGCCCGCGAGGTGGGCATGGCGCCGTCGGCCGTGCTGGAGCGCATCCGCAAGCTGGAGCGGCGGCAGGTCATCCTCGGGTACACGGCGCAGCTCAACCCTGCGGCCCTGGGCCGGGGGCTCACCGCCTTCACCAACGTGCGCACCGAGGAGGCCGTGGGCGCCACCGAAGCCGGCGAGGAGCTGGCCCGGCTCCCCGGCGTGCAGGAGGTGCACCACACCGCCGGCCAGGACTGCTACCTGGTGAAGTTGCGCGTGGCAGATACCACCGCCCTGGCCCAGCTGCTCAAGCAGTTTGGCGCCGTGCCCACGGTGCGTGACACCCGCACCACCATTGTGCTGACCACGGTTTGTGAATCCAACCCCTTGCCCCTTCCCGACCTTGAGGCCGGGGAGGGCGGCCGCCAGGCATAAGGAAGCATCCGCATGGATCCTCGCACCCTCGAACCCGCCGTCATTGCCCGCGGCAAGGAATTTTTCGCCAGCATCAGCGGCGAGGCCCCATCCATTTTCGATAAGGGCTGGTGGACCGGCAAGGTCATGGACTGGTCCATGAAGCACGAAGACTTCAAGGTGAAGATGTTCCGCTTTGTGGACGTCATCCCGGCCATCCACGACACCGATTCCCTGGTCCGCCACATCAAGGAATACTTCCAGGACGGCTGCGGCGAGCTGCCGCCGGTGATGTCTGCCGGCCTCAAGGGGGCCAGTCTGGCCGGGTCCCTCGGCCTGGGGCTGATGGCCAAGGGCATCCGTTCCAACATCGAGAAGATGGGCCGCCAGTTCATCGTGGGGCAGGACGCCAAGGAGGCCGTGAGCTCCATTGAAAAGCTGCGCAAGGACGGCTTCGCCTTTGTCATCGACAGCCTGGGCGAAGCGACCATGAGCGAGGAGGAGGCCGACGAGCATCTGGAAGATCACCTCAAGCTCCTGGATGCCCTGGGCGCGGCGCAGAAAAAGTGGAAGCCCCTGGGCAACGCCGGCAACGAGCTGGACTGGGGCCACGCCCCCAAGGTGAACCTGGCCGTCAAGCCCACGGCCTTCTATTCCCAGGCCACCCCGCGGGACTTTGAAGGCTCCGTGCAGGGCATGCTCAAGCGCCTGTTGCCCATGGCCCTGAAGGTCAAGGAGATCGGCGGGTTCTTGTGCATCGACATGGAGCAGCTCAGCGTCAAGGACATCACCATCGAGGCCTACAAGCGCCTGCTGCTGCATCCCGAACTCAAGGACTATCCGCACCTGGGTCTGGTGCTCCAGACCTACCTGCGCGATACCGAAGCCGACCTGGACGATCTGCTGGCCTGGGCCCGGCAGCACAACCGGCCCATCTCCCTGCGCATGGTCAAGGGCGCGTACTGGGACTACGAGACCGTCGTGGCCCGGCAGAATGGCTGGGAAGCACCAGTCTGGCTGCAGAAGCCCGAGTCCGACGCCTGCTACGAACGCTGTGCCTGGAAGATCCTCCAGCATGCGGACATCTGCCACCTGGCCTGCGCCTCCCACAACATCCGCACCATCAGCGCGGTGATGGAGATGGCCAAGGCCCTGGGCGTGGATGAGTCCCGCTACGAATTCCAGGTGCTCTATGGCATGGCCGAACCCGTGCGCAAGGGCCTGAAGAACGTGGCCGGCCGCGTGCGGCTGTATTGCCCGTATGGCGATCTCATCCCCGGCATGGCCTATCTTGTGCGTCGCCTGCTGGAAAACACGGCCAACGAGAGCTTTTTGCGGCAGAGCTTTGTGGACGAAGCCAGCCAGGAAGAATTGCTGGCAGACCCGGCCACCAAGATTTTGCCTGCGCCGGAACCTGCCGAACCCGCTGCGGCCTGCGTCAGGAAACCGTTCGACAACGAAGCCATGGTGGACTTCACCGTGCCGGAAAGCCGGCAGGCCTTCCCGGCGGCCATCGCCATGGTCCGCAGCCGGCTGGGGCGGACGTACCCGCTGTGGATCGATGGCAAGGACGTGGAAACGCCGGACACCATCGCCACCCGCAACCCGGCCAGACAGGACGAGGTGATCGGCCATGTCTGCCAGGCCGGCGTGGAAGAGGTGGAAGCGGCCATCGCCGCCGCCCGGACGCAGCAGAAGGCCTGGGCCCGGCTGCCGGCGTCCCAGCGTGCGGACTGCCTGCGCAAGGCGGCGGGCATTTGCCGCGAGCGCATCGTTGAACTGAGCGCCTGGCAGGTGCTGGAAGTGGGCAAGCAGTGGGACCAGGCCTATGCGGACGTGGCCGAAGCCATCGACTTCCTGGACTATTACGCCAACGAGGCCGAGCGGCTGGCCGCGCCGCGCACCGAGGCCTCCCTGCCCGGCGAGTCCAACCGTCTGGCGTATCGTCCCAAGGGGCTGGTGGCCGTCATCGCCCCCTGGAACTTCCCCTTTGCCATCTCCGTGGGCATGTGCGCCGCGGCGCTGGTGACGGGCAATGCGGTGCTGTACAAGCCGTCCAGCCTGTCTTCGGTGGTGGGGTACGGGTTGAAGGAAGTCTTCCAGGCCGCGGGCATTCCCGGCGGCGTCTTCAACTACTTGCCCGGCCGCAGCTCCGTGATGGGCGATCATCTGGTGGGCCACAAGGACATCCACGGCATCGCCTTCACCGGGTCCATGGAAGTGGGGTTGCACATCATCAAGACGGCTGCCGTCCCGGCTCCCGGTCAGGCCCATGTGAAGCGGGTGATCGCCGAAATGGGCGGCAAGAACGCCATTGTCATCGACGACGACGCCGAGCTGGACGAAGCCGTGGCCGGCACGCTGTATTCCGCCTTCGGCTTCCAGGGGCAGAAGTGCTCGGCGTGCTCGCGGGTCATCGTGCTGGATGGCGTGTGCGACCGCTTTGTGCCCCGGCTGGTGGCGGCGGCGCGATCCGTCAAGATCGGTCCGGCTGAGGACTCGTCCAATGTCATGGGGCCGGTCATCGATCCCAAACAGCAGCGCAACGTCAACCAGTACGTGGAACTGGCCCACACCGAAGGCAACGTGCTGCTCATGCACACCGCGCCGCAGCCCCTGTGGGCTGAGGGGTGCTACGTGCCCCTGACCATCGTGGAGGGCATCACGCCGCAGCATCGTCTGGCCCAGGAGGAAATCTTCGGCCCGGTGCTGTCCGTCATGCGGGCCAAGGATTTTGACCAGGCCATGGACTGGGCCAACAGCACACAGTTTGCCCTTACGGCCGGGCTGTATTCCCGCTCTCCGGCGCGCATCGAGCGCTTCAAGCAGGAGATGGAAGCCGGCAACCTGTACATCAACCGCGGTACCACCGGCGCGCTGGTGCATCGCCAGCCCTTCGGCGGGTTCAAGCTCTCCGGCGTGGGCTCCAAGGCCGGCGGCCCGGACTACCTGCTGCAGTTCGTGGATCCCGTGAACACCACCGAAAACACCATGCGCCGCGGCTTTGCCCCGGTGGACGAATAGGGCAAGGTATCTTTGAAAGGAGTTCTCGGGGGAAAACCTTTCTGAAGAAAGGTTCTTCCCCCGAACCCCCTTTCCAAAGACTTTTTTTGGTATAATTACAAAGAACTATCAAAGTGTTGGAAGGGGAGAGCGCGAGAGGGGAGAACCTTTTGCAAAAAGGTTCTCCCCTCTCGCAACGTCCTTTTTCAAAAGGAACATGCGCTCATTGCGTGGCAGGGTGCGGTGCGTGGAGTTATCCCGCCACCAGCTCTTTCAGTTTGGCGATGGCTTCGGCAATCTTGCCCGGCTCCGTGCCGCCAGCCTGGGCCAGATCCGGCCGGCCGCCGCCGGAGCCGCCCACCACGGCGGCCACATCCTTGATGAGCGACGGCGCGGTGAAGCGGCCGTGCAGATCCTTGGACACATACAGAATCAGCGGGGCCTTGCCTTCGGCTTCCGCGGCCAGCAGGGCCACGCCGGAGGGCAGCTTGGAGCGCACGTCGTCCATCAGGTCGCGCAGCACCTTCACGCTGGGGGCGTCCACCTTGGCGGCCAGCACCTGCACGCCGCCGATGGTCTCCACCGCATCCATGATGGACCCGCCGCCGCCGGAAGCAGCCGTGGCCGCCTTGGCCGCGAGCTTTTCGTTCTCTTTCTTGAGGGCCTTGACTTCCTCCAGCAGCAGCTGGACCTTGCGGGCCGATTCGCCCGGCTGGGCCTTGAGCTGCCCGGCGATTTCGCCCAGCTCCTGGCGCTGGGCCATGAGATGCTGCAGGGCGTTCCAGCCGGTGGCGGCCTCGATGCGGCGCACCCCGGCGGCCACGCCGGTTTCCGAAAGAATAACAAAGCTGCCGGCCTGGCCGGTGGCCGTCAGGTGCGTGCCGCCGCACAACTCCACAGACACGCCCGGGGCTTCCACCACGCGCACCTGATCGGTGTATTTTTCGCCGAATAGCGCCATGGCGCCCCTGGCCACGGCCGCTTCATAGTCCATGGTGCAGATGCTGACGGGGATGTTTTTGAGGATGGCGGCGTTGACCTGCTCTTCCACCCGGGCGATTTCTTCGGCCGTGAGGGCGGCAATGTGCGTGAAGTCGAAGCGCATGCGGTCCGGCCCGACGAGGGAGCCGGCCTGCTTGACGTGTTCGCCCAGCACGCTGCGCAGGGCGGCCTGCAGCAGGTGCGTGGTGGTGTGGTTGCGGGCGGTTGCCGTGCGCTTGCCCTCGGCCACGTCCAGGGTTGCATCCTGGCCCACGGCCAGACTGCCCTGGCGCACCTCGACCACATGCACGGTGAGGTCCGGGGACGGCTTGAGGGTGTCCGTCACCGTGGCCTGGCCGGTGGCGGTGGCGCACGCGCCGCCATCCCCCAACTGGCCGCCGGATTCGCCGTAGAAGGGCGTGGCCCGGGCCACCAGATAGCCCTTGGCACCGGCCGGCAGGGATTCGACGAGCTGCCCGGCCTCGTCCAGCAGGGCGACAATCTCGCTCTGGTGCGTCAGGGTGTCGTAGCCCACAAAGCGGCTGGAGATGCCCTGTTCCAGCAGCGCCCGGAACTGGCCGGCCAGGCCGGCCTCGCCGGAGCCTTTCCAGGCCGCCTTGGCGCGGGTTTTCTGGTCCTGCATGTGGGCGGTGAAGCCGGCTTCGTCCACACAAAAGCCCTGGCGTTCCACCACATCCTTGACGATGTCCAGGGGGAAGCCGAACGTGTCGTACAGTTTGAAGGCGAACTCGCCGGCGATGGTCATGTCGCCTGCGGTGCGGCGGGCGGCCATTTCCTCTTCCAGCATGATCAGCCCCTTGCCCAGGGTCTGGGAGAAGCGGTCTTCCTCTTCCCGGACCACGCGCTGCATGAAGTCGGCGTTGTCCAGGAGTTCGGGGAAGGCGACGCCCATGAGGCGGACCACCTCGCCGCAGACCTTGTGCAGGAAGGGATCCTTGAGGCCGATGAGGGTGCCGAAGCGCAGCGCCCGGCGGATGAGCCGGCGCAGCACGTAGCCGCGGCCCTCGTTGGAGGGCAGGATGCCGTCGGCGATGAGAAATGCCGTGGCCCGGGCGTGGTCTGCGATGACGCGCAGGGCCGTGTCGCCGTCGTCGGTGGCGCCGTAGCGGGTGTCGGCCAGGGAGGCGGCGAAGCGGATGATGTCCTGGAACAGGTTGATATCGAAGTTGGACTGCACGCCCTGGCACACGGCGCTGATGCGCTCCAGGCCCATGCCTGTATCGATGGAGGGCTTGGGCAGGGGCATGCGGGTGCCGTCTGGCAGCTGGTCGTACTGCATGAACACCAGGTTCCAGATTTCGAGGAAGCGGTCGCAGTCGCACAGGCCAATGCCGCAGTCCTCGCCGCAGGACATCTGCTCGCCCTGGTCAAAGAGGATCTCGGAGCAGGGACCGCAGGGGCCGGTGTCGCCCATGCTCCAGAAGTTGTCCTTCTCGCCCATCTTATAGATGCGGTCTGGGGGCACGTTGGCCACGTCCTGCCAGAGCTGGCCGGCGTCGTCGTCGTCCCGGAAGATGGTCACATACAGCCGGTCCTTGGGCAGCTTGAGTTCCTGGGTGAGGAATTCCCAGGCAAAGCTGATGGCCTCGCGCTTGAAGTAGTCCCCGAAGGAGAAGTTGC
This sequence comes from Megalodesulfovibrio gigas DSM 1382 = ATCC 19364, assembly GCF_000468495.1. NCBI lineage: Bacteria > Pseudomonadati > Thermodesulfobacteriota > Desulfovibrionia > Desulfovibrionales > Desulfovibrionaceae > Megalodesulfovibrio > Megalodesulfovibrio gigas. The sequence goes on from NC_022444.1 coordinate 2,101,599, forward strand.
CCAGCATTTCAAAGAAGGTGTGGTGCCGGGCCGTGCGGCCGACGTTTTCCAGGTCGTTGTGCTTGCCGCCCACGCGCAGGCATTTCTGGGAGGTGACGGCGCGGCGATACTCCCGCACTTCCTGCCCCAGAAAGACATTTTTGAACTGCACCATGCCGGCGTTGGTGAAGAGCAGGGTGGGGTCGTCCTTGGGCACCAGACCGGAGGAGGCGACGGGGGCATGGCCTTTGGCGGCAAAGAAGTCGATAAAACGACGGCGGATTTCGTCGGCGGTGAACACGATGTGGGGCTCCTGAAAAGTGAACTCGGATACTGGGGAAAATGGCTGACGCTAGTCGGGCATGGTGTCGTCGTCGTAGCCGGCGTCCGGAGGAAAAGGGCTGTCGTCGTCGGCGGCGGGCATGGCGCCCGTGAGTTTGGGCGGGCCTTCCATGCCGAAGTGGGCCAGCAGCTTTTCTTCCACCTGCTGGCGAATGTCCGGATGTTCTTGGAGAAAGTCGCGAACCTTCTCCTTGCCCTGGCCCAGGCGCTCCGAGCCGAAGGCGAACCACGCGCCGCTCTTGTCCACAATCTTGGCTTCCACGCCCAGGTCGATGAGTTCGCCCTCGCGGGAGATGCCCTGGCCGTAGAGGATGTCGAAGATGGCCTCGCGGAACGGGGGGGCCACCTTGTTCTTGACCACCTTCACCTTCACCCGGGAGCCGTAGACTTCTTCCTTGTCCTTCAGGGTCTGGATTTTGCGGATGTCCAGCCGGATGGAGGCATAGAACTTGAGGGCGTTGCCGCCGGAGGTGGTCTCGGGGCTGCCATAGCCCATGGTGCCGATCTTCATGCGGATCTGGTTGATGAAGATGATGGACGTGCGGGACTTGTGGATGGTGCCCGTGAGCTTGCGCATGGCGTGGCTCATGAGCCGCGCCTGACCGCCCACCTGGGTTTCTCCCATCTGGCCTTCCAGTTCCGCCTGGGGAATGAGGGCGGCCACGGAGTCCACCACCACCAGATCCACGGCATTGGAGCGCACCAGCATGTCGGCAATGTCCAGGGCCTGCTCGCCGTAATCGGGTTGGGAGATGAGCAGCTCATCCGTCTTCACGCCCAGGCGGCGGGCATAGTTCACGTCCAGGGCATGTTCGGCGTCGATGAAGGCGGCGGTGCCGCCCAGCTTTTGGCATTCGGCGATGACATGCAGGGCAATGGTGGTCTTGCCCGAGGACTCCGGCCCGTATATCTCGCTCACCCGGCCGCGGGGGATGCCGCCCACGCCCAGGGCAAGATCCAGGCCGATGGAGCCGGTGGGGATGACCGGGATGGCGACATGATGCTCGTCGGAGAGTTTCATCACCGAGCCGGTCCCGTATTTGCGCTCGATGGTGGCCAGGGCGGTGGAGAGGGCCTCCTGCCGGGCGGCCAGGGGATCGACAGGTGCGGCGGGTTTGCGCGCCATGAAGGATGCTCCGTACAAAAAGGGAAATCAGGTGGAAGGAGGCATAGCAGAAGGGAGGGGGAGGGGGCAAGGGCAGGGACAGCCCGTGGCGCAGGGAATTCTGCACACGCGCCCCCGGCCTTTGTCGGGCTCCGCACACCGGGCGATGGGGGGCTTCCCGTGGCGGCGGCTGTCCCCGGAGTGAAGGCTACGCGGGGAACATCAACCTGCCGTAAAGCCGGCCCAGGCGCGGGGAGCGGCGCATGATCTTCATGCCCAGGCGCGCCAGCTTGAGCAGCCTGTTGCGCCGGGCGGTGCTGCCCTGGTGCATGGGCCAGGGGGAGCGCTTGGTGTCGAAGGTGTCCCAGTGCAGGCGGTCAAGACCGTGCTTGGCCTTGAGGGCCTGATACACCTGGGAGCCCGGCAGGGGGTAGCAGGGCGTCACCGTGGCCATGGCCAGATCCAGGGAGAAGGCAAAGCGCAGGGTCTGGTGCATTTCCGCCAGGCTTTCGTCAGGAAAGCCAAGGATGAACCACCCCACAGGGGCGATGCCGTGGGCGTTGCACAGCGCCGTCACCCGGCGGTAGTCCTCCAGGCTGCAATGCTTTTGCAAGCCGGTGCGAATGCGCGGCGCGGCGGACTCGATGCCCAGGTGCAGCATGCGGCAGCCGGCGCGGTGCATGAGGGAGACGGTTTCCTCGGTCAGATGATCCAGCCGCTCGTAGCTGCAGCAGTCCCAGGTGGCCTGGATGTTCTCCCGCAGCATGGTTTCGCAGATGCCGGTGAAATGCGCAGAGGAGGACGTGAAGCAGTTGTCCATGATCATGAAACTCTTCACGCCATGGTCGCGTTGCAGGCGGCGCATTTCGTCCACCACCTCTTCGGGATCGCGGAAACGGATGCGCTTGCCGCTGACCATCCAGGCACTGCAGAAGCTGCAGGCCCCCGGACATCCCCGGGTGGTGATGATGGGCGCGGCAGCTCCCCCCAGCGCATCTGCCAGGCCAAGGACATTATAGGATTCCGGAGCCAGCAGATCCCAGGCAGGCTGCGGCAGACCGGGCAGATCCCTCGTCAGGGCCGGCGGGTTGGCCCGCACGCCGTCGGCGCTGCGCCACACCAGCCCGGGGATGGCAGCCAGGGAGTCATCGTCAGGAGATCCGTGCTCCAGCAGGCTGGCCAGGGCTGGCAGGGCGGCTTCGGCCTCGCCGCGGAAGGCGTAATCCAGCTCGGGAAAGTCTGCCATCACTTCCGCCGGTTCGGCGCAGGAGGGATGCGGCCCGCCCAGGATGATGCGCGTGCCCGACAGGGCGCGGCGGATGGCGCGCACCGTGGCCATGGCGGCGGCCGTATCCTTGGTGAACACCTTGACGCCGACGAGTCCGGGGGCGAGGCGTCGGCAGTCTTCCAGCAAAGAGGCCTCGTCGCCGGGGGCGTTCCAGTCCCGCACATGCACCGCATGGCCGGCCGCCTGCAGGGAGGACGCGAGATAACCCAGGCCCAGATCGGGCAGATGCGGCGGCTCCAACACAAGGGACACCAGGGGCTGCGTGAGGAGGATATGCATGTGTTCCTCAAGGACGGTGCGAAAGGTCGTGCAAGGGGGCGACAGCTCACCCTATTTTGAACATAGCCGCATGGCCCCCGACCGTCAAGCGAACGCGCAGCGCCTGCCGCCCTGGCCAGCAGCCCCGTCGGCGGGCTCCTGCCCCCAGTAAAATGGACCTGGACTCATTCCTGCCAATGCCTGGGATCGGTAAGCGTCTGGGCGCAGGCCACCGTTCCCGTCACGGTGCCGAGCAGGTCCGGTCGCAGTGCCTGCACCATCCAGGCGTCGGCATGTTCCGGCGGAATCGGGTAGGGGGCCGCCAGACCGCGCTCGCCGGCGGGCACAAAGCCGTGGCGAGGGTAATAGCCTGGATGTCCCAGCACGAATACCAGCCCAACGCCCATGGCCTGCAAGCGGCTGAGTCCGAAACGGATCAGGCTTCCGCCGATTCCCTGCTGCTGGAAGTCCGGATGCACACACAGCGGCGCCAGAATGGACGCCGCCACCTGTTCGCGCGCGCCCGTGAGCCGTACACTCGAGAACAGGATATGCCCGACAACTCGCGCCTGGCAGGTGGCAACGAACGACAGCACAGGCATGGCGCTGGCATCCTTGGACAGGCTGTCGATGAGGTCCACGATTTCCGGGCCCTGCGCCTTGCCGAACGCCGCCAGGGCGACTGCATGCACCGCTGGCGAGTCTGCATCCATGGCGCTTCGGATTTCGAGAGGGGGCGCGTTGCCGTGCAATGTCGCGTGCATGGTGGTTCCTGTGACGCGTTCTGCGGGCCACTCCTGCCAGTGTTCCCAGTTCTCGCCGGATACGTATCCAACGAATCAGGGCGCTTCCGCCTAGCCCGCATATTGCCCGAACGTCTGCGCCAAGGACATGAGGGCGTTCGTGCAATATGCGGGTTAGCTGGACACGGAGGGGCAGCAATGTCCCTCCTTTTATTTCAAAGATACGCCCCAAATGAAACAGCCCACCGTACATCAAGTCTCATACGGTGTTTGAGGGTGTCTGAGGTAATTGCAGAAGGATGTATGAAGCACCCGGGAAATTAGGGGGCAGCCTTCATCCCTTTCATACAGGTCCAGACACAGTGATTACAGTTGCTTAAACAGTTCTCTCCAACACCCCGGTCAACCAGAGGTTCACCAGGAGGTTGACAGCAACGAAAAATGGGCCAGTCAACCTTGTCAGTTAACCGGCCCATTTTCTTGGGGAAATCTGTGGTCGGGATGAGAGGATTTGAACCTCCGACCCCCTGAACCCCATTCATGGGGTCGTGCATCTACGCATGGAAATTGCTTGATATTTTTCCGCCAGAGTAGCTGTCTGCGGGCTTTTTTTCGCCTGAAACAACCTACCAAACAGCCTACCAGCCCACACCCGCGCATCCAGAAAAAACAGCTACTTCACGCGATGGATGACAGCCTTCTGCTTCGGGCCCGGGAGCGCCGGTTTCTTGGCAATGGCCTGGGCCAGTTCACCATGCAGGAGGTGGCGATAGTGCTTCAGCGTTGTCTGAACCGTCGAATGCCCCAACAGCTTGGAGACCAATGCCACGTCTGCCCCTTCCTTGATCATCACAGAGGCGAACAGGTGCCGGATGTCGTACATGCGAACAGGGTAGGGGATGCCGGCCCGTTCCACGGTGGAGGTCAGGCTGCGGCGAAATTTCTTCACGGGCTTGCCCTGGTATTCGATGACATGGGTGCACCTCGACCGCTGGCGCATGACCAGCAGCCGGGCGCGGAAGTCTTCCGTGATGGGCATCACCCTGTCGGCGCCTTCTGTCTTCGTGCCTGGGACGTGGATGGTCAGCCCGACAAAATCCACGTGCTCCCACCTGAGGGCCAGCAGCTCGGATTCCCCCGGGCGTGCGCCCAGTTCCCACATGACTTCCAGCGCCCACGCGAGGTGCTCCGGGGCATGCTCCTTGATGCGGGCCAGGTCTTCAAGCGTGAGCTGCAGGGGGCGCCGGTCCTCGCGGGCCTTCTTCCAGTGCGCCAGCGGTGATTTGCCGGTCAGCTCCTGCATGATCCCAAAGCGGAAGATGGCCTGAAGGTAGCTCAGATAGCGGTTGATGGTGGCGGGGCTGCGTCCTGGCCACGCGGCATTGACCAGGGCCAGCACGTCCGCATAGGCAAGGTCGTCCACGGGCCGCGTGGCAAGGCGGGGCAACACCACACCGTTGAGCAGTTGCCCCAACTCCTTGCGCCAGCGCTCGCTTTTCCCCTGGCTCTTGGCGTGGTCCAGGTAAAGCTGGGCCAGCTCATCCAGGTGCATCCGTCCGCGGCGCTGGGGCTTGAGCGCGCCCTTGGCCTTGAGCAGCCGGATTTCCGCATCGCGCACCTTGGCACGCGTGCGCCCGGCCTCGCCCACGCCCGTGTACTCCTTCTCGGGGCTCTTCTGCCCGGGCAGGTAATACTGGACGAACCAGACGCCTTTCTTGGTTTGGTAGATGGGCATAGGGATGAGCATACTCCAGGTGGAACGAGTGGACAATGAGAATGCGGGCCGTGGGGGGTGCCTGCCCTGCCTGGGGATTGTCTGTATTGGGGATTGCGGTTTGTTGCGGCTTCTGCCATTTCCTCTGAAACGGGAACCAGCAGTAGGTGAGGGATGTCGATGGGGAACCAGCTCGAAGCCAAGTGCCCAGCCTCAATCTGGCGCAAGGATGTCACGGGCGACTTGAAAGTCGTGCTCAAGCATGTGGTGAAGGGGGCATTCAACATTGCCCGCCTGGATCCTGAAAACATTCTCACCCAGGGCACGGAAGCGCTCAAAGATTTCGGCCTGAAGGATTCGGCCGGGGAGTGCCTGCTCCAGTTTCTCCTTTCCGCCGCAACCATGGCGGCGCAGAAGTTGCTATTTGATACCCCTCGTCTGCAACATACTCCCCATGAAGCCCGTAGCGACCTGGCCACTGCCATGGCCGAAGCCATTGCCAAGGAGGCGGAACAACAGACCCTTGCAGTGGACCAGGCATTTCTCGAAACCCCGCGGGAGCATCTGCCATTCAGCGCGGTGCATACCGTCTTGCAGCCTTGGCTACATGATCGTCTGGGGGACAAACTGGCCGCGGAGTGGACGGTCACGCGCTTTGCCGTCACCTTCGAAGCCATGTGGTTTGCTGTCTGTGCGAAGGATCTGGAGCGGTACACGACCATTCTCAAGGGCGTCGGGGTTTCAGAAAATGACATCGCCTCCAGGGCCACGCCGAACGCGCTTGCGTGGAACCGGTACAACGCCCTGCTGCAGCTGCAGCCCCGGCTGCCCATGATGGGTGAAGCCTTTGGGTTGGACGCCGTCTACATTTCGTTGCGGGGCTATTACGAGGGAAATGACACGGATAACCAAAAACAGCAGCATGTGGTTTGGCTGGACAAATCCATTGATGCTTGGTTGGCATCTCCCAACATACGCGATGCCCTTCGCATCGTCTGCGGCGGTCCGGGAAGCGGCAAGTCCTCCTTCACCAAGATGCTGGCGGCGCGTCTGGCAACATCGTATGCCACCACTGGCTGGCGGGTGCTGTTTGTGCCATTGCATAGACTGCAGAACCTGGAACGATCTTTTGACAAGGCGCTCAGGGGCTATGTGCAGGCAGCCGAATTGCTGCCGTTCGACCCCTTGAACGAATCACGCGATCCCCTGCTGGTCATCCTGGACGGGCTTGATGAGCTGGCCATGGAAGATGGCACCCGTGGGGTCGAGGCTGCCAAGCTGTATGTTGCCAAGGTCATCAAGAGTTTGAAAGCATATAACTCACAGCGGGCACGGCTGAAGGTGTTGGTATCAGGTCGGGACCTGGTGGTTCAGGGTGCAACGCAGGAGCTGCGTCAGGCGAATATGGGGACGGACCAGTCCATGCTGCATGTCTTGCCATATGTAATCACCTCCAAAGATGTCCCCAACGCAGTGGATCCTGATGACCTGCGAGGCAAAGACCAGCGCACGGTGTGGTGGGAGCACTACGGCAAGGCCACAGGTCGTGCGGCGACTGGCATGCCTGAGGAACTTGATACGGAAGGGCTCTTCGAAATGACCAGACGGCCATTGCTTGGCTATCTGGTCGCTCGCCTCCATGCCCGAACCCCCCTCAGCCAGGAGGAAAGCCGGGTCAGCATTTACGAAAAACTGCTTGCGGAAGTCCACAGGCGGGATTGGGACGAGGGAGGGCCTGGGCATCCCTTGGACAAGGACTCTTTTTTCCAGGTGTTGGAGGAAGTTGCCGTGTGCGTCTGGCACAATGGCGCAGGCATCGCGACACTCAAGGACGTGGAAAAAAGGGTCTGCGGGAATTCCCAGTGCGTCAAGGCCTTGGAGACGATTGCCGATGGGGCAAAGAAACAGTCCCTTGGGACGATTTTGCTGGCATTCTATTTTCGGCACGGCCTTGGTGACACCTCCACCATCGAATTTACGCACAAGACCTTTTGGGAGTATTTGACAGCCAGAAGTATTGTGAGGACGTTCCGACAGATGCATGAAGAGAAAATGAACCTTGGTTCCGCAAAGTGGAACCCTCAAGCCTCCTTGGAAACGTGGATTGGGCTTTGCTGTGCCCAAAACATGGACCAAGATATGTATGATTATGTCAAGGAACTTGTCGCTGAGGAGCCTCAAAAAACACTGGTGAAGTGGCAAGAGCTGTGCGCTGCGCTCTTGAGCTATACGGTGGTTCATGGGATGCCCATGGGGGCTCGACCGGAGAGCCTATCTTTCAAGGCCCAGTGCCAGCAGGCTCGCAATGCAGAAATAGCGTTGCTGGCCATGCATTGTGCTTGTGCAACGAAGACGCAGCAGCGGACAGCGCTCCCATGGCCTGATGAACAAGGCTTCCACGCATGGTTGGCATGGCTTGAGCCAGTGTGGGGGACTGGTTTGACAGGTCGCCTACTGCAGGGATTGGTGCTTGAGGAACAGAACTTACAGGGGGAAAACCTCAACCATGCGGACCTCAGCCGTGCGGACCTCCGCGGTGCGGACCTCCGCCGTGCGACCCTCAGCGGTGCGGACCTCCGCGGTGCGGACCTCAACGGTGCGGCCCTCGGCCTTGCGGCCCTCGGCCTTGCGGACCTCGGCCTTGCGGCCCTCGGCTTTGCGGACCTCCGCGGTGCGGACCTCCGCCGTGCGAACTTCAACGGTGCGGACCTCAGCGGTGCGGACCTCCGCGGTGCGGACCTCGGCCGTGCGGACCTCAGCGGTGCGGACCTCAGCGGTGCGGACCTCCGCCGTGCGACCCTCCACGATGCGATAGTTACTAATGCGTTGTTGAAGTACGCCAACGTCGAATGTGAGGCATTAGCCAAAGCATACTTTGACGACCCCGCCCTGAGTGAGGCCCTTGCCATTGGCATAGACCTCGCTGAACTCCCCGAGTACCGCATCGGCAGCCCCACGTCGGAGCAGGTTGCGGCACTGGAAACGCTGGTGACGAAAACCAAGGCCGCCGAGGCCCAAAAATAACCCCTCACACCTGCACCGGCTTCCATTCCATTGCCCTCGGCCGTCTGGCCGTGGGTGTGGGTTTGAAGTCTTCGGGGCGTTCCATCCAGGCGTCCAGGTCGGCCAGGCGGTAGCGGGTTCGCTTGGGGCCGTAGCGGGGCAGGGGGTATTGCCGCAGCAGGGCGCCGAACTGGCTCTCGGAGTAGCCGCAATATTCGGCGGCCTCCTTGAGGTTGAGGTAGGGGCCCTGCATCAGCACCACCTGTCGGCCAGGGTCGTCGCACTGCCGGCAGCGCGGATGGCGTCCACGGCCTCGGTGCCGGCCGGGGTGAGCACCCAGCCGCAGCGGCCGCGGCAGGCCACACCCGCTACCAGTCCCCGGTCACTCAGGGCGTACAGGGTGCGCTCCACCTGACCGGGCGTGCGGCCCAGGGCGGCGGCGAGGGTTTCGGCCAGCGAGCACCCGGCCGCGTCGATCCCCGTCAGCACGTCTTCCTGGGGCGCGGAAAGGGGGCGGCTCATTGCCGGGCGCCTCCGGCGTCGGTTTCTTCCTCCGAGTCGGCTTCTTGCAGGATATCAAATTTGGCCAGGAACTCCTGCAGCTCGCGCACAAAGGGGCCGGCTGCGGGGTCGCTGCAGGCCTGGTAGAGCACCATTTGCTGCCCATCCTGGGCGTTGGTGCAGTTGATGACGAGGTTGAAGGCACGGTAGCGTTTGCCGTTTTTCCTGTTGCGGCAGATGGCGGGAAGGTTCATGGCGTGCTCCTCAGCCCGGACACGGTGCGGGCGGCTATTGGGGAATTGGTTGCGTCCCCACGCTGTATGGTGTTTCGCGATCCCTGGGCAACCTCGCTGCATGCGCGGCTGCGGTGGGGGCCGCGAGGCCCCGGTGTACGCTCCTAGGCGGTGGCTGTTTCGAGTGCGGCGGGATGGGCTTCGGCTTCTGCGGCTTCGGGGGCGTCCAGGTCTTCCATGGGCAGGAGGAAGCCCAGCTCCCGGGCGAGGGCTTCGGGCAGGGCGAGGCGGATTTCATCGCCCGGTTCCAGGGCCTGCAGGTCGCTGAAGACGAGGGCCTGTTCCTTGGCGATTTCGGCCTGGACGCCTTGGGCGGCGTCGTAGACGTAGAGGGTGCCGTCGGCCTCGTCGTCAAACTCCAGGGCAAAAAGCCGCCATCCGGGCGGGATGCCAGGGCCTTTCGAAGGCGCCGGGATGGCTGGCGGTGCGGGCGGGGCGTCGTCGTCCTTCATGCCCCCTGCCGGCTGGGGGATGCGACCGTTTTCCGGGATGGGCTTGCACTGCAGGGGGAACTGGCGTTCCTCTTCCGTGAGGGGCCGGCGCTTGATGACTTCACGCGTCTCAATCTCCAGGAACTGCTTCTGGTTCAGGTCGAAGTTCCGGACCTCATAGCAGCGCAGGGTGCGCATTTCCTTGCCGCGCCTGATGCGGTGGGCCAGGGTGGTGGAGTCCTTTTCCACCACCTTGATGCGGCTGTTGAAGTGGTCCACATGGCTCTTCTTCTCGGCCTCCAGGTCTTCGATGTGGACCACCAGCTTGGCCAGCTCCTGGCCCATGGCCTCCAGCTCGGCGCGGGTGAAGATGTGCTCCACTTCCACGTCGGTGGTGCCTTCGAAGTGCAGGGTGTGGGGGCCGGCGTGGGGCTGGGGGTCATCTTCCCCGTCGCCGTCCGCGTCATGGGCTTCGCTGGCGTCGGCCTGTCTCGCCTGTCCCGCCTGTCCCGCCTGTCCCGCCTGTCCCGCCTGTCCCGCGTGTTCCGCGTGTTCCGCGTGTTCCGCGTCGGCCAGGGGCTCCAGCTCGGGGAAGGCCGGGGTTTCCTCGGCCTGGGCAACGTCCTGGGGATCATCCCAATACCCGACCGGGAAGCCGTCTTCGTCCAGCTCGCCTTCGGTCCAGCGGATCACATGTCTCTGGTGGTGATGAAGAGGCCCTCCAGGTGCGTTGCAGGCTGGAGGCGCGCGTCATCATGGGCTGGGGCCGGATTGCCCGTATCCTCCCAGGCCGGGCCGTCCAGGGAGTGAACCACGGGGGGCGGCAGGGCTTCGGCCTGCAAAGACACGTCCGCTGCCTCCAGCTGCAGGGCGTGCTCGGTCAGCGCCGGAAGGCCAGGGTCAGCCACATGCGCAGCTGCATCCACTGCAGCCACAGCCAGCGGCGCAGGCGCATCCTGAGGAGCTTCCAGAGCGGGGGCATGGTGTTCGGCGGAGGCGGCAAGGGCATGGTCGGGTGTCTCCTGCAGCAAGGGTTCGGGGGTGTCGGTGCCGAGGGTGAAGCCGGCGAAGACGGCCAGGTCCTGGGGGATGGTCAGCAGGGCCCGGCTGTTGGGCGGCAGGGTCTGCAGCACCTCCAGGGGCGGGTTGATGGCCTCGATGTCTTCGAAGTCGATGACCGTGGGCATGTCGGCGGGAGCCTCGACAGGGCGGGCCAGGATATTGTGTTCCGTCACTTCGGATACGAGCACAGCGACACGAACAGCAGCGGTAGCGGCAGACATCACAGCACCTCCTCCGCTTCGGGGGTATGTTCGGGTTCCAGCATCTGCCGCACCCTGGGGGAGACCGGCTTCAGGCGGTTGTGCACGGCCCGGGTCAGGGCCACATCGTGGGCGCAGTAGTCGGCCAGTTCCTGCCGGCGGCCCTCCTTCCACATGCCCCAGACTTCGGAGCCGTGGGAGGTCTTGACGGGCAGGCCGAAGAAGGCGGCCAGGTCGTCCAATTTGACGAAGTCCTTCCACGCGCCGCCGCGGGCCATCTCCATGGTATCGTCGATGTTGCTCTTGTAGCGGTCGGCGTGCAGGTGTTCCGGCAGCCAGTAAAGGCCGTACTTCCAGGCGCGCAGCAGCAGGCGCGGGGCGTCGAAGCTGGCGAAGTTGTGGCCCACCCAGATGATCTTGGGATCCTCGAAGCGGCCCATGGCCTGCAGGTCCCGGACAAAGGCGGTCAGCACGGCGCGTTCGTCGATGCGGGGGTTGTCCGCCGGCGTCGGGGGTGGGGCGACCACGGTCTTGACCGGCCCGTCGTTGACCGCCCAGCCGATGCACACGATCTGGGCCTGGGCCAGATGCAGGGCCTGCTTGGCCCATTCGTCGTCCTTGCCGGCTTCCAGTTCGGCGCGCTTGGATTCGATGTATTCCTTAATGGCCTCGGGCTTTTTGTGGGTCTTGGGGACCTTGATGTTGTCCAGGTCCAGGACCGGCGGGATGGGGCCGGGAATGGTTTCAATGTCCACGGTGACGTAGTGCTTGATGGTGGATCGATACAGCTCGGGCATTACGCGGCCTCCTCGGCGTGGTGGGTGTGTTCCTGGTGCGTGTTGGGCGGCGGGATGTATTCGGGGTCTCCGGCGTCTCCGGGCTCTGGGGTGCGTTTGGCCTCGGCGGCCTGGAGCCTGGCGCGGGCCTGGGAAAAGTAGCGGCAGATGGCCGAAGTGTCGGGATGGCCCTGGATGGAGTGACCATGCCGCTTCCACAGGGCCAGGATGTCCGATTCGGTGCGGCAGGCGTCGATGTCGTCGTAGATGGTGGCCAGGGGATCGGCCGTGGAATTGGCCGCGGGCTCGACCTGCCGGGCTTCCTGCCGGGCCTCCTGGCGAGGAGACGGCTGCCGATCCTGCCGGCGCTGGCTGCCCCTGGAGGCGTTGCCGCCCGCGGGGGCGCTATGGGGCTGGCGGGCCGCGCCCTGACGCGCGGGAGGCTGGGGATCGTCGTAGGCCCCGTGGCCCCCGCCCATGGCCTCGGGGTCTTCGTCCAGGTCCTGGGCGAACATGTCGCTGGCCGCGGTGGCCGTGATCACGGCGTCCACCAGGGAGCGCTTCTTGGCCATCTTGAGGACGGTGTTCCAGACGTCGGCCGGGTCCGGGTTTTCCACGCGGCCCACCTGCTGGCCGGTGATAAGCGGGTCCTTGTCCTGGAACTTGGCCCCACAGCCGCCCTTGTTTTTGAAACAGACCCAGCCGCCGCCGTACTCTTCCCTTCCCTTGATGATGGCCGCGGCGCCGCACTTGGGGCATTGCCGCTCGCCCTTGCGCCAGCGGTACTTGCTTTCCATGGTGGAGCAGGTGCCCAGGCCCTGGCCGATGAACTCGCCCGCGGGCGAGGCCAGGGTGGTGACGATCTGGTATTCCCGGTGCCCGCCGCCCAGGTCCCGTTCCTGGATCTGGAAACTGGGGCTGAATCGGAACAGCAGGTTCAGGGCTTCGGCGCCGGCCTTGAGCAGGACCATGCGCTGCTTCTTGGACCCGTCGCGGCCTTCGAAGATGCTGTCGTAATGTTCGCCCTTGCGCATCACCTGGCCCATGGCTTCCTGGATGACGCGCTTTTGGGCGACAATGGCCTCGGCCGAGGCCGGGGCGTAGACGGCAGGCATGGGCACGGCGTCGTTGCGCACTGCCAAGTCTGTACGAGATTCGGCAGGCGTGGTCATGGCATGATCCCCTTGTGTTTGAGGCGTTCTTCCAGGGAAAAACAGGGCGGCAGGCCCAGGCGCTTGTCCATGGCGGCAATGTCCCGGGTGAATTTACGATCCGCCGCGGTGAAGGCGTGCAGGGAGATGCAGACGGCGGCCAGGAGGAGGCAGATGGCGAAGACCAGTTCAGGCATGGACCACCTCTCCTTGCATTCCGTCCGTTGCGGCGAACCCGCCGCCGCCTCGGCAGTACGTCCGCCGGTGAAAATGTATTGTCACAAGACAAAGACAAAGGCAAGTAAAATTGTCTCATGACAATAAAAGCGCAAAAAAAACCGGCACGGCCGGGCATCGTACGTTGGGGGCAAAGCTTCCCTCGCGGTGGCCCCCAAAAATCCCGCCGCTGGGGGGGAGGGGAAGAGAGGTGGCGACCGAGTGCGGGCTGCCCAGTGTCGGCAATGAAGCGCTTTGGCCTTGCCATGGTGCAATGATTGCACTATGGCAATTCATGGTCACGGCGCACCGCATTGGCAATATTCGGATTGATGTCCGCGGCAGGGAGCATAACCCGCCGCATGTGCATATTGATGGCCCGAATGGGCCAGTGCGGGTGTTCCTGAATGACATGACGGTACTTGGGTCGCGCAAGGCTATCCGGGCCAGCGGCGAGGCCTTGGCCTGGGTTGAGGCTAATCGTCAGGCGCTGTTGCAACTTTGGGAGGAACTGAACCCATGAAACGAATTGCCTATCCTGACACTGCCCACGCACGAATTGCCGAGGCGACCGCAGAAGGCGGCACGGTGCTGCTGGTTGTCTGGGAAAACGGCAGCGCCAGCCGCATCGATCTCGCCTCGTGGCTCGACGCCCACGCAGACTTGGCCGGGCTTCGCACCCCCGACACCTTCGCCCGCGTCCAGGTGGGCGAGTTCGGCGGGTTCGTTCATTGGGGCGAGGACGGCGAAGAGGAGCCGGCCATTGACGGGCTGCATCTGTGGCTCATGGAGCAGGGACAGCGCGGGGTGCCCCTGACCCCTGATGCGCTGAGGCGCTGGCGTGAATCAAGAGGGTTGACGTTGGGCTAGGCTGCCGAGGTCACGGGCGTCAGCCGACGGCAATGGGCATATTACGAGGCCGGACAGACGATAATTCCGTATGGCCTGGGCCTGGTTTGCAAGGGGTATGACGCGCTACGGGACGAGGCGGCGTGAGGGGGAGGAACCATTTTCCCGGCGCCGGGGAAATGGTAGGGCAAAAGAAAACCCCGCCGGGGCGGGAAAGAGAGGATATTGCCAGAGCGAGGGCAAGCGGTTATTTCATAGTCATGAGCAGCCACATTGCCACTTTTGATCCATCCATTGCCCCCCGCCTTTCGATGATTGCGGCGTGCCTGGATCGCCTTCGTGTGGAGTGGGGCTTCTTTTGGTTTATTGTTCCGGAAACGTGGCGCTGCGCCAGGGATTTACGAGCGACGCGTGACAAAATGGCCAGCCATTTGGACATGCTCAAAGGGTCCATCGCCATGTGCGAGCGCTGCCGCAATCCGCACGGTTGCGAGTTGCGTAACGACGTGCTGGGGCTGGCGCGAGGCGGGCTCGACATCATGGACCGCATGACCATCATGCTTCGAGACGCTACGCCTTTTCGTTACATCTACAAGTCATGCCTTGCCCTCTCCTGGCAATGGCAAGACGCCTATGACGCGGCCTACCTCCTCCAGCACCCTGAATTGCGCGCACGCATCGACGCGGCGATTGCAGACGTGAAAGACCGGGAAGACGCCGCGGACATCGCTGCGGTCATGCTGGCGCAAGACCGGATCGAACGCGGCGAAGACACGTTCTTCACCCCTGACGAATTCTCCAAGTCCCTGGGCCTGTGACGCGCTATTCCCTGGTCATCCAGAGCAGCGCGACGCATGCTTTGAAGCGGCTGCCCGTTGACGCCAGGCAGGCTTTCCGCGACGCCATCCTCTCCCTTGCCGATAATCCATTTCTTCCCACCAGCAAGCCCATGGCGGGCGCGAAGAACCGCCACCGGCTCAGGCTCCCCTGCCAAGCATGGGCCGGGAGGGCGATGAAAAACATGGCGAGGAAGAGGAAGCGGGGGCGCATGGGGCTACTGGACTATTCGTTTTCTTTTCTTGGGCGCTGCCGAGTCTAGAGAAACAAAAATAACAATCTTTTCTTTTATTTCCATATCACCATCAACAACTGTTATATAAATCCCATTATCCCCACCCGGTAATGAGTGGTTTGACCAGCGCCGGTTGAAAGTTGCAAGCGCCGATGGGTATATTACCTTATCAAGAACACTATTTGCGAAGACAACATCATTTGGCTTGCTGTCGTTTTTCTTCAAATACATGATCCCGTCAAACATAAACGTTCCCTGTGTTTGCCCGCCATGTATGTAGTATGTCTTATCCCATAAAATCTCAATATCCCTGCTTGTTTTGTTTTGTATTTTTATTCTGAATGCATTTGCAGGAAGAAATTTTATATCTTGAACTGGCTCGATTGATGCAAAAAATATATTATTATCTGCCGTGTTGTTGCCTTCAAACTTGACTTGATATTCTTTTGGTGGCTGCTTTGCTTTCGGTTCATATGTCTGATGCGGAACACATCCCGGAGCAACAGCAAGAAAAGCAAATATACCCACCATAATTATCTGAATTTTCATGCCTCTTACTCCGTTTATTTTGATTCTACCTATGTCGTTCCATATGCTTCGATTGTAGCGGGGTCCATGTTTTTACCTCACAGCATTTGCAGGTCACGACCAAGCCACTTCACATGGCCGATCACTTCAAAATCTACAGACTCATCGTGTGGATTTATTTCTATATCCCTATATAATTGCTTGTCATGGTTGTCGCTCCTCAAAATAATAAGCCCCTTTTCACGGAAAAGGCGCTTTACCATAAGTTGCCCATCATGTCGCACAGCGTAAATATCCCCGCTTGTTGTGAACAGCCTTTCATCTTGGCGAGTCGAGACCAACAACATGTCGCCATTCGTTATTGTCGGTTCCATTGAATGCCCACGGGCATCCATCAACACGATAGAATCCAGATTCCCCTTTTTTACCAACCAGTCTTTCCTGAATGCGTACAAATCTTCATATGAAGAGTCAAACTCAAGGCCACCATCTCCCCCGACAGGACGAGCAAAAACTTTTGGGACAAACTCAAAATTTTCTTTAATTTCTTTGCCTTCGCTTAGTATCTCTACGGTGTCTATCCCTAATTTGTTCATATAGCGAAACAAGTCGATTGCTGCTGTTTTTTGCCCGCCACGCTCACCGTCGATCCACCGCTTGATCGTTGCTGGATTCACCCCCCCGAGCCTTTTCCCAATTGACGCAAGGGTCTCGCCGTCATCTCTGAGCTTTTTGAGCGCATCGATAACAGCAGACCATGCCAACAAAAAAACCTTGTCCGCGTTCATAGTTGCCGCTGTTAGCAGTTTAGCATTTGTCATGCGACCATAATTCCTGTTGACTTTTGTTTTGTCTCGCGACAAAATCAAGCTATGAACGCACTCGAAAAGTTTCGACGGGAACGAGGCCTCAATTATGAGGCCCTCGCGTCAATGGCGGGTACTGACACCGGGAATACCCACAAGCATTGCCAAGGAAAAAAGCCAATCGGGGCAGAATACGTACTCCGCTACAATGCACGGCTAGGAATCCCGTTGGAAGAGCTGCGCCCGGACCTCTATGGCGACAAGCGCCCCTCTCTGCCCCCCTCTCCCCCCACCCAGGAGGCCCGGCCATGACCGAGCTCGACATCCTCGCCCTGGCGATTGTGGCGGCCGGGTTTGCTATCCGCGCCGCGCACCGCAATTTCCTGCGCTTCCTCCACGGCCTGGAGGACGACCTGCGCGACCATGGCGAGTGAGTCGGCTTTTTCATGCCTTCACCATGGATCATCTTCCAGTCAATAAAAATGAGAATATCTAACGGGGTTTCTCTGTGAAAGCGCACGAACTCATGAAGCTGGTCAGCATGTCCCTTGGGGCGAAGATCGTCGCCGCCATCCTCGGGAAGAGCCTGGCGCAATTTTATCGCTACACCACTGCGCCGAACCATAACCCCGACACCCCGTGGAGCCCCGGCGTGTTCGCCCGCGTGGACGACCTTGTCGAGGCGTTGGTCAACTCCGGCGATTTACACACGGCGCGTCTCGTGGCCGGTCGATGGGTGCATCAGGTGGGCTGCCGGCTGGTGGACATGGCCCCGGCGCACCCGAACCGGCCCACGGTCGAGGGCGAGTGTGTGGACGACCTGCCGGCCCTCGCTGCCCTGCATGCGGCTATCTGCAGTCCCAAGCCCAGTTACCCGGATGTGCTCGAAAAGTACGAGGCACTGCAGATGGAAATAAATGAGACGCTGGAGAAATTCAGGGAAAAGATGCTGGCGGAACAGGTGTAGTATGCCACACCAGACCTCGACCTCCTCCACGCTCTTAGATCGCATCGAGGCCCTGAGCGTGCCGCTTATCGGCGTGTCCGACCTCGCCGGCATTGGCAGGGCCACGGGCTATAGGTTGCTGCGCCAGGGACTCGGCACGCTGGCCACCGCGACGGCCGTGGAAAAGGCAGTTGCGTTGCTCGAATCCGGCACGGTGTGCCTCCTTTGCAGGGCGCGAGGCCGGGGCAATCGGCTGGTCCCACGGTGGCGCCCGGAAGACTCCAAGCGCGACACCATCAGCCAGCTTCAGACGCGCATTCAGGAACTGGAACGCGAGCTGGAGGAGGCCCGGGACATCGTTGCCAGCGTGCTGAATCTGCCGCAGCTCATGGCGCACGCGTATGATCTGGCTCAAGAGCGCGACACGTGGCGCGCCCGTGCCCTGGCCGCGGAAGACGAGCTGGCGCGCTATGGCGAGGCGGTGCTGTGAGCATGGCCCTCGACTTCGCCGCCATCAACGCCGCCGCCCTGGCCGCCTGCCCGGAGATTCTCAAGGGCTGGCTGCCTGGAGGGGAGAAGCAGGGGAAAAACTATGTCTGCGGCGATCTTGCCGGCAGCCCTGGCCATTCCCTGTCCGTGCACCTGGAAAAGGGATTCTGGAAGGATTTCGGCACAGGCGAGGGCGGCGGAGACCTGATTTCCCTCTATGCTGCCATCTACCAGCTGTCCCAGGGTGCGGCGGCCAAGGCCCTGGCCCGGGAGCTGGGGCAGGGCGGGTCCCGCGGGGCAGGGCGGACCCCGCGGCCCGTGGCGACGGGATCAGTCACAGGGGCCTCCACAGGCGAGGCTGCGGCGCAGGTGTGCGTGCTCTCCCTGGTGCCGGACGCCGCTCCCAGGCCGCCGGACAGTCATCCCCGACATGGCCGGTGCAGCATGGCCTGGGAGTACCGGGACCAGCTGGGCCGGCTGCTGGGGCGGGTGCTGCGGTTCGACACGGCCCAGGGCAAGCAGATTGTACCCCAGGTGTTTTGCGAGGTGGAGAACCGGGCTCCGCGCTGGCAGTGGAAGAGCTGGCCGGCCCCGCGCCCCCTCTAAGGCCTGGACCGCCTGCCTGACACCAAGGCCGTGCTCCTGGTGGAGGGGGAAAAGGCGGCGGACGCGGCCCAGCGGCTGCATGCCCTCCACACCAACCCATACCTCCGTAGCAAGAGAGCGTCCGCCATGAGCAAAGACAAGCGTATCCTGGTGTACCCCATGGCGTCCATCAGCGCCGCCATCGCCGCTGATCTGCCGGCCTTCTTCGGACCACTGATTACTTGAGAGTGGCGCTCCGGTTTTGGCCTGCCGCGGCTGTTTCCTTGCAGGCCGCTGGGGGCATGTTGCCCAGACTGGAGTGCGGGCGCACGGTGTTGTAGTGCCGCCGCCACCTCTCCGGATACAACGAAGAAGAAGAGAACAACACAAAACCCTAAAAAAATGACAATTGAATATTGAATAATATTGACACATACAAGAATCAACTATATTGGAAGAAATCATCGGAGGAACAATGAAAAAACTGGCAAAATCTGCATTGCTCTTTTTTGTCTATTTTGGTGTCTCTGCATTGGTGGCACACTTAGTTGTCAGAAGCATAGGCAACTTGACCCTACTCCGCTGTTTTTTGCATGAGTCCTCAATTTTTAACTATTGTCTAATACTATTGCCAACATACGCAATTATTGACATACTCACGCCCCTACATATAACATTCAACAGTAGCCTTCACCGATTTTTTGCATTAAGATTTGTACCGTTGATTGCTTCAATAGCCCTGTTAATAATGTCATTTGTCTCAATATTTTTTTCTCGTGCAATATCTGTACATATTTTTATTTTTTTCCTTAGCGCCACTTACATTCTGCATTGTATTTTTTCAGTAATCAAAATCAAGAAGGGATCAGAGAAAAAGTTTGACTACATATACTATTACACAGGAGCACTAGGCCTCCTCCTTATCTCTGGTTATGAGATCGATTTGAATGACTACGTAAGAGCTACTAAGGAGTGGTATAAAAAGCCATTCGCCGTTTCTGCTATAGAAACCCAATACCGCTGGATTTTTTCTGTCGAGAGAGTACTTCACAATAAGATCACTCAGCACTGCAAAGAACAATACAATGAAAGATCCTGCCGACAAGTTCTAAACAAAGCAAATGAAACAAGTCAGCATATCGATGTAGCATTTGATCCTAGTTTAAAAATGGCTTCGATGTTCGAGAAAATTCACAATGATGACTATTTACAGGAGCTAATAAACTCAAACGGCACAGGCCTATCTGATTTTTATAAAGATTACTCTGCCATACAAACTGGCGTAACAGTATTCTCATTTGTCGACCTGCTGTTAAGCTTAGATTTCATAAAGTCGTTCCTTGAATTTGTTCGCTCAGGACTTATCATTATAATTGGTAAACTTATTATATCAATTGCTCTTGCTTTCAAAATCACGACACTTTCCATCGAGTTGAATTCATGGTATAGTAAGGGGGACATTACAAATGAATGACGCTATTGCAATATCAAAAATGCTTATTGTAATAATCTTCTTTATCGCGTCACTATTTTACTTTAACCGCTTCATAAGTCGCAGCAATCCATCACGCAATCTTCTCGTGAAAATTGACTACCTATATTATGGCATTTTAATCTGCATAACTGTTTCATCAAGCCTCATACCCCTTAACCGTCTTCTGCTGGATATCATACTTTGCGACAAGATATTTGCTGATTCCTACGATACTATTGCAAGCAAGTGGCATTCAACTTCTCGCCAAATAATCTCTTTTGATCAAGGACATAACAATCTTGCCAGTTCGTATCCAGAAATTTTCAATGCAATTACTGACATCACAACAGAAAACAACAGTACTGTAATTTTCAAAAAATACTACCACCACATTCCCCTGCGTCAATTCCTTAATTTGTACAATGAAGTTGCCATAGGTGCAATTGACGACTCTCTTAAATTTTACAATCAAATACTCCAACTTCGTATAGACGCTGCTTCACTTGTTATTAGCAATAGCTTCCAAGGATTGATTTTTTCTATCCCGAAAATATTGGTTAAGATCTTAGCTTCCATACTAGTTGCATACAGGCTTGCGATATTGACTGGAAAAATTCGCAAGTCAATTTAAGAAATCAATTTTTCGGGAAACTTCGCCGCCCTGGCCAACTCTTTTGAAAGTGGCCTCTTGATCCCGTACCCCAGCTCTTCCTTGCCCAAGCACTGAGCAGTGGCCGAGCTGGCCAGCAGGCACGGCGTGCACCCCAACCAGGTGGCCGCCTGGAAGCAGCAGGCCAAGGAGGGCATCGTCGCCAGCTTTGATCTGCCGGCTAGCGACGGGCAACTGATTCCTTGAGAGTGGCACCCGCGTTCTCAAGTTCCAATTGGCCTGGAATGCGCTAAGCGGGCCAGTGGCAAACATTGATCTCTACCATGGTTATTGCAACTAGCTGCATTGCCAACTACCCCTCCTTGACCTTGTAAGAATTATTCCTTACCTCCTCAAGGTCGAACCAAGGAGTTTCTCATGGGCACCATTCACGAACTCGCCTCCATCACATCCAAGGGACAGATCACCCTGCCGAAGTCTATCCGGCAGCTGCTTGGGGTGGGTGCTGGCGACAAGGTCGCCTTCGAACTGGACGGCTCGCGAGTGGTTGTCAGCCGCGCCGGGGAGCAGCCGCATACGGACCCGGCCATCGTGGGTTTTCTCACGCTGCTGGAGCAGGACATCCGCAGTGGCCGGCATCTCGGCACACTGCCCGAGGGGTTGGCGCAATCGATGCTTGCGGCTGCAGACGCATCTCCCATGGAGGATGAGATCGAAGGCGACGTGGCACTGTGATGCAGCGGCACGGCTGGACCCTGCTTTTCCATGACTGCCTGATCGAACAACTGCAGCGACTTGAGCAGGCGGCAGCGCGTGCCATGGCCCGGAACCCCGAAGAGGCCGCCTCCAACGCCAACGTCAAGCTGTTCCGCGCCCTGTCCCGCCTCATCCTGGAGACCATCCCCGACGATCCCAATCGCGAGGAGTACCGGCAAGGCAACACCATGGGGCCTACATTCCGGCACTGGCGGCGTGCCAAGATCGGCAGGCGTTTCCGGCTATTTTTCCGGTTTGACTCCAACGCCAAGGTCATCGTGTTCGCGTGGGTGAACGACGAGCAGACCCTGCGCTCGGCCGGCAGTAGGTCAGACCCGTATGCTGTTTTCCAAAAGATGTTGCACTGTGGGCATCCTCCTGACGACTGGGCGGCATTGGTCAAGGCCAGCAAGGAAGACTGGCCCCCAACGGAGTAGCACGCGGCCAACGAATTCCGGTTCCATGGCAACGCATGTATCAAAGGACTAGGCTGGAATCCCAAACAAACCTATTGAAGCGCACCGGATGTGCTGGCCAGTTTTCAGGCTCAGGGTGGGGATGCGGACGCCCATAAACAAAACACCCTCAGGTCCTATATGGAGAAGCGCTGTGGTGGGGTGAAGGGGAAACGCGCGGAATGCAAATACCGGCAAATATCGCCTGCCTCTGGACGTGCCTAATCGTGTTTCGTATGCTCATCGCCAGCACAAGTGTCGGCGGGCATGGCGACGTCCTCTTTCCTTCAGGCCCTCCCCGAAGGGTAAGAACATCGGCAAGGCTAGGAAGGGAGTTATCCCGAGCGGCATCAGCCGTACTGTACCAATGGGCCAACGAACCCAGGAAGATTCGGCGTGATTACGGGTTGATTTGACAGGCATCCTGTTGCTATTATGTTCAAAAATACGGTTAGGTTTGTATGGCAACTTCTCATTCAGCAAATAATCTAGATCCTATGACGCTTCGGGCTGTTGATTTCTTCTGCGGAGGGGGAGGGATGACATGCGGTTTACGCATGGCTGGAATCAATGTTCTTGGAGGGTTGGATATTGCGGCCGATTGCAGGGAAACATACGAGTTCAACAACCGTCCCTCGCGCTTCGTAGAGCAGGACGTTGCCGGACTTGACGCGGAGGCCTTGGGCAGCATTTTCGACATCCGCCGAGACGCCCCCAACTTGATTTTCGTGGGCTGCAGCCCGTGTCAGTATTGGAGCAAGATTCGCACGGACCGCGGCAAAAGTGAGAAGAGTGCCTTTTTGCTCAAGGAATTTCAACGGTTCATAGACTCCTTTTTGCCGGGATTCGTCGTGCTGGAAAATGTTCCCGGCCTGCGAAGCAATCCGCAAAGCTACCTCCCCCACTTCCGAGACTTCCTGAAAAACTCCGGCTATTCCTTTGCCGACGATGTCATCGATACGAGCCGGTACGGCGTGCCCCAGCATCGTCATCGGTATCTTCTCGTAGCCTCGCGTACATGTGCAACCGTAACCTTGCCAATAGGTGATACACCTACAGTCAGCGTGAGGCAGGTAATAGGCGAGAAAAACGGCTTCCCGCGCATTGCAGCTGGCCATGCAGACAATACAAACTTCATGCATACCTCAGCTGAACTCTCAGCTTTAAATCTGCGTCGCATCCAGACGACGCCGCACGACGGCGGGGACAGGCTTAGTTGGAAGGACGACCCGGAGCTGCAAATCGACGCCTACAAGGGCAGGGATGACATCTTTAAGGACGTTTATGGTCGCATTCGATGGGATACGCCGGCACCGACCATTACCACCCGGTTTAACAGCCTGTCCAACGGCCGTTTCGGCCATCCAGAGGAAGATCGGGCCCTATCTCTTCGGGAAGGAGCTTGTCTGCAAACATTTCCGAAAAGCTATCGCTTCTTCGGGCCGAGCCGCAACTCCGTAGCCCGGCAAATCGGCAACGCCGTCCCCCCGTTACTGGCCAGACACATCGGAAAACATCTTATAAGGTTGAGTCGTCATGGCGACATTTAAGGCCCGCGCTCGGGCCTTGGACATGTTAGGACGCCAACAGATCGCGGGCATCCCCACGGCTATTAGTGAGCTCTTCAAAAATGCGCACGACGCATACGCAGATCGGGTGGAGGCGGACTACTATCGAACCGATGGACTGTTCGTCCTGAGGGACAACGGTCTGGGCATGACCGAGGAGGAGTTCGTCCAGCGCTGGCTGACGCTGGGCACGGAGAGCAAGATCACCTCCAAGAACATGGCAAAACCGCCCGTGGACCCGTCCAAGCCATACCGGCGATTGCTTGGTGAAAAGGGCGTGGGGCGTTTGGCCATCGCCATCATTGGTCCCCAGGTGCTGGTGCTGACCCGCGCCAAACGGGATGGAATGCTACAGGACACTGTGGCTGCCTTCATCCATTGGGGGTTGTTTGAATGCGCGGGGGTGGATCTGGACCAGATCGAAATTCCCGTCCGTACTTTTTCGGGGGGCGTCCTGCCGAACGCCGCCGACCTTCAGTCCATGGTACGCCTCTTCGAGGACAACCTCGCACGGCTACGAAACGTCATGGACGACAAGGTGCATGACCGAATTCTGTCCGATCTCCGGCAGTTCGACCTGGACCCCTCAGAAGTGGACACTTACCTGCCGGACATGAGCCTTACCGGCAACGGACACGGCACGCATTTTTTCATCAAACCAGCTTCGGACATGCTGGCTGCAGATATCGAGGATGACGGGGGCGACCGCCCGTCGAACCTCGTAAAGCTGCTTGGTGGCTTTTCCAACACCATGACGCCGGGGCACACGCCGCCGGTCATCAAACCTGCCTTTCGCGACCACAAGACCGACGATCTGTCCGACGACCTCATTGAGGAAGGCAAGTTCTTTACGCCCGAAGAATTCCGCAACGCCGACCACCAAATCGCGGGTCGGTTCGACGAATACGGCCAATTTCGGGGCTCTGTTTCCGTCTATGGTCAACCATTCCATGACCATATCGTATCCTGGCAGGGCGGTCACGGATTCCCGACGCGATGCGGCCCCTTCCGTATTCAGGTGGCCGTTGTACAGGGGGAGTCGCGGGCTTCGACATTGCAATTAGAAGACTGGAACGCCATGTGCTCCAAGATGGATCGTTTCGGCGGCCTGTACATCTATCGTGACGGCATCCGCGTTCTCCCCTATGGCAACAACGATTTTGACTTTCTGGACATCGAGAAAAACAGAACCAAGAAAGCCAGCTACTATTACTTCTCCTTTCGGCGCATGTTCGGTGTGGTGGAGATCGACAGCACGGCCAACGGAGGATTGACAGAAAAGGCCGGCCGTGAAGGGTTTCGCGAGAATGCAGCCTATCGGGAGTTTAAATCCATCCTCAAGAATTTTTTTGTCCAACTGGCAGCCGATTTTTTCCGGGAAGAATCGCCGGAGACCAGATACTACGACACCAAGATGGAGTACGACAGACAGGACAAATTACGAAAGAATAGGGAAAAGCAGGTCGGCGCTAAAAGACGCAAACTGACAGAAGAGTTGGCTACGTTTTTCGACCGATACGATGCAGCCGAACCACGCAACAGAGTCGACGCGGTACTTGACCAGCTCAGGCGCGAACTGGACTATGCGGCCTCATTGGACGATCCAGCTGAAGCGGCGAGGGTGTTCCTCGATCTGGAGGAACAGGCCAAAAAGGGCATTGCGGAGTTGGATGCCCGCTACAAAGTGGCCCGGCCGCGCGGCGTCGGACTGCCGAAAAACCTGACCAGAGATTGGGAGAATTACGTCAACGCCGTCGGGGAACTGCAAGAAACCCTTTTGATACCAGCCCGGAAGCGAATTGACGAACTCGTCGGCGAACATGCTGCCCGAGCCAGACTCATGCTGGATCGCCGCTTGCAACTCGAACGATCGCTGAAGTTGTTGTCCAACGAGACCCAATCCAAGACCGCTCGCGAGCGCAAGGCCACCCACGAAAGCCTGGACACGGTGTCCAAGGGCGTGGTCGAGGCCGCACGGTCCAGCACCAAGCGCGTCAAGCGGACCCTGGATGAAGTGTTCGCCGAATTCGCCGCCTTGGATATGACTGACTTGCCTGCGTCCGAAGCCATGGCTACTCGCGACCGTCTTGAAACGGCGCTGCAGACTACACGTGATAGCGAACTTAATTTCCTGCAGACTATCCGTGAGCAGTTGGAGGCCATCGACCTCAGTGGTGAGGGTGGTTCACTGGACCAAATGGAGGCCGTGGAGCAACGGGCCATCGCCTTGGAGGAGCAGGCGGATGTCGATCTGCAACTTACACAGTTGGGCATGGCCATCGAGGTCATCAACCATGAGTTTGACGCGAACATCCGGGCAATCCGAGCCAATGTCCGCCGCCTCAAGTCCTGGGCGGATGTGAATCCAGACCTTCAGGACTTGTATGCCGGGATCAGGAACAGCTTTGAACATCTGGACGGATACCTTACCCTTTTCACGCCGTTGCATCGCCGGCTCTACCGAAAGGAAATTGTTATCCGGGGTCGCGACATCGCAAAATTCATAGCAGACCTGTTCTCCGCGCGGTTCGAAAGGCACAAGGTCACGCTGGAATCCACGGATGCATTCCTAAATTTGGAAATCAAGGGATATCCTTCGACGTTCTACCCTGTGTTCGTCAATCTTGCGGATAACGCCATCTATTGGCTCAAGGATCGTCCAATGCGCCACATCACGCTGGACGTGCGTGAAGGTCGCATCTTGGTCGCCGATACCGGCCCCGGTATTCCTGAACGGGACCGAACCTCGGTGTTTGAACTCGGATTCTCCCGAAAGCCCGGAGGACGGGGGATGGGCTTGTACATTTCTCGTGAGGCTCTGTCTCGAGCGGATTACGATCTGGCTATCGCCAACACAAATGCCGGCACCACGTTCACCATCGCACCAAAAGAGGAACAGCAATCATGACCGATTTTGCCGCATTGTCGAAAGACGTTTTGGCCGGCTTCCTCCAGACTGTCGTAGTTATCGATGACCAGGCGTATGATGTTCAAAACGAAAAAACTGCCATTCCTCTCAAATCACCTTCACGTGGCCAGGCGAAGGCGGACGATTCCTCCGAAGACGCGGCCAGGACCCAAGTCGCGCATTCGCTTGATACATCTCAGCTTGTGAGCGCGTTTGCATGTAAGGGGCTGGTTTGCGCCGTCATCGCGCCGCAAAAGGACGAGCCTGTCGAGCAGCGCTTGGGTAGTGTGGTGGATCGCTGTGACATCGTCATCATTGATTGGCAAATGTTCAACGACGATGGCAAGCAGACCCTTTCGCTTATCAAGCATCTCTGCGAGGGAGACTGCGGGAATCGGCTGCGCCTGCTATGCGTCTACAGTGGCGAGCCCGATCTCGAGAAAATATCGGACCAAATTACTGGAAAAAAATTTGGATTTACTTGCCACGACAACAATAAACTCCTTTTACGAAAGGATCATGTTATCGTGACGATTCTGGGGAAATCTGTCGTACCCGTCGAACGCCTTGCAGACGAGCTATTTAATTGTTTTTCGATTTTTACAAGGGGATTGCTCTCGAACGCGGTGTTGGCGGCTTTGACTGGTATCCGACGCAACACACACCGCATCATCCAGAAATTTGATTCATCACTGGACCAAGCTTATATTTCGCACCGTATTTTATCAGTTCCTGTTGATAATTCTGAGAGTGAAATATTATCAGTTATATGTTCTGAGCTGGAATCTGCAATCCATCAATCACCAAAAATTCCTTACATCAATAGCGGCGCTATACAGGCGTGGATGAAGTCAGATGCAAGAAAAAATTTCAATTATGATGAGTTAAACGTCAACCCAAATTTCGCTCCTCAAGCCCTGGAGAAACTGATAGAGTTTGGCATAAACCATAGCGACCATTCTCACGATAATGTATATCAAAGTATTTGTTCCAAAGTACGTAGCAAAAAATTTGTAAAAGAATCTAAGATGACATTAATCCTGGGCGGAAAAAAACCTAAGGATGAAGATCGGCGATTCGCCATCCTATCTACACTTGAGACACGCTATGAGGATTACGTGCCGAAACTTACTTTGGGTTCGATCGTACATGATGGGGAACGCTACCTCCTGTGCATCCTACCACGATGCGACAGTGCCAGAGTCCCAACGAAAGGACGTAATTTCTTATTTATCCAGCTTGTCGATAAATCTCCACCACAAATTGATATCATTGTAAAAGACAACAATAACTTAGTTGATCTCGGCATAAGCATGCACCCGTATGACACCATTATTATCAGGTTTGCTGCATCAACTGCCGGTCAGCCGGTTAAGGCTGTCGAAAAAGACGGAAGCTGGGTGTTCAAAATTAAGAGCGAGGACGACAATGTTGAAACCGTGCGTTGGGTGGCAGACGTTAAGCCCCAGGTCGCCCAGGCTTTCGCCAATGAATACGCGTCCAAGGTCAGTCGTGTCGGTGTAAACAAATCCCAATGGCTTCATCAATTGGCCAATAAAGAATGACCCCACTTCCATGCCAATTTGAACTTGAGACTACGGGTTCCAGAAGGAAACGAGGGGGCCCGCTGGTGGCCAAACGATACGGCGTCAGTGAGTCCGCCGCGCTGCTGCGTTGGGCGGCAATGAAATCCCTCGGCTCGGCATTGATTGTTCCTGGCAAGCCATGGCATAATGGCACCGTCGATAGTTGGACTGGCAAGAATCACGAAAATTGCCTATCTATTGAGTGGTTTCACAGCGGGGCAGAGGCGATGACAATCATTGAGGGATGGCGGCGGCACTACAACACCGTGCGCCCGCACTCCAGCCTGTGCAACTTGACCCCGACGGCCTACAAAGAGACCGCGACGGGCCAAAACCGGAGCGCGACTCTCAAGTAATCAGTGGTCCGAAGAAGGCCGGCAGGTCGCCTCCCGCTCCAACACAGCCGCAATCCGGGCGGCGACCGCTTCGGCATCCTGCCGCAGCTCGTGCTCCCAGACGCGGATGACCTGCCAGCCCGCTACGGCGAGCTGCGCATTGATCAGAGCGTCACGGTCGACATTGCGCTGGATTTTGGCCTCCCAGAACGGCTGGTTCGTTTTGGGCGGCCTGTAGTGTTCCGGGCAACGGTGCCAGAAGCAGCCATCCACAAAAACAACCACCCGGCGCGAGGGGAAGACGATGTCCGGCCTCCCCGGCAGACCGTGCCCGATGCGGTAGCGGTAGCCCATGCGCCAGAGGCGTTGCCGGAGCATGCGCTCCGGCCTGGTGTTTTTCCCTTTGATGGCGGCCATGCAGCGCCGGCGCTGTTCCCGGGTCAGGACATCCGTCCGGGCGCGGCCCTGGCCTTGGCTCTCCTGATCGTGGCGATGGTCGCCATGATCAGGACCGTTCGCGGTGTCATGGCCGTTACCGCCCTGCATCCATTAGTCCTCTTCGTCCTCTGGCAGGCGGATTTCAATCTCAGGGCCGAACAGAAGCACCGCCGGAGAGATGGAAACCCCGTCCGGGGTGACACCTTCCGGAAGTTCGGAAAACGTGTGGAGCAGGGAATCTGCGAACCCGGCCATGTCCTCCGCAATCCTGAGCCTGGCCGTCCCCGCTTCCAGGGCATAGACCCGGTAGAGATCGTACCGCCGGCCTGCATCGGCCATTTCCTGAAGCTCAGCCATGGAGATGTGCAGCGTCCGCTCAAAGGGGCCGGCAGTTGATTTGACGTCCAGCCTGATCGTGTTCCCGGCCGCGTCCTCCACAGAGAAATCGTAGGGGGCGACGGCATTCAAGTCCGACACCCAGCGGTGACTCCGGATCACGCCCTGGCGGGCCTGTAAGGCAAGCCAGCCGTCGATCAGGGCCTCGCCCTCCCGCCCGACGGCCTCCGCCCTGAGCCGGGCACGCTGCAGGGCCTCCTGGTCCATCGTGGTCCCGGAGCGGCGGCGGAACAGTCGTTCCACCCCTGCCACGCCCCCCAGGGCGGCATCCTCAATGGCTTCACCCAGGGTGAACTCAAGCGCCGGGTGGGAATCCGGAAGCGCTGCGGCGTCAATGAGGCTGCCCAGTTCGGAAGAGTCCAGGGGAATCATTTTCCGGGAACCCAGGCGCTCCGCAAGGATTCCATGAAGCGTGGCGTCTTCCGGCACAGCTGCGGCGACAAACAGCAGGCGCGCGGCAGTGGGGAAGACATTGCCGGAGAAATCGAAAACAACAAAGTCGCCGGGCTGCAGGGGGTCAAACCGTGCCCCGGCGGCAGCTTTTGGGACGAGCTCGCCGTTGAGCCGCCAGTTCTTGTAGGTGCTGCGTTTGACAATCTTGCGCTGGAGGCGCAGGGCAGTATGGATCCCCGGCCCCAGCAGTACCAGGTCCATGCCCAGGTATCCAGACCGCCCCTCCGGCGTATCCGGCAGCGCGGGGAACAGCGCTCCGACAAACACATCCTGGTTCAGATTGATGGACTTCTGATGCCCGGCCTGGAGGACCTCATGCTGGTGCTGGAAAAAGGTGAGGTCCGAGCGGGTCAGCTGTTTCAAGGCGATTTTACCGGCCACCGTGTCCTCGCAGGGTTGAAAGCATGACGTCCGCCAGCGCCCTGGCCATGAGCGGGGGCACGGCGTTGCCGATCTGCCGGAACCCGGGATTCATGGGGCCGACGAATCTGAATCCATCCGGGAAGGACTGCAGCCGGGCCGCCTCGCGCACGGAGATGGTCCGGGCCTGGCTGCTGTCATAGTGGATGTGGGAATAGCTGTCCTTGCCCAGGTGCGCCATCAGGGTCCTGGCGGGCTGGTCAGCCTCCATCTTCCGCCACTTGTTCGGGAATTTACCCGGATCATACGGGGGGACCGTCGCATCCCGGAGACTTGTGTACTCATGGCTCCCCTCGGCCGGGGCCTGCCCCTTCGCCTGCAGTGCCGCAAGCTTTTCATCGAAGAGGGCAAGGGCGTGCCGGTAGGCCTGCGGATACTGGTCCCCGGCCTGCATCCGGGCAAAGATGGCGTAGTCCCGGGGGAGGTACCGGATCACGTGGTCATAGACGCCGAGGCTGTTTTCAAACCCGGGCCAGGTGCGCATGCGCCTGCCATACTCTGTGACCGGCCGGGTTTCGTCGTACGGGCACAGCCTGTCGAACCGCCGCGGCCCTTTTTTGAGCCTGCCCTCCAGGTGATCCCTGATGGGGGGAAGGTCCTGGAGCGCCTCCCAGGCCGTAATGGCCGGCGGCAGTTCCGGACCGCCCTGCGGGGTGGCGACAAGCCGTGAATGTTGCCCATCGGGGCCGCAACAACCAGCCTCGGGCTGGTACTTGAGCGCCACCTGCCGCGAGCCCTCATAGCCCTTTGGGAGCACATGCCGGTGGGTTGGCGCGGGAAAGACCACCTCTGCGGACACCCCCGCCGCATACCCGATCAGGAACGCCCGCTCGCGCATCTCCGGCACGCCGTAATGGACCGCGTTGAGCAGGGTGTACCTGCAGGTATAGCCAAGGTCCTCCAGGACCTCGCCCATCTCCTCGTAGATGTTGTGTCCGCCGTGGTTGAGGATGTCGGGCACGTTCTCCACCAGCAGCGCGACAGGTTTCAGCTGCCGGATATACTCCAGATAGCGCAGGTACAGGTCGCTGCGTGGATCCCTGATGAAAGCATGGGGGTGCTCGGCCACCTCACGCAGCTTGGCGCGGCCCACCCGGGCAAACGCCTGGCAGGGAGGGCCGCCCACAATAACATCGATGGCGGCTTCCGGCTCGGCAAAGCCCAGTTCCTGCAGGAACGGATATGGCTCGGTCAGGACGATGTCACGGCTGCGGGCGTGGCGGTTTCGTCCGGCCTCATCATGATGCGGGAAGAAGTTCAGGGCATGGGAGGCCGCGGCCACAGGGTCCATCTCGATGGCGGCGCAGAGCGCGTACCCGGCGGCATGGAACCCCAGGGAGATGCCGCCGCAGCCGGCAAAGAGGTCCAGCACCCGCGGAGCCCCGCCGTTATTCAGCCTGTCGATCTTTTTCTGGACGTCAAAGGGCATCAGTCATTCTCCGGAAACATTGCGCAGGGCCCCTCCCGTTAGGCGGGCCTGAGGGGTAATTAGCATCGGGCACGGCCGGAGTCAAAAATAGGGGGGGCCTGCGCGAGGGCAGGAGCCGGCAGACAGGCTGCCATCATATCCGCCTTGAAAAAATCGTTGCAAAGACATTGCCCATGTGATTAATCGAACTTAAGCTAATCACGTTTCCCAAGGCTCTGGATGCTGGTCGGACAACCCAGGATTCAGGGCTTTTTTGCCCGGTGCAGCCCCGGAGCCTTCATGGACACTATCCGCGTGGACACCATCATCCAGTACGCGTTGACCATTGCCAGCGAGCAGGATGAGTATCGCGACCGGGAGCTCGGCTCCATTCATCTGATCAAGTACCTCTACCTGGCTGATCTCGATTATGCGGCAATGCACGGCGGGGAAACGTACACAGGGATTCCCTGGGTGTTCTTCCGCTTCGGGCCATGGGCCGCGGAAATCCAGGAAAGGATTCCTGTCGCTGCCAGGGCCATGGGCGCGGAGCGACGCACTTTCCAGACCGATGCCTACGGCGAGCTGGAACGGTATTTCGCGCCCTGCCATGCCCCCAGGGCAGGGCTTGAACGCAAGCTTGATGTCATTGTTGCGACTTCCGTTGCGCACAAGGTCAAAAAATTCGGCGCAGATACTGACAGTCTGCTGCAGCATGTCTACGGGACAGAGCCCCTCCTGCGTGCGGCTCCCAGAGAGCCTCTCGATTTTACCCTAGCGGCCAGGCCACTCTCCGATCAGGAGCAGAAGGCGGCCCAAATCAAAACGATGACGCCAAAGCAAGCAAAGAAACTGGAGGCATGGAAGAAGGAAGGTCGCGCAAGATTCCAGCGATGCCTTGCAGAAAAAAAAGCTCGGGAAAGCAAAAGGATCACGCCCCCCCCGCCCAGGTTCGACGACGTTTATTTCGCCGGGCTGGCGGCTCTGGATGAACAGGCTGGTGAATCCGTTCCTTCGGGCGGTATGACATGCTCAATCTCCCCTGATGTCTGGAAATCCCCTGCCAGGTATGATCCCGACCTATCCTGACGACTGCATTCAGACGCTCACCAACGCATGGTGGGTTCAGACAGACAATAAAACCCCAACAAAATGGCGGCTGGCCTGGGCATTTGTCCCTTATGTCGACCAGCTCCCTTATCAGCTCATACCCAAAGCCCGGACAGATGACAGGGAGCATGATCGTGCCGAATGCGAAATTGCGCCCTGCAATGTTGCGGCACCCCCAGCACTCCCAAGGCTCCCGGTTGCAGCGTTGCCCCGACACGACCCAAAAGAGATTTTTGCGGTCTATCGTGCCAAAAAACGCCCTGTCCTGATAGCCGCTGATCTCGGTGCCACAGTTCACAAACAGTTACAGACAGGATTTCCGAAGCGAAGCTTCGCATCCTCATATCTCTGCGTTCCCTACTATGGCGTTGACGCCGGGACAGGAAAACGGGCTGGCTACCCTCCGGCCTTCACTGCCAGAGTGAAGGCCGGAGAATATTCGCAATTCTTCTGGGATATGCTCCCTGTTCCTGGGGCAAGAGAATCAATCCTCCGCCTGGACCAGATGCAACCCGTTGGTGGCCACCATCAATCACTCGAACTCACGCTCTATTCACTGAGCGAGGAGGCCGGAAGCATTATGGACGAGTGGATGCAGTGGCATCTGACTGGCCAGATCGCGGAAAACGGCCCCATCTCGCTCTGGCTGGACATGCTGGCAGAAAACCACTTGCGGCTCGGCGAGCTATAGCATAGCACTTACCAGAGAATTACATCGAGTAACCTCACAACGACGCAAGGCGAAATATGAAGCATTGTATTATGTTGTTAATTTTATTAGTTCAAATCCAGGTTGCGAACGCAGCATCGATCCCTTCGCCCTCATCGGCATGGACTGAGACAGAGCGCTGGGTTTGGCAGAAAATAACTGCTGGAGAAATCGCCAACCTCGATGAATTTTGTACTTCGTCGGGAACTAATACAAAGAAAAAGGATAACTATTCAAGATCAGAATGTTCAACCTTGCGTTCTCTTTTTTTTGAAGACGTACTGACGCGTGACCCCTGGAGGAACTCCATCACCAAAGATGGCGTCAGGGTCTTGCATGCCTTTATTCCACACGATCTTGACCTTCAAAATTCCAACATAACCACACCGCTCTGGATTCAATCAAGCTATATTAACGGCGAGTTGCGGCTCTATGATTCAAAAGCCGCGTTTCCAGTGTTGCTCTCTGGGAGCACCATTCATGGCATTAACGCAGAGCGTGCACACTTTGAGAGTGCTTTTCGTGTGCACAATTCCGCTGTCGTTTTTAAGAATGTGAACTTAACCAACAGTAAAATTGACGGCTCGTTAGACTTGGAGAGGGCAGCGTTTGGCAACGTTACGGCGCAAGGGGTCACGGTTGCCCAGGACCTGACGCTGTGGAAATCGACCGTAACAGATAGCATCTCCCTTGCATTCGCGAATATTGGAACCTATCTTGACATGCAATATGGCAAGTTCAATTCGATCAGTTTAAACGCTGCTCAAATCAATGGCAGCGTACTCCTTCGCAATGATACCGTGGTGACAGGTAATCTGGACATTTCGTATGCGAAAATAGGTTCAGCACTTGCAATGCACGGTTCAAAATTCAGCTCTATCACTGCATTTTCCGTAGACATAGGAGACACAGCGCTACTAAACAATGCAACATTTAGCGGCGACATTATTTTCACTAGCGGAAAAATCGGTGGAAATGTTACTTTTAATGGAAGCCAATTGCATAGCTTAGGGCTAAATTCACTTAGCGTTAGCAAAAGTCTATTACTAAATAACGTTACAGCCATAAAAGGCGATCTCGATCTTCAAGCTGCTGTTGTTAAAGGCACGCTTGAAATGAACAATTCAAATTTCAACACAATAAAGGCTGGGAGTCTAAAAGTTGACGATAATGTTAGCCTAAAAGGGACCATCGTTAAAAAATCATTAACGTTTAATAAATCTTCTATCGGTGGCTTTCTCGACATGGACGGTGGGATTTTCAAAGAAGAAGCTAGCCTCAATTCTATTCGAGTTGGCCACTCACTACATATTCGCAATGCTACCGTGCAGGGGAAGCTTGATCTTCAATTAGCTGAGGTCAAAGATAATGTTGCTCTGGACAACTCAATATTTAATAAAATCATGGCCGGCGGCTCAAAAATTGGTTTCGATTTAACAATGATGAGATCAAAGGTTTTTGGCGAGCTAAAATTAAACATGGCAAGCGTTGGCAGCTCACTCAACATGGGTAACGGGAATTTTCAAAATGTAAACCTAAATTCAATCCAGGTTCAACAAGGGATATTTATAAACAGTAACGCAACGGTTTCCGGTGAACTTGATCTTCAAATGGCTCAAATTAAAGCCAATATACAAATGGACGACTCAAGATTTAATATTATCAAGGCTGGAGGCATAAACACTGGAGGCAATGTAAGTCTCTATAAATCCGAGGTTAACGGCACACTCAATCTCAACATGGCAAGCGTTGGGAGCTCACTCGACATGGGTAACGGGAATTTTCNACTTGATCTTCAAATGGCTCATGCAAACGGCAATATAGAAATGGACACTTCATGCTTTGCTATCATTGAAGCGAATGCTGCAAAAATTGGCGGCAACATCTCTCTGAACAACTCAACTATACATGACGGGATTTATATCCAGAAAGCAATAATTGGCAGCTCTCTGCTTATGAACTATGCTTATTTCAGAAAAAATTTGAATTTATACGCTATCCGCGTTGGTAAAAACTTTTTTTTCAACAACTCTACCGTTGTCGATGGTGAATTTAACCTTCAGGATTCTGTCTTCGGAGGAAGTCTCGACCTATCATATTCAACGCTTAACAGCACGGTGAACGCAGATTTTATTCATGTTGGATCTGGCTTGGACATGATACAATCGTCCTGCAATAGCACGTTAAGCCTTATGGGTGCTAGTGTTACTGGCCCAATTTATGTGGACGCCAGCACATTACAAGATGTCGATTTCTACAGGATTAATGGCAACAATTATTTTATGCTCGCAAATACATCAGTCAAATCATTTGATGTCTCTTCTGCGAATATTTCTGGCTATCTTTACATTTTTAATTCTACATTCGGTTCAATTTTCGACAGTACATTGGCTGACAATACTAGCTCGGGACTTTGTTCTGACTGCAACGCGAATTTCCTTGACGCAACAGGGGTTCGGGTGGGTGGCTTGCTTATGGTTCACGATTCAAACATTTCATGCCTTGATATATCTGGCGGCATAATTGGCGACAGCATTAAGCTGTCAACTTCTTTATTCAACACAGTTGACGCTCACTCAATCCATGTCGCAAACGATTTATACATTTACGGCAACACCACTATAGATAATTCGCTAATTTTAAAGAACTCAGCAATTGATGGAAGCCTTCAATTTGAAAATTCAACAATATCCATCATCCAAGCCTGTAACCTGCACTGCAAAGGCGACGTCAAATTCTATTGCAATTCGACGGTTCGTGGTGATTTGTGTTTGTCTTATGCACAAATTGGAGGTTCGCTCTCACTAACAGTTTCTAACTTTGAAAAAGAAGTTGACTGTACTAGCATGCAACTTGATGGGAATTTAATACTCGGCCTATCTCAAGAATTCGCCCCTCGCTGGGATTCTAATTCCAGTCTTGTATTAAGAAACGCTAAAGTTTACGGGATTCGGAGTTTTTTGTTTGGTATTTCAAGTGATAAGCTGTACGAAGATGCGTTTCAAAGTGGCTGGCCGCAAGCTGGAAGACTGACATTGACCGGCCTTAAGTATTCGCTGATTCCATATTTTAAGTCTGTTAGCAACATGTCGACGCCCTCCGCAGCCTCTCTAGAATATTTCCTTTCATTAAATTCTGAATTTAGTCCTCAACCCTACCTTCACTTGGCTTCTCTGCTGAGGGCATATGGGCACATTGCGATATCGACATCGATCCTCGAAGATTATTATTCCATTCTCATTCACAACTCTTTATCGGATGGAAATTTGCTGTTATCTGCTTGGATTTTACTGTTAAAAGCAGTCGCAAACAACGGACAGGGCATCTATGCTTTTCGAATATTACTTTGGATACTTCTCTTCGCTGCTGTTGGCTACCGCGTCCTAATTCAGAATCTAGACAAAAGAACTAAGTTCAGGGGATGGTATTTCTTTGCAAGCTTACACAAGCTCCTCCCAGTACTTTCTCTTGGCAAAGAGTTTTCCGATTTTTTTGAGTCCGCCAACTACAGCAATCGTTCAGCAATAGTAAAGTACTACTTTATCTTTCATTCGATAGCAGGATTTTTTTTGGGCCTCACCTTACTAGCCGGCGTTACAGGACTTCTTCAGGGCAGCCTATACTAGCGCCACAAATCACTCTATTCGCTGCTATTCAATGACATGCATATTACCCTAGGGTTATCTTGGACACCGAAAATGACAGGTGTGTCAGCACCGGGCCGGTGGGGTGTTGCTACCACCCCGCCTGCGCCTCCGTTATGCCTGCGCCATTCTCTTACCCCCCTCCAATCTCCTCTTTGACCGCCCGCGCCACGGCCTCCAGACTCTGCAGCCGGTCCCGGTCGATCTGCGTTGCCGTGCCGAGGACCACCGCCCGCAGTGGGTCAATGGTCAGCAGCGCCAGGTCGGTCAGGTCGGCTAGGCACAGGGCGCGGTCGGCGGCGGCCTGGTGCTGCTCGACAAGCCCCGCCGCCTGTGCCTGGGCATCGTCCAGTGTCTTGCAGTCGCATGCCACGGCGATGAGCCCGGGGCGCAGGCCGGTCAGGACGGTGCCGGGCTCCAGCAGGTCAAGCGCCGTATGCGTTGCGGTGTCGATGATTACGACCATATCTGCCCTCCTGTGTTTACGGATTCAGCCCAGACGCCTGCCGGCTGCGCGCCGCTTTTGTAGATATTCCCCGCGGCAACCCGCAGCCCGTATTGCGGCAGGTTTGCCGGGTCAGAGGCATTGCCGATGGACACCACGCCAGAGCCATTCAGGGATGCGATGCCGTAGCCCCCGCCCGCGAAATAATTGTTGCTGACATTGACGGAGGTGACGGCGTTGGCCTGCACGCCAGCCCCTGTGGTGCCTGGAATAGCAATGGACGCGGCCACCAGATGCGCGCGCAGCGAGTTAATGAAATATACGGCGTTGTTGGCGTCGCCCATGATGATTTTCAGATACCGCACCACGTATTCNGACGGTGCCGGGCTCCAGCAGATCAAGCGCCGTATGCGTTGCGGTGTCGATGATGGCTATCACAGGATTAGTCCTCCATACGCTGTCGCTTCATTCGCGATGCTGCCGGCTGGTTGTGTGCCGTTCTTGTAGATAATCGCAGAAGATGCCCGCAGTCCGTATAGTGGTAGGTTCGCGGGGTCTGATGCGTTGTTGATGGACATCACGTTGGAGCCGCTTAGGGATGTGATTCCGTAGCCCCCACCCGCGAAATAACTGTTGCTTACATTGACGGAGGCGACGGCATTGACCTGCACACCAGACCCAGTTGACCCCGGAATAGCAATGGATGCTGCCACCATATGCGCGCGCGTGGAATTGAGGAGATACACGGCGTTGTTGGCATCTCCCATGATGATTTTCAGATACCGCACCACGTACTCCGCCCCGCCGCCGCTCATCAGGATGCCCTCGCTGCCCAGGGCTGCAAATTGCAGCGCCGCCAGCTTGTCCGCGGTCAGACCCGTCTCCGCCGGGTTGCCCTGCAGGCGCAGGCTGCCGGCGTAAAACCCGATAAACGACAGCTTCGCCGCCATGCTGTACAGACCGTTCGCGAGCTGGAATGTCAAGGCATAGCCGTTCAGATCCTTGTACTGCGCGTCAATCAACGCCTGCATTTGCGCAGCGGGCATCGACGGATTGAGGTCCACCGTGACGTTGCCCGTCAAGCGCCGGGCGATCCACGATGGTATCGGGTGCACATGATCCTGCCGCGCCGGCTTCGTGCTCGCGCCAATGGCCCCTGTCTCTGCCACCGCGGCCGGCGTGGTGTCTCCCAGGCCGGTGATGGCCGATGCCGGATGCGTGGCGGGCATTCGACTGGTGTCCGTCGGGTGGATGTGATCTTCCCGTGCCGCTTTGGCGCTGGCCCCCACCGCCGCAGCCCCGTCCATACCCGGCGCTGCCGTGGCCAGGTTGCGCACCGTGTTGACCGTGGCCCGCCTCACCCCGGTGGGTGTGTCCACGGCCATATTGTCTGTCCCAGCCGGAGTCGTGGTTTCGGTCAATGCATTGATGCGAGTCCCTTCACCTGCCATGGTTTTCCTCCCAAAATTTATGCGATGGCCAGGGGAGACCCGGCCTCGGTGATGATGAGTGCGCCCGTGTGTGTCACGAGCCCGTTGGTCGCATCGACGACGGCCACGGCGGCGCTCCAGGTCAGGTCCGCCAGCTCGCGCGCCACGGCATCCGTTGCCGCCACCCGGAAATACCGCAGGTACGGCGGCGTGGCGTCCATGGCCACCACAGCGGACGCCACCGTGCCGCTGTAGACCTGGATGCCGTCCGCCGGGGAGAACCCCTCCGAATCCCCCAGCAGCAGCACATACCCCGTGGCTCCGGCCACTGGCTGCCAGGTCAGCACCGCAGCTGCCGTCAGCATGCCGGCTACGACCAGCCCGCCCGGAGCCGGCAACGGCGGTGTGGTCACGGTCAGCACAGCAGCCGCGCCCACCTGATAATTTGCCGTCACGGCGGATACTTTGACGTCCATGGCGGCCCACGGCCCGCCCAGCTGGACCAGCTCCTGCGCAGTGACGGCATGGGCGAGGTCGGACGTCATCCGGCCAGCCACCAGCACCCCGTCCACGTACAACCCCACCTGATAGGCCGTGGCCCCGGTGACGGCGTCCCAGGCCACGGCANCGGATGCGTGGCGGGCATTCGGCTGGTGTCCGTCGGGTGGATGTGGTCTTCCCTGGCGGCCTTGGCGCTGGCACCCACGGCGACGGACCCGTCCATGACCGGCGCTGCCGTGGCCAGGTTGCGCAGGGTATTGACCGTGGCCCTGCGGGTACCGGCGCTCGTGTCCACGGCCACATTGTCCGTACCAGCCGGGGCGGTGGTTTCAGCCAGAGCGCTGATGCGAGTCCCTTCGCCTGCCATGATGCCTCCTAAATTTATGCGATGGCCAGGGGCGACCCGGCATCTGTAATAATGAGCGCGCCTGTATGGGTGACCAGCCCGTTGGTCGCATCAACCACGGCCACGGCGCTGCTCCAGTTCAGGTCGACCAGGTCCCGCGCTACGTCCGTAGCCGCGGCCCGGACGTAGCGCAGATATGGCGGCGTGGCGTCCATGGCCACCACAGCGGATGTAGCCGTGCCGGTGTAAACCTGGCTTCCGTCCGCCGGGCCAAAATTCTCCGGGCTCCCCAGCAGCACTGCATACCCCGTGGCTCCAGCCACGGGCTGCCAGGTCAGCACCGCGGCTGCCGTCAGCATCCCTGCCACAGCCAGGCCCGTGGGCGCGGGCAACGGGGGCTGCACAATCGTCAGGGTGGCGGCCCCGCCGGGCGTGCCCGCCGCCGTCACCGCAGCGACCCTGACCTCCATCTCCGGCCAGGGCCCGCCCAGCAGCTGCAGCTGCGTCGTGGTGACCGTGTAGGCGGTGTCCGTGGTGGAAGCGCCGGCCTTGAGGGCGCCGTCCACATGGATGGAGACCTGATACGTGGCAATGCCTGCCACCGCGTCCCAGGCAACGGTGGTTTGCGCGCCGTCCATGGTCACGATGCGGAGGTGTTGCGGCACGGCCACGGCGTTGTAGGACGCCGTCACCTTCTGCCCATCCACGGGCTGGCCATTCACATGGGGCACAACCCACACCTCCACGGGCAGCCCCGGCGTGGCAAAGGACAGGGAGTATGCGGCCACCCCGGCCCACACTGCATAGGTGGCCCCGTTGACCAGGGCCCGGACGTCAAACACCGTGGCGCTGCCCGACCAGGACAGGGTGAATTGATGCATGCCGCCGGACTCGCCCCGGTACTGCAGGGTCGCCGCCACGCACGGGGCGAGGGAGCCGATGGCGCTCCCTTCTGCCGGGGCGGTCCCCACGGGCAGGTAGACCCGGCGGTCCATGAGATTGCCCACCACCCTGACCGAGTTGATCCCCTGGGGCTCGACCCGCAGCACCCGCACGTCCATGGGCTCTGCCGTCTCCACCACGAAGGTGTATTGGGTGGCGAGCACGTCGTCATGTTGGATGGTCTTGGTTTCCGCCGGCAGCGCGCCGGTGACGCAATGGGCATGCTCCGTAGGCTGCACGACAAAGGGGCCGGCGGGGGAGCCGCCGGGCAACTGCAGGTACAGGGCAGCCGCCTGGAAGCCCATGAAATCCACGGGCTCCGATGTCCAGATGCGCTCGCCGTCCAGGGCGGCAATCAGGCCGCACTGTCCGGCGTCGGTCATGCTGGCCGTGCATTGCACCCGCCCCAGGAACCGCAGCAAATACCCCTTCATGCCAACGGTGAATTCCACGGGATTGCGGTGGTACCGGTCTTCGTAGTACCGCCGCATGCCCACCTCGTAGGCCTGTTGCCTGCTGGTACAGCCGTGGATGGTGATTTCCGTGGCCTCTCCTCGCTGCCGTTTTCATCCAGGCAAATCACGGTCTTTTCGGTCCAGGTCACCGGGTCGAGGTATTTTGCGTAAACACAGGTGGGCGAGGTGCCATTTCGTGGCAGGTAGCTGACCTTGAAGCTGTCCTTGTCATAATCGTCTTCCGTGAGCTGGATGGCTTCGTCGCTCCATTCGTCCAGCACCAGCGCCAGCTTCCCGCCCGGCATGGCCGGCGCGGCAAGCCCGGCCTCGGCCGCCAGAGACACCAGTTCCAACAAATCTGTTTGCGACGTGACCGCGTAGTCGAACCAGTGTCCCGCCGTAGCCATGGCCGCCTTGGCCTCCGCCAACAGGGCATAGTCCAGGATGCCCTGGGGCAGGCCGCCCATGTTGGGCGCGCAGACCATGTAGGCCACGGCGTCCACGATGGAGCGCGTGGGCTGGTACGGCGTCGTGAGCCCGGTGGCCGTCACCACGGGCAGCAGCCGCGTGGATTTGACGCGCACCTTGTCGGCCACATTGTTGGAGAGCTGGTTGGTGGCCATGATGCTCACTTCCAGGAGCGTGCAGTCCTCGTAGGTCCGGTGGGGCGGGCCGTAGCCGCGCAGCCCGGAGATGATGACGTCATCCACGGCGTCGGGCTGCAGGAACTCCTCTGACCCGCGTTTGATGCGGAACTGGTAGCGCCCCGGCCCCCAGGGCGGGGAAATCTTGTACGACCAGCGCAGGGGCTCCGGATAGGCGAGGGTCCAGGCAAAGGTCCACACCTGCGTCCAGTCCGTCAGCGGGGAGCCGCTGTTATCCACCAGCCGCACATGCACGTCGGCAATGGCGCTGGCGAACCACTTAAGGCCCGCCACCAGCTGCCACAGGCCGGCGGGCATGGTGATGTCCCATTCGATTTCCGCCACCGCCGTCCCCGAAGGGTTGACCGTCACCGTCAAATATTCGTTCCACTTGAGCTCCTGCCCGCTGACCTCCTCGCAGGTCCAGACCACGCGGGGGATCATGGTGGGCGACTGGCCGGGGCGGATGATGCGGTGGGATGTGCCGGCGTAATCCTGGATGGGCGTGTCGTCGATGGTGACGTTCTCAACCAGGTGCTCGCCCCTGCCGAGCATGTACAGCCCGTAAAAGATCTGATTTTGCGTGGCCCCGTCGATGTTGACGAACCCTGATTGCAACAGGTCGGGGTAGTATTTGGTGGTCCCGAATCGTTCCGGATAGGGCTGCCCCAGTCGCGGCCTGTTGCCGCCGGGGGCCAGGCTGTACATGGTGATGTCCAGATCATTGGACGTCACCGCAGAGGCCTGCTTGCGGGCCGGAAACACCAGGGAGACCAGCAGGGTCCCGCCGGCCAGGATGCCGGCGCTGATGAGCGACCCGGCCCAGGTGCCAGCCAGGCCGAAGGCATAGGGGGCCAGGGCCGCTGCGGCCAGCACGGCGATGCTGGCCAAAATCTGCAGGGCGTTGGAGTCCCCGCCGCCGCGCGGCAACTGGACGAACACCGCATCCGCCCCCGTGGGCAAGGGCGTGCCCCACCATCGCCGCAACACGGGCCGGCCATTGACCAGCAGCATCAGCGGGCCGGAGGTCTGGGGCCGGTAGTGGGCCAGGATGGCCAGGGGCGTGGTGCCGGGGCGCACCTGGGCCACGGCCAGATCGTCCAGGCCGGTCATGGGGTTGCGGATGCGGCGGCCTGGCCCGAAGGGATGCGCCAACATGGGCAGGGCCGGCTGGGGGTCAGGGGCGCGCCACAACGACGGCGTATTGCACAGGCAGTTATCGAACATATCGCCAATACCCCGTGATTGCCCAGAACATGCTGCGCAGGTCCAGCATGCTGGATCGGACCACCCCCATGTGCTCCAGGGCGTGCAGGATCAGGATGCGTCCGCCCAGCTCCACCACCATGCCGATGTGGTGGGCGGCCTGGCCACGGGTCAGGGACACGGCGTCCCCCTCCCGTGGCTGCTGCGTGGGCGCATAGCCAAAGGTGTCCATGACGCGCGGCTCGTCGCGCAGCAGGCGGGCCGCGGAAAACACCGTGCGCGCATGGTCGATGAAGCAATCGGGGCACTCCCGCCCAAAATGCTCACGGCTCCAGAGCCTGAACCACCACAGGCAATCCTGATCCTCACACCAGGGCCGCCCTTTGTATTGATCCGACCAATGAGGCTGGCGGGCCACGTGTGACGGGAGGGACGGGGGCAACGGGTGCGTACAATGCGTCATGAGATCAGCCCCGGTTCCGTGGTGCTGGTGTACTTGGCCCGTGGCACTTGCACCCCGGACATGTTCGCCACCCTGGCTGAGGCTTCCGCCCCGCCGTGGGCATGGTCCACCTGGGCCACCTCCAGGGGCAGCGGGAATTCCATGGATGGCGGCTGGTTCGGCCCGCGGTACTGGCGGTAGAGGATTTCGATGGGAGGGCCGGCAATGCCGGCGTCGTACAGCGCACGGTGCATGCCGCGGGTCAGCGCGCCGGTGCGGATGCGCATCTCCCCGCAGGTGCGGCGCTCCAACCCCGGCAATTGCAATTCAAACTGAGCCGGCAGGTACGTGCCCTGGGGCGTGGGCAGGGCGTCATGGGAGAACACCACCATGATGGGCGCGTGGAGCGCCGCATGCGTGATGGTCAGGGTCTCGAAAATCGTGTCCTGCGGGTCGGCGTAGGCGCAGGCCTCCCGCTGGGCGTCGTCCAGGGTCGCGTAGTAGGCGTCCATCTATTGCTCCGGGAACGGCAAGGCCGGTGGAGTAAACCCATAGCTGCTGTATCTGCCGGTTGTGCTTTTTGTAATACGGAGCCCCCGGATTGCGCCGCGCAAGCGGCTGCCAGGGCAATTGCCCCACTGCCCGATGCCCAGGGGGGATGCCGGCGCGGGGGGGTGGCTGGATG
Source organism: Megalodesulfovibrio gigas DSM 1382 = ATCC 19364 (assembly GCF_000468495.1). Classification (NCBI taxonomy): domain Bacteria; kingdom Pseudomonadati; phylum Thermodesulfobacteriota; class Desulfovibrionia; order Desulfovibrionales; family Desulfovibrionaceae; genus Megalodesulfovibrio; species Megalodesulfovibrio gigas. Next base: position 2,145,302 of record NC_022444.1, read on the forward strand.
CGTTGGAGCCGGAATACGCCAACCCGTCAACGAATGGTGTGATGCCAAACCTGTTGTTGACGGACGTTGCGAGTTCAACGGCCACGTGGTGCCATGTGTGCGGCTGCACCACCGGTCCCAATATGGGCAATATGACGCCCCCGGAACGGCTGGGCCAGCTCATGGCGCACAGCCGCCCGTTGTAGGTCTGCAATCCCCACGTCACGCTGGAGTAACTGCACCCATTGTCAAACCCGACAATGCGATTGGCCGCACCGCTTGACGGGACGTCGTCGAACCACACCCAGGCCTCGACCCACAGTTTGTAAGTCGGTAGCGGGTGTGGGTTGTAGGTCGGGTAGAAAGCCTCCGCCGCCGGCGTGTGCAGGTACCCGGAGCCGTCAAAGCGCATGGACCTGCCGCCATCGGCATCCGCCTGAATCCAGATGCCCTGGTTTATCAGCGTGCGCCCTGTTTCGTCGCGAATCGCCTTGCTGCTGCCAAACCGGCCCTTGGCGTTGAGCAGCAACACCACGGAGTCGTACAGCGCGTCTACCCCTGGCACGCCTGGCCCGGCCAAGGGCCAGACGGTGTCCACGCCGACGCTGTCCGCCCGTTTGACATGGAGCGCCACGGAAAAATCGCTGTAGAGTGTCCCCACGCCCTTGCGCTGCGGATACCCGGCAAAGCGCGCCACATGCGCGGCATAGCCCAGCAGCGGCAGCCAATCCGCCGCAAACCAGTTGAGCCCAAGATTGCAGTCACGTTCGTAAAATTGCAGGAACGCAGGCACCTGGGCATGGAGCAGCCGCAGCTGCGCCCGCAGCACATGCGGCGCACCCCGGCCGAACCGCCGCACCTCGTGCCGTCCGGACTGCAGCTCCCTGGACAGCAGATTGCTGCCCAGCTGCCTGGATATCTGCCGCTGCGGGCCGGGCAACCCTTGAGGCCACAACACGGCCATCACTCGCCTCCTGTCCAGAGGGCTGGCGAGCCATCCACCAGGGGCACGCCGGCGATGACTTCCACCTTGATCGTGACCTTTGTGTGCCGGCGATTGTAGGTCTGGTCTGTGGGCGGCTCAACAAACCGCAAAAAGTGGTGTGTGTACTGGATGTCCGGCAGCCACGGCGCAGCGAACGGGGCGCAGCCGCCATTCAGGGCATCCTCGTAAAACGCGCAGAACGTCGCCCATTGCGCCATGGTCATGACAAAATGAAAGGTCGCCTCGTGCTCCGGGTACGTCCGCGTGCGCATGGGGTGGCGGGCTTCTTCGGGGTCCAGCGTCCCGGCGCGGGGCGCGGCCTCGAAGTCCAGTAACGGAGCCTGCGGCAGGGTGGCGGGCCAGATCGCCAGCGCCATCAGAACCGCCTCCCATATCTCGCGTCCAACGCCGCCACCATGCCCGTGCCGCGGCCGCCGTCGGCCAGGATTTTTTGGGTCACGGCCTCCACGATGATGTTCAACGTCTTGCCATCCGCGCTTTGTTCCGCCCGTGTCGTCGTGCCCGGCGCTTCCTGGATGTTCACCGTCATCTGCACCGGCGCGGCCACGCCGTCCCCGCCAGCAACACGCGCCCCGGCCTGGACGGGCTGCAAGGCCGGCAACGGTGCAAGGGCCGCGGTGGCCCCGCCAGGCACGCCAAACGCGCCTGGCACCCCGCCCATGGCAAAGGGGTACACACCGCCGAGCCAAGCCGGCAGCTGTACGCCCAGGTGCCCGGACGCGGTGCGGGTCAGGTCAACCCTACCTTCCTTGCCGCCGGGCAGCACAGCACGCACCCCGGAACCAACCATGGGGACGATGGCCTCCGCGCCGGCCTCGCCCATCAATCCCTGCGCAAAAGCGAACAGCGTGGGTTTGGTTACGATCTTGTTGGAATAGGCGGACAGGCCGGGAGCATTGAACACGTTGCCCTTGGCGCTGGCCAAGATACCGGCCGTGGAAAACGACCCGCCCTCGACGCCCGCCCAGATCGAGCTGCTGTCAAAGCCGCCACCCAACAAACTGCCCAGCCCTCCTTTCAGAAACGACATGCCGGCGTCCAGGATGTCATTGGTCCAATCCGTGGTCAGCTTGGCCACCCAATCACTAAAGGCGCGGGCCATGTTGTCCAGCATGCCGGCCCAGGCGTCTTCCACGGTGGCGGTCCCGGTCAGAAAACCGTACACCCAATCCCCGGCCACCTGCCCCAGGGCCGAGGCCGCTGAGCTCTTGAGCTCCAAGAGGCCATCGGCAAAGGCCACCGCCCCTTCCCGCGCCTTAGTGGCTTCGCTCTTGAATTCCTCCAGGCCTTCGGAGAGCCGGGCCAGGAACGCCTCGCCCGGCGTGCCGGTCTTCTGGATGGTCTGCAGTCGCTCCAGGGCGGCGGATTCCCTGGCCACCTGGGCGATGACCGCCAACTCCGCATCGCCGGAGGCCTGGGCCTTGGCAATCACGGCGTCGTAAAACGCCTCGCGTGCGCCGCTCATGAGCTGCGTGGTCTCAATGTAGTGATCCGCTACCCCGGACCAGACCTGCTTTTCTTCGTCCCTCCGCTTCCGGTCGATGTAGGACGTCGGGCCTTCGTTGGCCAAGTCCCACCACTCGCTGAAGTCCTTGGACGTGCTCATCTTGGCATCGCGCGATTTGATGGCCGTGGCGCTGTCCAGCTCTGCCAGCAGCCGGGCCAGCTCTTCCGCCGGGAGGTTGGCGCGCTTCAACGCCTCTTCGGTGGCCTTGGCTTCGGCCTGGATTTGCGCCAGCAGGCCTTCCCGCTGCAGGTCCATGTTGCCCGTGGACATGCCCAGGGATTCCATGAGCCGGGCGGTTTCTTCAGAGACGCGGCGCTGCGCCTCGATGGTCTGCTGCGCGGATTCCTGCTCGTCCTTCGTGATTTCTGCGAGCATGGCGGCTTTGTACGTGGCGAGGTCGGCTTCAATTTGCTGGCGCTTCTCGGCACTGGCCATGATGTAGCCGTCGCTTTCGCGCACCTTGGCGACGTAATCATCCACCTCGCGGCGTCGTGCCGCAAAGTCTCCCTGCGTCAGGCGGATGTTGTCCGCTGTCAGCTTCTCCTGGATGGACCGGGCTTCGTCGGCAAAGCGCTGGTAGTCGGCAATGCTCTCGCCGCTCATCCCCAGCTTTTCCATGGGGTTTACGGCGTAGATGCCCGTGCCTTTTTTCTTTTGCCGTGCCAGCCACGCAGACGCATCCGTGGAAATCACCTTGTCGATGTTCCCGCCTACGGCCTCCACCACCTTGAGCTTTTGCTCCACTTCATCCCAAACGGCCATGGCGATGTGGTCAATGCCGCCGTATCGCCCTTTGTCGTAGTTGCGCTTCCCATTATCCGTGGCCAGGATCGTGCCGGCTTTGATCCATGCGGCGTTAAAATCTTCCGCGCGGGATTCATAGGATTTCCCGACGAACTCCTTGACGTTGGTAAAAATCTTGTCAGACGTCGCGCCAGCGAACAGCTTTTTGAACTCTTCCGGCTTCACGCCAAAGGACTCAAGCTCATTGCCCAGGCTGTTGGCAAGGCCAGTGTATCCCCACTCCACCAGCCCGGAGCAGTCAAACCCCGTCGCCATGGACGTGCCGCCCCAATCGTAGGGCTTGCCAAGCGCGCTCTGGATGCTGGAACTGAGGGTCTTAACAGCGGACCCCACCAGCACTTCGCCGTCAATCTTGCCCTTGTCGCCCATGCCGTACTGGTCTTTCAACCACGTTTCGCGGTCGCTCTTGGCCATGGCGTTGCGCTGGTCAAGGACATACTTGCTGTCAGCCGTCAAAGGGCGACTTGATGCGCGCGAAAAGGTATCCTGCATGCCCTGAAGATCAGCTTCGGTCATGTTCAGGTCGCGTAGCGATGCAGCGAACGGAGATTCAAATTCTGTTCGCAGGCTGATGACATATTCCTTGCTCGTGAGCTTCGTCAGATCAACAAGCACGCGGTCAATCTCGTCGGCAAAGGTCTTGGCCGTGGCGGATGCGTCGGCAAAGGCCTCGGCGTGCTCCTTGATGTAGCGGTGCGACTCGGCAAGGACTTTGTATTCCTTGACCAGCCCATCCACGCGCTTTTTGTCTTCGTCCGCCAGCCTGCTCAACGCGGCATTGGCCTTGTCCGCATCCGCCGCAAGTGTGGCGAGCGATGAACCGATCAACCCAAATCCTGGGACATTGGCCATCGACGAAAGCGACATGAACGCGCTGCCGCCAGCATCAGAGAACTCTTTCAGTGACATTCTTCCGTCATCAACAGCGGCGCGCAACATCTCCATGGCCGAATGCAATTCCGCAACTTTACGAATTCCAGCCAATCCTTCTGTGAGTCCAGAAAGTAAAGACTCGATTTCGTCTAGCGACATTACCGCTTCTGACAGCAGCGCGAACTCATTCTTCATTCGCTGGATGTTCGACTCAACGCTCCCCGCCGCCTTTTCCCAGCCCTGACCGAATTTCTCCAGCTGCGTTGCCAGTTTGGGGATGAAGTCTGTGGCCACCACTTCGCCGGACTTGAGCAGCTCCTTGAACTGCGCCACAGTCACGCCCAGGGCATCCGCGCCCATCTTCATGGCGCCGGGGATGCGCTCGCCAAACTGCAGCCGGAATTCTTCCGCACTCACTGTGCCCTTGGAGAGCATCTGCCCCAGGGCCACCAACGCCCCGGATACGTCTTCGGTGCTGCCGCCCACCTTCGTGATGGCCTGCGTAGTCGCTTCAAAGATGTCCCGAATGTCCTTCGTGGACACGCCCACAAACTCTGCTGCCGCAGCGAACTTGATGTAGGCCTGCGACGTCTCCACGATGCCCTTGCCGTAGGTGTCGGCAAAGTTCGTGATGTATTGCCCTTCGGCCCCGGCCCGATCTCCGTAGACGCCCTCCAGGGTCAGCCGCAGCTTGTCCATGTCCATGGCGGCCCTGACCGACGCGGACGCCAGCTGCTGGACGCCTGCGACGGCCGTGTAAATCCCGCCGTACAATGCAATGTTGGTGAAGGCCGCGGTAAAGCCCTTCACACCACGGTCCATGGTGGACAAGGATACGCTGAACTCCTTCTCCAGTGCCTTGATTTCCCGCTTGGACAGGTCCAGGGTGCTCACCAGCCCCTGCAGGGCCTGGGCGCGGACCTTCATTTCCACGCCCTTGGATGCCTGGGACTGCAGCGCGGCAATGCGGTCCTTGGAGAGGTTGGCGGACTCGGCAAGGATGGCCAGGTTTTTCATGGCCACATCAGTAGCTGATGTTTTCGCTTGGACGTATGCAGATGGGTCTACCACCGCCGGGGCATTGACCATGCCCGTTGTCACGCCCATGCGGCGCTCCAGCTCGGCAATTTTCTGCTGGGCCAAATTTGCGTTGGTGGCGAACTCCTTCAGCGCGTCCGTTTTGAAGCGAAGTTCCGTCTGTTGGGCAGCCATGCGCTGCAACTCTTCCAGCTCGTCAGCGGACGCGCCAAGGGCCGCCCCAAACTGCCGGGCGCGCTCTCGTGCACGGTCCATGGCCGTGGTGAGGCTTGTGTCGAACGCTCGCGCGGAACGCTGCGCCGCAGAAAGGGTGCTCTCCATGCCCGCAGCGTGCAGGCCGTAGAAGTCGTCAAACCCTCCAAAGCCAGAAAGCTGCCCGGCGGTCTTGCCGCCCATGAGGGCCGGGCCGTAGGTGCCGAAATTTTGCGTCGTCGGAGACGCCGTCGTGGCCAACCCTGCCTTAGCGCGCATGGATTCCAGCTCGGCAGCCGTCAGGTTCGCGGCCTTGCCGATATTCTCTATGGACTGCTCCAGGGCCGTTTTTTTGGCCACGGCCTGCATGGCTGTTTCGAGCTTGACCACCTCGGCTTCCGCCAGCCCCAGCGTGGCGGCCAGCTGCGCCAACTCCATCTTCTGCGCGGCAGTAGCAGAACCGGAAATGCCAAACACGCCTTGCAACCCTTCCATTTGACGGGAAAGGTACAGGATTTTCGCGGCGCTGGCGTCTGCAGCTCCGGCAACATCTGCCAGTGCTTTTTGCGCAAGGTCTGTTTTGATTCTCACTTCGCCAGCAGACTGCAGCTTTTGCAACGTCTCTTGCGAAAGCGTTGCCTGTCCAGCCATGGCCGCAAGCGCCGTGGACACCTGCGCCATGGCAGCCTTGACCTGCTGCCCAAACACGGTGGCCCCGTTGGCTGCGCCGCTGAAGCTGGATGCAAACTTCTGCGCTTCCAGGTCGCTCAGGTTGAGGGACTTCTTCAGCCCATTGAGCGCATCTTCAGCCGCCTTCATCCGCCGCGTGTCCAACATGCGATTCTGAAGTTCCGCCCACTTGTCGGCGGTGGTGCCGACGCGGTGTTGCAGGTCGCCAAGCTCGACATTCATCGCCTTCACGCCCTGGATCGTGGCGCGGGAGGTGTTCGTCAAGGACGACATGTAGCCAGTGAGCCGCCGATACCCCTCCTCAATCTGCTTGGGCGTCAGCGCATTGTTCATGTCGTCAGACATCTTGCTGGACGACTCTTTTACCATGCGCTGCATGGTGGAAAGATCGGCCCGCAGCTGATCGGTATCGCCCTTGACCGCGATGTAAATGCCGCCCGGCACCTTCATTTACGCACCTCTCAGCTTGTTGCCGATTGACTTGGCGAACGCCTCAGCAGCCTGCCCCATCACTTCTTCCCGCGAGGACCGCAGGTAGGAGTGCGCCTTCACGTGGCCAATAACCTGCCCGTACGTGGGCAAAAACTTGCGACCCTCCACCAGCGCGTGGCCAAACTCCACCAAATGGGCATGAGGGGCAGCGGAATAGACAATTGCTCCACCATCGGGGAATTTTGACTTTTTGTGCTTGATGGACTGCCGCAGCATGGTCCCGCTCTTGTGGTGCTTCTTGCTGTATACGTTCTCACGTTCCGTGTTCTTGTAGTCCCGGAATGCCGTACTGGCCTTGGCGCTGGCCTTGATGGCCACCGCAATCTCCATGGCCGCATCGTCGATGGCGACATTCACAAGCCGCAGAAGCTCCACGCTGAACGATGGCGGGATCCTGACTTCCACTTCAGCCTTGAGCTTTCCCACGGTTGCGCTCCTGCTCCTGCTTCTCGCGTCCGACCACAATGGCCGTCTGCGCCATCAGCTGCACCTCTTCCATCAGCTCAAGGTGGGCAGATTCTTCAATGTGCAGCATGTCCAGCACGCACTTGACTGCCAGCAGGTTGATATCCACCGCGCCCCCCATGCCCATGATCAGCTGCCCGCTGCACCGCCGGTACACGTCCACGGCCAGGGTATTTTCTGGGAGCACATCCGGCCGGCACTTCCAACACGGCGGACCATCCTTCTTGCGCTCCACGTCCTCCGGTGTGTCCCATCGGCTTGGCGCGAAGGCGGCCCGGCACGTGTCGCAATCGGTGCGGTTGTCCTGGGCCATCCATCGCGCCAGCTCCTCTAGTTTTTTCTCGCGTCTTCCCTGGCAACCTTCCGCGCCTCGTCCATTTCCCGATGGCAGCCGGAGATGAACGCAAGCACGCTCATGTCGCCGTCATCACCGGCAACGACGGCGTGGCGGGCGAACAGGGCTTTGTTCTTGTCGGTACAGGGCAGCTCGTTGCCGTCTTCGCCGTAGACGCCCTTCCAGCCCTTGATGCTTTTGATCGCCAGCGCATACCGGGCATCCCCGGCATGGGGCTCCACCACCACCTTGGAATCGCCCTTGGAGAACTGCCAGGACGAGGACACGCCCAACCCCTCGCGCTCGTCCGGCGGGAGGTGATGCAGTGTCAGCACGCCGCCATCGGGGTCGTTGGGAATGGGAAAGTCCTGCACAAGGATCTTGGTCTTGATGCGCATTGTCCGTTGTCCTTTTGAATGGGTTGGCCAAGGGAACCAGGGGCAACACCGTAGTTCCCTTGACGCGGATTAGAAGCGGCCGCCGTGCAGGGTGATGGCATCGCCAGCCACTTCGCCGGTGATCGCATTGCCCGCGTGGTCCGCCGTGCCCTCAAGGGTCAGCGTCCCGGCAGCCACGGTCTTGATGAGGTACTGGCCATCGTCGGCAGTGCTGCCTTCGATGATCAGCGTCTGCCCGGCCTCGAAGCCGGCGGTCACAAAGCCGCTGGCGGAATCGGTGATGGTCGCATCGCCAGCGCCGCCGGAAACAATGGCGATGGTGGAGGCGGTCAGGTGCGTCATGAAGTACGCGCCGTCGCCGTTGCAGAGCAGTTCCACGGTGATAGGGAAAAGGCCGTTTTTATTGGCTTCCCCGGGGGAGACGTTGGAGACCTGGAAGCCGGACGTGGCGTCTTTCGCCAGGTCGCAGGTGTAGAAGTCCAGCAGGTTCAAATAAGCCCGAACATCCGTCAGCTTGGAGTTGGCCTTGAGTGCCGCGCGAAGCACGCCCTGGCCAAACGTGTCCCCGGCCATCATGTAGCCGGAAAACTGCATGGAGCCGTATTTGCCTTCGCCGTTGAATTGCACGCCGAAGTCACGCCGGAACTCCGACGCCTCAATGGGCGTCCGGCTGGTATCCGGCAGTTTCATGGAGTTCAGGCCCTTGACCACCGCCTGATTGGCGGTGCCGTACCCAACAACAAGCGCAGCATCGGCTGCAGGCAGAAAGTTCGCAGTAGCCATTCTTGACACCTCGATAGGTTATGAAAGTTGCTCCACCATACCCAACAGCTCGACGGCCCCGGAGAACAACCCGGACTCGTCGCGCATGGTTTCCACGATATCCACACGCTGCAACGTGAAGGCCGCAATGCCCGTGGCAGACAAGGTTGCGCCTTCAAAGAGGTCGCAGACATTGCCCACCAGTTGCTCCACATCGCCGGCCTTGGCGGCGAACGCGGAGAACAACACCCCGGCCCACTGCATCCGCTCCGTGAACGTGTCTGCCGGGGCGATGACGCGGAAGGAAAACACCACAAACGGCGTGGCCCACTGCTGCCAAGGGTGCAGGTACGCCAGCCTGCCGGAGGTGGCGACGTACAGCGGGCTGGTCGCGTTGGCGTTGAAGTGCGCCATAATGGCCGCACGAATGGCCGCGCGGGGATCGCCCTTGACCGCAAGCCGCCCGCTCACATGCCCTCCCGGCCCACCACTTCCATGGCATCCAGCCACCAGAAGTCAGGTTCCGTGTCGTCAATGTGCGAAATGTTCAGCACCCGGCTGCCCCAGAGTATGCGGTGCTTGATGGTCAACCCGGCGAAGGGCCGAATCTTGATCTTGTGCGTCACGTAGCCCTGATTCTCCATGGCCAGCCGGGATTCCTGCCCGCGCACGTCGTCAATGTCCGCCCACGCCAGCCCGACGTCTGCCCAAGCCGCGCCCCATTCCCCGCCCGCGTCCTGCGTCGGGGTGTTGGCCTGCACCATCACGGGGTGCCTGAGTTGGCCGGCGCGCAACATCAGGCCACCACGCCATTGCTGTTGGAATTGCCGGCCCGGTCGCGGGGATCAGGCGCAACCATGGTCAAGTTCAGGGGGGCGCAGACTTCGTTGTCCTCATCCATCAGAAGGTCATAGCCAACCCGGACCTTGCCGCGGTCGTGGTCCATCTTGATGGAGATGTTCACGGCGTCGTCAGGCAGGCCCAAGAGTTCCATCACGGCGTCGATCTTCTCAGCGGTGGTCATCACATCCCTCCCGGCACAATCCAGGGGTCAAGGAGCCCGTCCACGTAGGACCTGGGCAGTTCCACGAAGCTCTGCGACCGGCTTTCCATGGCGAGGCTCTCCCGCTGGGCGTAGAGGTCTGCCACGCGAATCTTCAGCCACGCCACGATGCCGGGGGGCAGCACGGCCACCTCCGGCGATTCCGTCTGCGGAAAGCCACAGACATAGGTGATGCTCACGGCGCCGGGCCGAATCACTGTTTGCGGCCAAGCCTCACCGCGATACAGCCGCGCCGGCATGGTGCCGCTGGAGTTGTCCACGACGTAGTCCACGCCTTCGACCATGGTCTGCGTCTCACCCGCAGCATCCACATAGACGACGCTTTCCACCCTCTGGAGGGGCGGAAAGGGCAGCTCAACATAGGCCGTCCAGGCCAGCCGGGAAGGCCAGGCGTCCAGCGTCAACACCCGCGTGGCCTGGAGCCACTGCCGGTTGGTCAGGTGCTCGCCGTAGGATACCGCCGCGGCCAGAGCCGCCAGGATCAGCTCGTCCTCGGCATCATGCGTCACACGCAGGTGGGCCTTGAGCGCGTCCAGGGGCAGGGCCTGGGCCGTGGGGGCGATGGTGATGCGAGATCGATGCGTCATGATGCACCCCGGCAGGGCGGTTTCAGGGTTTCGACTTCTGCAAGAGCCGGGAGCGTTCCCGACTCCTCAGAAACCAAAACACTACTTTTTGACGGCGGCCTTGCCCTTTGCGAGGGTGGCCGCCGGAGTGGTCGCCGAAGTCCCAGTGGATACAACCGCAGGCTCCTCCACGACTTCCTCCACGACGTCTTCCACGGCCACCGCCCGCCCCCGTGAAATGAAGTGCCGGGCGCCGTCTTCGCTCAGGTCGTAAATCTGACCCGCCTTGAACTGCCGGCCTTCACGGTCCTTCACCACGTAGTCTTCGATGAACCTGACCCTGGCCATGGCTAGGCCACCGTCACAGAGGCCAGGCCCGAGGCGGGGCCATGCTTGGTGCGGCCCAGGACCACAGCCGCAACGGGGCCGCCCGTGGCATCGGCGTGGGCCACCCCCACCTTCACGTGGGCCTTGGCATGGCCGGCCAGGTCGTTGTTGTTCAGGACCAGCACCACCTGGGTATTGTCGTTGGAGCCGGCCGCCGCGGTGACGGTCTTCAGGGCCGTGGCGGCGTTGCTCCCGTTGGCGTCGCAGGGCACCAGGGAGACCACCACGTCCGCGGCGGCCATGTCGCCCAGGGTCACAATGGCCATGAGGTCGGTGACGTCTGCCATATCCACCACATCGGAGAACACGGTGCCTGCGGCGGTGTTCACCGTGGCGGGGTCAATGGTGGCCAGCACGCCCAGGTTCTCGGCAAGATTCGCATTGTGCAGCATGACTCTTCTCCTTCTGCTCTCCATCAGGAGCGCCCCGGCCCACTGGAAGCGGCCGGGGCGTTTCCGTGTGGGATTAGCCCGCCCGTTCTTCCAACGCGACGAAGCAGGACAGGGTGTTGATGCCTTCACGGGGCGCGATGGCGGTATTCCACCAGGGCTGGCCGGCCACGCGCATGACAAAGCGGTAGGCCGTCACGTCATAGTCGAACCAGAGGTGGATGGAGATTTCCGAGCGCAGGCCGCCGACCTTGGTCACGGTCATGTACTGGCTCAGGTCGGCCAGGATGATGTCCCCCTCGTCCCCCAGGGCATTGCAGGCCTGGGTAGGGAGGATGGGACGGCCCATGAGGGTCGAGTACGGCGTGGCGCTCAGGCCGCCCGCGGGCAGGTAGGCCGGGAAGGCCCCCGCGGTGGACGGGAACTCCATAGTCATGAGCTGGGCTTCCACGTCGGGGTGGATGAGCCAGGCCGCATTGGCGCGGCAGGGGGCGTGCATGCGGGTCCACATCTTCACCAGGTTCTTGTAGAGCACCGTGTCTGCCGCCTGGCCGGCCTCCTTGGCCACGCGCACCAGACTGCCGGCGCGCAACAGCCCCTTGGGCTGGCCCACGCCCGTGCCCTGCACAATGGCCAGGTTCAGCTTGAAGTCGAACTTCTCGGGCACCTTGCGCCGCAGGTAAGCATCCAGGCTGGGGGCGTCCTCCATCAGCTCCTCGGTCACGGGGACCAGGGCGGTCAGCTTGTGCAGCTTGATGGTATCCTCGCCCAGGGCCGGCTTGCTCTGTTTGATCTGCGCGGCCTCGTCGGTCCAGTAGGCCTGGATGCCGCCGGAATCCTGCCAGGGCGTGGTCTCGTCCTTGGGCATGGTGATGGAGTTGGAGCTGGTGGTCAGGCCGTCGGTGCGGGAAATGAGCGTCTGTTCCCCGAAGACCTTTTCCATGATGGCCAGGCGGAAATCGGGCGGGATCATGTAGCCGCCATCCGCCCCGGTGCCTTCGTTGCCATAGGTGGTAGGCCCGCTCTGCACCAGCCGCGGGTCCACATAGCCGCCCTGGCGGGACGCCGCGCGCACCGCGGCGGCAAAATCGCCCATGGACCGCCAACCCCAGCGGCCCCGCTCTTCCTGGGAGGCAATGTGCAGGCCGCCCGCCGGGCGGGTGCTGCGACGGGGGGCGGCCTGCGGGGCCTGGGCAGGCAGGCGGGGGGCCGCCGCATGCGGGGCGGGCTGGGCGCCAGGATGCACGGCGGGCTCCTGCTCGGCGCGATACTCGTCATCGTGCTGCGTCTGGCGGCCCAGGCCCTCGCGCAGGCGGTCGGACTGGGCCTGCACGCTCCTGCGCCGGGCGATTTCCGATTCTGTGCGGTGGAACTCGGCGGTGATGTCGTCCAGCTCCGCGGCCTCCTCGTCGGTCAGGTCCCGCTTGCCGGCGTCGGCCGTGGCGAGGATGGCCTCGGACCGCTCGTTGAGCTCCAGCAGGCGATTCTGCAAGGCCTCAATCGGGCTCCCGTCGCACAGGATGAGGGCGGCGGGGTCAATGTCCAGCGCACGCTGGAGCAAGGCATTGAAAGTCGTCATCAGGATACTCCTTGTTTGACTTTCGGGTTTGTAGAAACCCCGCCTGATGGAGGGGACATTCGTTTTGCCGTGAGTTGCATGCGGTGCAGCCTGGCCTGACGGGCGGCTAGGCGCGGCCGGCCGGCCATGCCGCAGGCTGCCTGCGCGGTGGCCACCAGGGCCGAAGGGGCGCGCTTGAATTTCTGCATGTCCACATGGGCGAAGGCCGCCACGGCGATTTCGCCGGCCACGCCGTCGATGAAGCCCTGAGCCAAGGCCTCCTCCGCCGTCATCCACGTTTCCGCGTCCATCATGGCCCCCACGACGTCAGCGCCCAGGCCGGTCCTGTCGCAGTAGGTCTTCAGCAACTGGCCCTGCACCTTGTCCAGGGTTGTTGCCATTTCCCGCAGCTCCAGAGCCGTGCCGGCCGCCACCACCCAGGGGTTGTGGATCATGAAGAACCCGTTGGCCGCCATGCGGACTTCGTCCCCGGCCAGGGCGATGATGGACGCGATGGAGGCGGCCAGCCCGTCAATCTCCACTTCCACCCGGGCCGGGTGCTTGCGCAGGGTGTTGTAGATGGCCGTGCCGTCGAATACGGACCCGCCCGCGCTGTTGAGGTGCACCGTGATGTGGGAGACTTTGCCCAGGGCCTTGATTTCGTCGGCAAAGCGCTTGGCGGACAAGCCCCCAAGCCAGCCTTCGCCGATGTCTTCGTAAATCCAGACCTCGCCGCGCTTGCCCTGCGCGGCCACATGGAACCCTTTAGGCTTCATCCCTGTCTCCGTTGGTGATGGCGGCAAAGACATCGCCGGTTCCTGGGGTGCCGTCCGTGTCTTCATCTGCCGGCTGAGATTGCCCGATGCTGTCCAAGGGCACGTTCTGGCTCTGCACCGTGAGCACGTCCGCCTCCGGACCAAGGGTGTTGAGCCCGCGGCGCCGGCGGACCTCGTTGCGGGTGGCAATGCCGTTGGCCACCAGCTGGACGTCGGCTTCGGCCCGGGCCTTGGCATCGCCCTCGGTGAGCCAGTCCAGGTCCATGGCCACCGTGAACTGGCGGTTGGTCGTCGGAAACAGCTTGAAGGCGGCCTCTTCGCACATCCGCTTGGCCCACGGGGTCAGCGCGTCGCGCACAAACTCCAGGGACTGATGCTCGATGTTGCTGAAGGTGGCGTGGTAGAGGTGGGCCACCTTGTGCGGGGGCACCCCGAACCAGCGGCAGCACTCCTCCACCAGAAACTGCCGGGACTCCACAAATTGCGCCTTGTCCGGCATGGCGCTCATTTCCTGGTACTTCATGCCATTGGCCAGGATCAGGAACTTGTGCGCCTGGTCCACGCCCTGGTGCACGGCGTTGACGGATTCGCGCAGAAACTGCACCTGCTCCTGGTTGAGATTGGCGTCCGTGGTCAGCAGGCCGCCCATGTGCGCGCCGTTGCCAAAGTACGCCGCCCCGAAGCGTTCCATGGCGCGGGTGTGCGCCAGGCTCTCCGCGGCCACCCGCACCACCTCGAAGCCAGACACCCCGTCCAGGCCGGGGCCATGCAGGTGAAAGACATTGCGGTATGGCAGCACCGCATCCGGCGCGCCATAATTGCTGACCCGCACCACCAGTTCCCGGGTGGCCCGGTCCCGCTCGAAGGCCACCCGTTCGGGCATGATGGGCCACAGGGCCACGGGTCTGCCGGCCATGTCCCGCTCGATCTCGGCGAAGAAGTTGCCGAAGATCAGGGCCTGAATGAGCATGGCCTCCTTGAAGGAAAAGGCCGTCATCTCCGGATTGGGGCGCACGTTCAGCACGCGGGCTGCCGGATGGTCCCGGCGCAGGTCCCGGTTGCCGTCGGGGCGTTCGGCATAGACCTCCCAGTTGCAGGAGGCCAGGGCCTTGGAAATCACGCTCACGCAGGCCCACAGGACGGAAAGCTGCAAGGCGTCATCGGGCGTGATGCGCACGCCGGCCAGGGGCCTTTTCCAGACCACCCCGCGCACGGGGCTTTGCACGGCATCCGGCGTGGTGGCGCGGGAAAAAAGGCGTTTCAAATACCCAAACATGTCAGGCCCACACGGCGACAGGGTTAAACTGTTCCTGCGGCGTCACCCCCACCACGGCCCCGTTCAAAGCCATGGCCAGGGCCACCAGGCCGTCGATGCGGCCCGTGCTTTTCTGCTTGTCGAACTTGCGGTTGCCGGCCGGGTCGGTCTGGATGCGCGTGTTGGCGGCGCACCAGGAGAGCACCGGGTGGTTGCCGTGGCGCAGGCGGCCCTCCACCACCAGGTCTTCCACGGTCTCCACGGCCGGCGTGAAGTCCTTGAAGCCCTGGCCATGCTTCACCAGCCGGATGCCGTCGGGGAGCTCGTCTTCTTCGCCGTCAATCCAGGCGTCCACCCCGAGCTTGTCCAGCTCCCGCAGCAGGTCATAAATGCGGTAGCGGTCGAACTTGAGGGAGGCGAAGCGGAAGGCCGCGTGCAGCTCGGCAATTTTGCGGGCCACCCATTCATAGTCGATGGTCTTGCCCGGCTTGGCTTCCAGGTGGCCCTGATCCCGCCAGAGCACGTAGGGGATGTGGTCCCGCTCCCCGCGCTCCCGCAGGCCGTCGCCGGGGGTCCAGAAAAAGGGCAGCACGTGGTAGGTGCCGCCGGCGTCGCAGGCCGTGAGCACCAGGGCTGTCAGGTCGTTCTTGCCCGAGAGGTCCAGGCCGGCGAAGACCTCGGCGTCCTCGAACACGTCCATGTCGGGCTCGGCGCCGTTGGCCTTCCAGACGCCGGGGGTGATGAAATGGGCCGCGGCGTCCACCCGCTGGTTCAGGTGCAGGTTGCGAAAAGCCGCCTCGGCGCTGGCCATGCGCTGGGCCTTGGCCGCGGTTTCGCGCATGGTGGGCAGGGAGCAGAAGTCACCCAGGGCCGGGTTGCAGGCGTGCCAGGTGGCCTCGTCCCAGGGGTCCGCGTCTTCGGGCGCGGCGAACACGAAGGACTTGAAGGTGGGGTCCTGGACCTCCCCGGCCCGGACCTGCTCGCCGTAGTCGATGAGCTGGGAGAGCAGCGCCTGGTCGTCGGGGGCCTGGGTGGAAAACACCCATACCAGGGGCTCAGCATGGGCGCCGCGGGAGGTCATGAGGGCGTCGTACAGGGCGCGGTCGCTGCCGAATTCGGCCAGCTCGTCAAAGAAGATGACCGACGAGCTCTTGCCCATCTTGCCCTTCTTCTCGCCCGAAAGCACCGAATAGCGGGAGCCGGACACCGGGTCGATGATCTGCTTGCGGGACTCGATGACGTTCAGACGGGCCTGCAACTCATCGTCCATGTAGACCATGGCGCAGGCGTAGTTGAACAGGATGCCGGCCTGGTCCCGGTCCACGGACAGGGAATAGAGCTGGCCATTGCGGATGGCCTCGGGGCCGCAGAGATGCACCAGGCACAGGCCGGCCACCAGCGCGGTCTTGCCATTCTTTCGCGGGATGGACAGCAGCGCCTCGCGGACGGTCCGCAGGCCCGTGTGGGCGCAGACGGGGCCGTAGACCTCATAGATGATGTCCTTCTGCCAGTCGCGCAGCACAAAGGGCTGGCCGGCCCCGGTGCCGTCGGGCAGGCGCAGGGTCTCCAGAAATTCAATAACCGCTGCGGCGCGGAGGCTATGGCGGAAGGGGCTAGCCACCGTAGAGCTTCCTCTTGGGCCGGGCCGTGTCGGCGTCCTGGTCGATGGTCACGCCCTTTTTGCGCAGCTTGGTGGAAAGGGAGGTCAGCAGCGCATTGGATTCCTTCCAGACGGCAAGCCAGGGGTTCTTGCGGCGGACCTCCCCGTATTCCGTCAGCACCAGCACCACTTCGCCTTCCTTGCGCAGGGCCTTGTCCGCCTTCACGGCCCGGACTTCGGCCTCGCAAAACTGGCGCAGCAGGCACACGGCCTCGGTGTCAAACACGCCGGGGGAGTGCTCCGCCACGATCTGCACGAAGAGCTTGCGCGCCTGGACGGACATCCCCGAAGGAGGCGCAGGCGGCTCTTTGACTCGCTTGCCCACCTCTACGGCGTGCAGATACTGGCCCTGGGGCTTGGGTCCGCGCGCGCCCATTATTGCGCGCCCTCCTGATTCCCCCCCTGGTTCCCCCCTTGATTCCATGGATGCAGGGGATCCAGGGGCCAGCCCGTGGCGTCGCAACCGGACAGGAGCCCGCCGTTGTCCTGGCGCTGCTTGTGGCGGCTGTGGCAGGAGGCGCACAGGGGCTGCAGGTTGGCGCGGTTGAAGGGCGCACCGCCATCGGCAATGGGCGTGATGTGGTCCACTACCGTGGCGCACACGACCTCACCGGCCCGCGCACAGAACCGGCACAGCGGCTCCTCGCGCAGCACCCGCTCGCGCAGGCCCTGCCAGAGGGACGTATTGTAGGGCCAGCTGGCCATCACTTGCCCCCGCCCAGCAGCCACTGCCGCAACCCCAACGTCACCACGGTGCCGAGGGTGCCGATCAGACCGATCAAAATGAACAGGATCAGCCCCTTGCTCAGATGGGAGGCCAGGGCGTCCACCCGCGCATACCAGGCCATGACGCCGCGCAAACGCTCGATACCGTCCGGCACGTCGCGGCCGCCCACATCCCGGAAGACGCCGAAAAGATGACCGATTTCCTTTTGCTGCTCCTCGTTCAGGATGCAGCGAGGCCGGCAGGCGTCGCGCAACTCGCTGGTGAAGGGGCTCAGGGCCTCCGCCATGGCCTCAGCCGTGGCTTTCTGGATGATCGCCTGGAGTTCGCGCCGCTGGGTCTCGGTGAAGGTCGAGGCCTCCGGCTCCGCAAAGACGCGCTTCGGGGTCTGTTCGTGCCCGTCGTTCACCGCCCTGCCTCCTCGCGTGTCTGCGCCGGGTTCGCGCCTGCGCCCAGGCCTTCCGCGCTTCGGCCACCAGTTGCGTTGCGTCCATCAACCACATCCTCCAGGGCCGAAGGCCACGCCGAGGCCTGGCGCTTGTAGCAGTCCAGGGCGTCTTCCAGCAGGCCGATGTACACCTGGGCCAGACTCCAGTTGCGGGCCGTGGCCTCGATATTGACCGGAGCGCAAAGCTCCCAGCCGCGGAACACCTCGGGCACGTCCAGGGTCCATGGCGTGTAAACCGGCGGCACGGGCCGGCCGCAAAGGGTGAACTGCTGGATGACGTCGATGGGCTCCGCCGGCACCTTCGGCGTCTTGGGGGCGCAAGCGGTCAGGGAGCACAGCAAGGCAAGCATGAACAGGCGTTTCACTGGTCCACCTTCCCCTGTGCCCCTTCATTCAGCAGCTCGATGATGACCTGATGATCGAATCCAGGATCCTCAGTGGCCGGCACGGCAGCCACCGGCGCGGCGCTGCCGACTGCCGGCTTCTTCCGGGCCGAGGCGATGCGGTCCAGCAGCCGGGGAATCTGCGCCGTCCTGCCCAGACAGGCGGCCAACTGCCCCTGCACGGCCGCCGTGGCGTTGGCCATGCGCAGCCGGTCCAGTGTGCGCAGGGCCTCCACGCTGGCCGCCCTGGCTGCCTTCGCTTCCAGGCCGATGATGGTCGGCTCGTCGAACATGCGCCGGGCCTCCCACCCACCAAAAGCCGCGCCGGCAATCAAAATTACCAGCACCACCAGACGGGCCTGCAGGGGAAGGATCGAGGTCAGGGAAATCATTGCTGCTCCTCGCGAGGGGGCTGTTCAAACCGCCGCTGCGCCACCTTGCCGCCAACGCTGGCGCCCAGGGTGATGCCCAGGAGCACTGACGGGTCCTGGTACTCGCCCGTGGTCAGCACGTGGGCCGCCCACACGCCGAACACCACTCCCACTGACGCCAAAGAGGAAACCAAGGCCACCACGCGCATGGTGGACAGCCCGCCGTCCGCGTCGGCAAGGACCTGGCCGAGAATGTGAGCGAACAAGGACATGGGCGTTCCGACCGGCCCGGCGCCGGGTTCGGTGTCGCCTTTCATTGCATGCGCTCCTGCACTTTGCGGGCATAGGCCCGGCCGGCGTCCGCCGTCGGGCTGCCCGCGTTGTAGGCGGCCAGCACCCCGGCCCAGCCATGGCGGTCGAAGAATCGGGCATGAAGATGGCGCAAATGCTTGCAGCCATAGTGCGCGCCCACCGCGGGGACGCACAGTTCGGAAAGGAACACGCCCTGAAACCCGCGCTCCCGGGCCACGGCGCCCATGACCTGCATGAGTCCCCAGGACGTCTTTTGCGCGGCCCACTCCGTCAGGCCGCTGCAACCACGCAGGGAGGGAAAGGATTGTGGGGGGCTGGCGCCTGGGGTGGACAACGGGCGAAGGTCCCGCGCATCCACCAGCCAGCGATACTGGGGCTCAAACCGAATGGCGTAGGAGTTGAGGCCCGATTCCACCTTGGCCACGGCCACGACCACGTTGGACGGCAGCCCAAATTCCCCGGCAGCCGCGTCCAGAATCGCCAGAATCGCATCACCAGACATAGCGCTCTCCTTGCGGAGCGACGTGCTATTCGATTTCGATACGCATTCGCCCCACAAAAAGATTCATATGCGATATTGGGAAAGATGAAAGAGTCTAAAACGATCTATTTCGTACCCAAAAAAACCGTTTTGTATCAAAAAGACCAGCTTGCAACCAATTACAAGGAGCACTTGGTGAAGGCGAAGGGGCTGGCGCAGTAGGGCCAGGGGACTTGCGGCGGAGGCTGGGGTGGGTTGTTGGTTTGAGATCGGACAGAATGTCTGGAGAAACTATTCCGCCTTGATGAGCCTGGTTGTGTAGAATTAATTTGACAGCATGGCCTTGCTTGCTTACTGGCAAGAAAAGTTCACTTTGCAAGATAACTCAATTCAACCCACTACCCGCAGAGGAGGCGAGATGGCAAGGCCCATTGAAGCGACCCCGGCGCTGACGGGGAAGGGTGCTGCAGAATTCATCACGGCCGCGATGAACCCCAAGCCGTACACCCCGCCGACGTTCAACACCCAGAAAATGCACGAAGCCGTGCGTAAGATCGCTGCTGCGCGTGCCCAGAAATAGCCTGGAATACAACGGTTTTCGCATAAACCCCGTGGAGGACTTCTCGGTCTTCACGGGGTTTTCCTGTTTGCGTCCAGAAGACAAGGACCGCGACCTGGACGAATTCATCAGGCATGATGCGGAGAGGCACTTCAAAGACAAGGTGGCGGTCACCTATCAGTTGGAATCAGTGGTTGATCCGGAATTGGCCGGAATCCCACTGGGCTTTGCCACGCTGCAGAACGACGCCATTCGCATCAATGGCGACGACAGCCTGCCAGACATCTGCGTCCAGTATCCTTATCGGGCTTTCCCTGCCGTTAAAATTGGTCGCTTTGGCATTCACGTTGACTACCAGCGCAACAACCTTGGCTCCCTGTTTTTGTTCATGCTCAAGTGGTTACTGACAACGGAAAACAGAACCGGCTGCCGGTACATCACCGTGGATGCACGGCGGGACAAGAAGAACAAGATTGATGTCACGGGGTTCTATCGGCGGAATCAGTTTGAAGAGCTGCCGTGGGAAAGCAAGACCTCAAAATATGTGCCCATGTACTTTGACCTGATCAACTTCGAGCCGTAAACCGTCTCGCTGTTTTCCTTGCCACCCATGGCCGTCAACCCGCCCCGCCTCACCTTTCCGTGGGGCGGGGTTTTGTTGCCCCTCCCCGGCGTACCTGCCATCCCGAAAAGAACCAGGCGACGCCTGCGGGGGGTGATAAAAGCAAACGCTGGCAAACAGTGATTTTTTTCAAAACAGCCTACCAAAAACCCAAGGGCTTGCGATTTTCACCGCAAGCCCTTGAAATTTCTGGTCGGGATGAAAGGATTTGAACCTTCGACCCCCTGAACCCCATTCCAGAAAACTTGGTTGTATCCATTGAAATTATTAACTTTTTGTTTTGACTGTCAACAGTTCACCGGAGGTGTTAAATAGGTGATAGAGGCTTCCGGTTCACCAGGAGGTTGACCGGGGTGGCGTGCTGTTTTGATATACTTACTCGTTAAAATTCACTTAAATCCTTACCAAATGGCGTAACTACGCCATTCTTAACAAAGTCATCCATTTTATATTTTCCATCTTCGGCTAGACCTTCTTCTGTAAGAGCCTGGTGCCATTTTGCCAAAGCATTTGTTTGGGATTCATAGTCAGTATTCCAGACTGGCTGCATATATTCTATCCACAACTGGACTTCTCTAACGGATGGGCACCTTTTATTCGAAGTTGACAGTAACTCAGCAGTTTTAAGTAAAAAGATGGCTAGCTCTTTATCCACCACCTCATGTGGATTGGACCAATGTTTTCTTCCGTAACATCCAGAATAAAGACTCATTGATTTTATATTATTCAGGAGCTTTGCGTTTGATCTATTGAACAGCTTTCTGAAATCGGCAAGCTTTCTAGCTCCAGACAAGGCCATTGTCAAAAACATCCACATAAAATTCTTATCTGTATGGGACGAAAATTCTCTCCATATGGCCTTTATTGAGTCATCGTCTCCGCCTAAAGCTATGCGGCGTAGTATTGATAACTTTCCTATCTCTTCTATCGAAAGGATTGCCAAAGCGCATGAAGATGGATATCTTCCTGCATCAAATAATATCCGTGCGTCATTAGCTAGTCTTTTCGCATTGTCAATTACGCATTCCATTCCTTTTGCTACATCTTCTGGCGATAGCTCTCCACGATACGGACTTAAGCTTAAATCGGTGACTGTTTTATTATTTTTATCAGGCATAATCGAAATCCCAACGACATTGAGCAATAAGATTAAGCTGGCAATTCAGTCGCACATGACGATACTCGACCTGAATACTCTTGCAGACAACCAGCTTCTAACCATTGAAAAGTCATAGAATTATCTCACGAGCTGGGTATGTTTAGCGAAGGGTAATAGATAGGTGTTAAAAGCTCCCGTTTCGTCGAATGGTTGGCCAAAGTTGGTGTAACGATGCGACCTGAGAACCGCAGCAGCAATTAGGCACTTACACAACCATACTAATGATGGAGATAAGGGTGTAAAGTTATTGATTGCTGCTACATGAAACGTCAGTCATTCTCTTCTGGCATGGAGGTTAATTGTTTCAAATAAGTGGCTTCATCAGATTCCAAAAGTGTTCTTGTTGATTCGTTGTTTAAAATTTGCCAAGAGATATTCTCCTTAGTTACATTGTATTCATTACTCCAGCCGCCTACTAAAGTACCAATTTGTTCTTCCGAGTCTCTTACTAAGCGCATTGCCAATGTTTGAGGGAATAACAACTCAGCAGCAAATGCATTAGCCCTTTTTTCAAAGAATTTTGGCGTAGCACCTCCTAAAACTTCACAGACATCTAAAGTACTGTTCCTGTCAACTAAGAGGTGGCAGATTTCATGAGCTAAGGTGAATAATCTCCCATGTGAATGTGAGCATTTGTTTCCTTCTGCTGTATTTAAAATAATAATAGGACCATGTTTTTTCCCCCAACAGGCTACAGCTTCAAGAGATGTTCCTCCAAAGACATGTTCATGAATTGGAATATTCCATGATTTCAGTAAGTCGTCAGGGTTAACAGGAGTGTCATGAGTTACTTTTAAATACTCGCGCAATTTTGCTGCAATAGTATAACCCTGCCGATACGGGGCTCTCCCCCAATGGATCCAACCTATCTCAGTTGTTGCTGCTTCTAGCAATTTACTATCTATATGCCCAGATGATTTGATTAAATTTAAAATATTTCGTTGCTGCTCTAATGTTACATATCCACTGCTTAATCTTGCAGCAGCAAAAATTTCACTTTCAATGAGGATGTGATCTACCCACTCCAGTTCCCAATAATCTTGATTTGAATTAGAAAGATAATTAAAGTCATATTGATTCATGCTTGCAATCAAGTACAGTTTGTCATTGATAATTTTTCTTGAGTTATCGTCTTTATTTTTCCATGCGTTAAGAATTGACTTGATATTTCTATCGTTAATATCTTTGATCCATGAAACAATTTCATTACCAACATTCTCAAAAAAGCTATACGCTTTATGCAAATCCACAATAGTTTGTCTTTGCTCGGCTGAAAAAATTAAATTTTTTCCTGTCCGAAGAATAAATACCGAAGGAATCTCTATCCCAGGAACAGATTCAGAGAGATCATGTCGTAGAAAAAAAGATTTAAGATTAGATTCCTTTTCAGGCGTGGAGTGGTCTTTAGAAAAAATAAGGTTTCTAATTTTCTGAAATTCACCATTCCAGTATGTAGGAATAGATTCTGGAGGCACTGCAAAAGGAATATTTTGCTCTGTAAAAATCCATGACCAGTTGCTAGCTAAAAAAGACAGTAAGCCAAGCCAATTCCACTTTAAGGGTACAGTATTCGGTTCATGACCAGAAGACCATACAGGTGTGTTGTCAATGGATAAAAGGATTTCACCATAGCCGAATCGTTTATGTCGGCTACTGGTTAGTCTGCTCATTTCAATTGAGACTTTATTCTCAATGTTGAATCTAGCCATACATCTTCATCCATTTTTTAAATTCTCTAGCATGCCCACTTTTTTTGGCTCGTTCTTTCAATTGCGCAATGATACTTGAGTCAATGTCGTTTGTTTTGTTACAAGGGAATCCATGGTAGCAGTTGCTGAATTCCCCACCGACCGCACGGTATACAACACCACGATAAACATTGTAAAAATTTTTTGGATATTGCGTTGTGTCAAATGGAGAAGCGCAATCTGGGATTGCATCTTTTAACAGTTCAGTCGCCTCACTAAGTTTTAAATCCTGAGGGCATTTGCCTATCAAGTGTCCTCCACTAGATTGAAACCCAGCATAATTCTTTTTCCAACGATGCTTCGGACGTCCTGGCGTAGGGTCGTACTCTCGGGATCCATCATTCTTCAGTTCTATATCGCGTATCATTCACAGATTCCACTATTGTTAACACAAGCAGTTGACTTTGTCTAATTTGCATACGGAGAGGAGACTAGCACTCATCCCAGAATTCGTGTAACCACCTTAGTTTGCGAGGATTGTCTAGGGAATTTGTTTTATTGAATAATTCAAGTTGGCACAACACGTCAAGAACTTGCTCACTCATCTCGTAACAGTTCAAGGTGAACACGGTGCTTCTGCCATTCATCAGTCTGAAAATTCAGTTTTAATCCAGTCAACTTCTAAAACTTGTTCATGTCAACTACTAATGTCTTTATACCTTGTCGTGACTACCTCACTGCCATTTTCTATTACACGGCGAGTTACTGTTTTCCTCGTTAAGGAGCCATCGGCGATGCCTACCGCATTACATGAAGACGCATTTAATCGCTACAGTATAAATTTTTAGTCTGCGGCATTTTGTTTGCTTGAGGTGTGACATTGATGGCATGCCCTGGCAAATATCTCAGTGTAAATGCCATGAGCTTCAGGAAACAACACTTCTGTCAAAGTAGTGTATATTGGATCGTGATGGAATTTTGATTTTTTACCCTCTGAACAAATTGATCCCCATGCTTCCACTTTGCGTTCCTTTATTGAATCACTCGTCTCATCTCTGCCATATGCTTTCATTGCACAGCAAAACAAGAAGTAGAGAGGTGTATGTGATATAAACACATTGTCATATATGTTCTTAAAATTTGTATAATTCCAGCCACTTCCATTTGCGCTAGGATCACCAGTTTTAGCAGCATTCATCATCCGCAGGTAACCCTTTAGTCTCACTTTGATCTTATTGTCACATAGGTTCATTTCAGGAAAGAATTGACTTGCATGCTTGGCCAAATCGTCTACATCAAGTGCCGGATCGAAAGATTTGAAAAACTGTTCCTTCAGGTTTTGAAGACGAACTTCTTCCGCTTGCTTTTTCAACTCCGCAGCAATAGCTGCTCTTTTAGAGTTGTAATCGAACCAATAAAATAGCTGCTTCTCGACGTCTTTATTTAACATCTCAAAGTCAATTATTGTCGAATGCCCTGAATGAGAAAGCTTGCCATCCTGAAGCTTCGGCTCAACCCAAAAGCACTTTAAGCAGAGTCTTTGATGTTGATCACACAAGTTTCGAGCTTCCTGATCTAACACTATGGCATTCATATTGTTAGCGTGAAAAGTATCTAACTCCATCATCCGGGCATTGCA
Organism: Megalodesulfovibrio gigas DSM 1382 = ATCC 19364; assembly: GCF_000468495.1. NCBI lineage: Bacteria > Pseudomonadati > Thermodesulfobacteriota > Desulfovibrionia > Desulfovibrionales > Desulfovibrionaceae > Megalodesulfovibrio > Megalodesulfovibrio gigas. The sequence goes on from NC_022444.1 coordinate 2,169,882, forward strand.
AAGAGAAAACTTATTAAACACCCAGACGAGTAATTCACCTTTTTCACGATAAAAATCTCTCCTTTCTAATATGACATCGAGAAATGTGGTGGACAATTGAATTTCAAAAACTACATGGAGGGTTCCATTATACAAAGCCCGAACATCTGGTTTCCGCCAAGTGCTTGGGTCTTCACCCTTGACTACTTCTTCAACTTCGATGCCAGAGAACCTAGAATCGAATTCCAATACCTTGCGCAAATCTTCCTTCATCGCCTTGTGCGGCAGAGACTCTTTTTGACCATTGAATTTGGCGGCAAGAATACGTTCTTTGGTCCAGTTCTTCTTATCGAGTTGGGGGCAATTATTTTCTCGTTGAATATGTGCGAAATAAAATCGATCTCCATTTCGGTGACAATTCAGGCGCAGAGGTTTATGGCAATAAGGACAAATCATCAGCAAATGATCGTCCTCAGTAATTTTATGTTGTCTTGCCAATTCTCTACGCAACGTCATTGCACTATTCACGTCACTACCAATTGCTTCCTGCGCAAGAAGTACATCGCCAGAAACTAAATCTAAAACTTCTTTTACCTCTGGATTGTCACAGCAGAGGTTTTGGCTATTGTCGAGATTGCCAGCTACCCTTTTGTATTCAGTATCCATAGCGATCGACTTGTTACGTTTAGAAATACGGCGGGACTATTTCAACCCTTCAAGCACCTGCTCCAACTCATCTCGCAACGTCTCAAGCTGAGTACGGAGCTCCTCCCTTTGCTCTGGCTGGATGCTGCCTATATCTGGACCTTTCAATTTCTGGAGCTGAGTCGAGGCGGTTTTTACGGCCCTCACGCTGCTGCCAAAGTTAAACCCTCGTTCCTCGTCCATCTCGGCAGCTTCCTTCTTTTTCTTCTTGTACGCTGCCTGGGTCATGCCACTGTCTTTTAGATGGTCCCATTTCTTGGCTTTGGCTTTCGGTCCTTTGGCTTTGGCTACTTCGACCAACACCCACTGGGAAACATCTTTGCGCTTTCGAGCCTCATCAAGAATTTCTTCGGGAATCTTATTGATAGACAATATCTCGCTTACACTGGACATGGATTTGCCAATCATCGTTCCAAGGTGATCCAGCCCGTATTTTCCTTCTTCTCTGAGTTTGGCTAAACCCTCAGCCAATTCAACCGGATTCAGGTTCTCACGCTGGACGTTCTCAATGAGAGCGATTTCTTGATGCTTTCCCTCAACAAACATTCCTGGAATAGTTCTGAAACGCTGAAACAGTACTTGCAGCTCTGGGTCGTCAGGGTTCTCTTTCGCCTTCCGCAGGATGCTCTTGATGGCCTTGACCCTCCGCTCTCCAGCTACAACAATGAGCTTTCCATCATCCTCTCTTTGACGAAAAACGATGGGCTGCATGAGCCCATATGCTTTGATAGACTCTTTGAGGGCTTCCAGGGCTTGCTTGTCGAAAAACTTCCTGGGCTGCTCCTTATCTTCAAGAATATCCCCAACGGGAAGGTCATAAATCTTTCCGTCTACGTATTTTGCTTCGTCGGAAACTTTAGCGTTTACATCAAATTCGTCAGCCATTGCCCCCCTCCTTTCATATCATTCGTCAACCAATAGCATGTATGATTTTAGTCTATTGCAGAAGAACTTCGGTCAACCGAAATGTCGTCTCTTGCACTGGCCCTGCCCTGGCATCTTTTCCGTGACCAACGATCAAGCCCGAGGATACCTTCAGGACTCAACATCCCTTACCTAGACGGAGTCCTTATGCGCTTCGACAACTTTGAACTTATCTATTCTTACACTCGAAAACAAGCACTTGCGGGCAGGGTTCTCATCGAGATCAGTCAGGAGGCAAAAAAGACGGCTTCAAAATACACGCCGCAATCTCGGCTAATCATTTTCACCTTTATATCACACCTGCTGCTGGCTTGGAAGGAGAGGGACAATCAGCCCGTGGCAGACTTCATGATGTACTGGAAATGCTCAAAGCTGCGGCATCTGTGTCGCTGGGATGGATCACACGTGTTCTTTGACGTGATGCTTCTGAAGCACCCCCGAACCATAGAGAAAGTGAATTGCTCGGAATGGTAGGCCCTGATGAGGATGGAAGCGCATGCTTGACGATTTGTCTTCCGAAGGACCGTTTACTATGAAGTACGTCAGGATACCATCACGAAGATATTATCCTGATGATGCCGTACAGGCGGCGAATCGATTCACTGTCTGCCCTTATTACGTATTCTTGAACGAACTGCCTCAAATCGTCGCTATGTGCCTGGAAATCCTCAATGTCAAACAATTCAACAAGAGAAACCTCCAAAGCACTACCAATCTTCTCCAGAATCGCAATAGTCGGATTGGCTTTTCCTCGTTCAACATCGCCAAGGTATTGAACGGAAAGGCCCGACTTCTCCGCCAGTTTTTCTTGAGTCATATTTTTGGCTTTCCTCAAGAATCTCAAATGATCACCAAAAGCGGTCTGCAAATCGTTCATCATGCCTCTCCTTGAAATAGCAAGGATAGACGATGAAACGCACTGTCAACATAATCTATGGACTATTTTTTGCATATAAACATAAACTATATACGAGTTTTCTAGCCGACACCTCGTATATCAACAGTTTTTAGAGTTCCTGACGAACGGCGCAGGTATTATTTTCCTAGCAAGGCGGGGATAGATCGATGTCTCTGGTAATCAATCACAACCTGATGGCAATGAATGCCAGTCGGAACCTCGGCACCCATTATGATTCACTGAGCACATCCGTTCGACGTTTATCCTCGGGGTTGCGAGTGGATTCAGCGGCAGATGATGCAGCTGGGCTGGCTATCCGTGAAATGATGCGCGCCGATATTTCCACCATAAACCAAGGAATCCGAAACGCCAACGACGCTATATCAATGATTCAGGTGGCAGACGGAGCACTGCAGGTCATCGACGAAAAGCTGATCCGTATGAAAGAGTTGGCAGAACAAGCAGCAACAGGAACCTATACTTCCGATCAAAGATTGATAATCAACTCTGAGTTTCAAGCAATGGCATTGGAGATTCAAAGGATTTCAAAGTCAACAGACTTCAATGGGGTTAAACTTTTGGATGGTAGTCTAAGTGGCACTCATGATGGAACGTCGTTGACTTCTTATGGGGCTGCAAAAATCCACTTCGGAACAGGTAATAATAGTTCTGAAGATTATTATTACGTTAACATTGCCGACGCAGGATTAGTTAATTTGGGCTTAGCGACAGAGCCACTGAATGTTCCTTATGTTAACAATGATATTGCAACCCAAGGAGTATGGTTCTTTATAAATAGTGGAGTGGAACTTGTTGGTGTTATTCCCGTTGGAGCTCAGAATGTTTCAATTGAAATTAACAGCTACATTAATGACAACGACATTCAAGTATTCACAAGAGACGGGAAGCATTTAGCTGGAACAAATCTTGATGATTATGTTTGGACAACAAGTTGGTTCACAACGCCTCCAAACAACATTACAAGAGGAAATGTGAATCAAACCCTCATAATTGAAGATAACGGATTTTTTAGCAATGCCAAATATGACGACTCAAACTTAATAGATGGAAAGACTGTTAACTATGACTTTGCAAGACCCAACGTAGTTTCGAATTATCGCAACATGGAAATAAGATATAGCGGAGATTCAGATACAAACAACAATGGGCACACCGATGACGATGTGCCTGTCTCAAGTTCATATGAAAAACTAGAGATAAATAATGTCAAAGAAGACCTTATAATCATTTCTGTTGGTGGTGGAGGGTTTGATGTTCGAGGAACTTGGGATGTCTTAGAAAATAATATTTCTGACTCATTTCTTCTTTCTGGAGGTGTAAAAGTCGAATCAATCGCAAGTCAAGAATTAGCACAAAGGATGCTAGGAAAAATTGATGCGGCCATTGTAAAAAAGGATGGCATCCGTGCAAACCTCGGCGCACTGCAAAATCGTCTACAAAATACTGTCTCTAACCTTTCCATCCAGGCCGAAAACCTCCAAGCATCAGAATCCCGTATCTCCGACGTCGATGTTGCAACAGAGATGACCGAATTTGTGCGACACCAGGTACTAACACAATCGGCAGTAGCTATGCTTGCACAAGCGAATAGTCTGCCCAGAATGGCATTGCAATTAATTACAGGGTAATCACTATTCAGCAATTTTAAATAGATATTTCCATAAAATGGGAGGTATCCATATGCTTTAAAAGCATCAATCATGAGAAAGATGACGGTTTAAAATCAACAACCTCAAAATCGGAGGTATGATGCAAACGAAGAAATGCTACAAGTGCGGTGAAGAGAACCTTTTGAAAGCAACCGCCTGTTTCAATTGCGGATCAAAGCTTTCTAACGGTGCAGCAATCATGAACCTTTTTAAAATTGGTGGAATTCTCTTGCTCTTCTGGATAATCAGCAAGTATTACGGATAAATTCAATTGGACTTCTTCTGAGGCAAGTTGTCTTCAGAAGGAGTCCATTTTCTTTTTTTAATTGCAGATGCAGATAAAGACCATCCGTGGGTAAGCTTAATTACAATGGTCAATTATCGATGAATTTCGGTCAACCGAAATCTTGAGTGAATATTTCCACACTCCCTTTTTTTGTGCAGCTGTCACGACTCGCCCTGTATTTCGCACATAAACGCCCTCCAGCTCGAAATTTCATCAAACCCCTGCCCAACTCTGCCCCATAAGCCAAAACGGGCAGGAGGAGGGGTTTATGCACGTTCCAGAGGCCATTGGCAAAAGGGGTTCAAACGGCAAGTTCCTCTAATTCGTGACTCTTTGTTGTCCTTCCTAAAGATATCCCATGGAAAACACCACTGGAGGTATCGACAATGGCGAAAAAAATATCACCCGAGAACAAGAAGCAGGTGATGGAGTCGAAGTACGATCCGATCAAGCTTCGGCAGTTGTGTGAAGCAGGTGTCACCGCCATGGAGGCAAAGCAGGCCCTGGGCTTGAGTTCCATGCAGAGCTTGCGTCAGCACCTGATGAGACTTTCCGTCGAATCACAGAACCTCATGACCCTACCCGGATTGTATGAGAGAAGCTCAACTCGGGCTAGATTGACGAAACAAGGGATCAAACTTTCCCTCTCCAAGCTCAAGGCTTCCGGGATCGAGTACCCCGAGAACACCGAATTTCGCATGGAGTTCGATGAGGAGCGAAATCAAATTCTCCTGACCTGGATGGGCATAGGCACCGGCCAAGTCGACCAATACGAACCCTCAGACATTTCGAATGTAAGGTAAAAAGGGGAGCCACGGCAATAAAGCTGCTGTGGCTCCCACTGTCTTTTTTTATAAGAGGTTTAACAACATGAAGCTGGGGGCTGTCATCATACAGTTACTTGTCTATCCTGTCTCACACAAGCTCTCATTGACATTGCTGTAAATAAATTTTTTCCGTCAATGATGGAATTCAAAAAGCAATCTTTGTACAGGGCGAGAATTCTTCTCTACTTATCCATGTTATTGAAGTAAAAACCTGGAATGGGTGAGCTTGATGAATTAGCAATCACAATGAAACCGCCCATCAACTTAGACGCAATTATAGGCTAGAAATCGAACTTAAAAAAGGGGCTGTGACGCCAAAGCATCACAACCCAATTTCCTTTTTACATTTCTATAACAATTTTAATGTGTTCAAATATTCTATATGTAACATCCAGATCATCAATGTCATAATCTTCATTGCCAATCGCAACAGGTTTCATCATCACACGTATAGTTGCATCTTCAGGTATTTTATGTTTTGCAACAAATGCATGAATACAACGTGCAACAAAAAACTTTAATCCTTCTTCTTCGAAATCAATTTGCATTATAATATCTCCATTTAAATTGTTATACAATCAATGCATCACGCTGATACAATTCATGCGCGTTTGCATTGCAGACTATACGTGACATATATTTATACAAAATTTTATGAAAATTCGATGCTTGCGATCTTGAAGGCATTGTATAAGGGATAATCTGGACATGCGTATGGTGAGCATATTGAACTTAAAGAGTGGATAGATATTAAACTTCGCCCTCGTGACCACCTTTGCCGTTCAGGATATCCTCCCAAAAGAAAAATCCACTTGAATGCTGATTGGAGGATCAAATGAATAACTCGAATGATAGCAAAGCAAACATTGACATACTAGATGAACTCATAATCAATTTTCGACCAATAGAGCAATTGTTCAAAGTCATGTCTGCCACTGATGCTTCAATTGGTGGTGATCTTGTGCGTCAATATGCGGAGATTGGATTATGCTTGACAGCAATTTTTCGGATACATCTTACAAAAAACTTTACTTCAAACGGCGAAAACATGGACGACAAGATAGAATGTAATCATAATTCTTAAGATTGATTACAAATCATATCTAATCACATTACTCATGGTGTTTTGATTGGAATATCAAAACACAGCAGTTTTTTAGTTGAATTAACTATGTCGTGAACGCATTTTTTATTATGAGTACGCCTTCTGTGCAGCACATTGAACTCTAATATCGTTGTGAGGCTTTAAATGCCCATCTCATTGCAAATGATTATAATTTAGATTTATAATTGTCGGCTTTTGAAGTATCAACGGCAACATGTCTTCATCTCTTGCCGGTCGTTGCGCTATCGGTCTTGACAAAATGAATTTCAATGCTATGATGGAATTTGCTTAAGACTCTGACAACCACCACTGCAATTAACTGCCAGATTTAATTCAATTTTACTACCTGAAGGAGATAGACTATGAATGACCAGGGAACTAAAAAGAGAAAGGTTTCTGAGGAGGAGATCAACAATTTTGCACATGCACTTGTTGATAAATTCAAAGACAAGAATGATAATGACGAAATTTATCATTCTGAAATTTCGGGACAATTCAATGTCTCTTCCTCTGTGGTCGATAAAATTTACATCAGGGCAATCGCACTTGGCCTTCCGAAGTTGATTTTAAAACAGAAAGAGAAGAAAAACGACTCAACAGAAAATCCTTTTATCAACGATCGCATGAGCATAATGATCGGAAAATCAGTTATCAACAGACTCAATGAACAAATCGAAAATGATAAATTCGAGGTCAAAGACGAATTCAAAGTTGAACTTGATGACGACAAGATAGTTCTGACTAGAATTAAAAATTAGTCAAACAACTTGAATTACTCCAAGGGGCGGTGCTTTTCGCATCGCCCTCTTTTTTATTAATTACATCTATGATTTGTTTTAATTATATCAAACATGAGTTCTATCAAGCTTTCAAGCCAGTGCCTTTGAAAATGATTTTGGATATCCTTTTGAAGTTTTCAATATTTAAATCAAAAGGATGCTCCCATGTCGAACGATGAATCCTGGAACGTGATCTACACCTACACCCGTGCCCAGGCAATCGCAGATGGAGTTCTGGTCGATGTCACAACGCAGGCCAGGCAGTCCGGTTTTAAGGTGCCCGTGGCCGTGACTGAACGGCTGTTCCACCAGTACATCATCCCGCCTCCTGGGCTCGAAGGAGAGGGCCAGAGCATCGAAGGCAGACTCCACGATCTTTTTTTCCAAAGCATCATGACCGCCCAAAAGGCTCGTGGCAAGGACCGGGTGGCGTTCGAGGTGCTGTTCTTGATGCGTCCCGGAGAGCATGAGACCGTGCACTGCATCCTTCACATAGGACCCGGAGATGCAGGCGAACCCGTAGTGACAATCATGCTGCCAGGGGATGAATGAGGAGGGCTGCCCCAAACCCGGTCCCTTGGGATTCCCTGGGCCAGGTCCTTGGTTTCCCCTTGGCATTGGGCCATACTGGGGCCCTCCTGGGAGAAAAATTGGGGGATGGGCTTTCCTGTCCCCCTTGGCCAACATCCCAGGAAAATTTATTTTTGCCCCAAAGACTGTATTTGTCCCAGCACCGCAGGGATACAATCATCTGTAATTAAACGAGAATTTTATTAAAAAAATTCTTGCGCTTTTTTCCGGTCATGGTATAATTTAAAAATTGATCTTTGAAAATCAAGACAGCTTGTACGAATCGGCTGCTGATCAAGCAGCACGTGCTGGTGCTCCCGGTGTTTATTATAGGAGCACTAAATGAGCTTATTATCCCATGAGTTTTTCAATTTACACCAGGAAGATGAATTTCAAAACATTGAGGGCAGTGACGAAGACAAAACGATGACTGATAAATTCAATGGAAGGTTGGAGACACCGTTAAGCAATGTGAAAGTTGAACACAATCCCTTCCGCGATCAATCTCTGCAATATAAACCCATGCCGCAGGCCCCGGTCTACTCAATGCAGCCTCCTGTTGTTTCCACTGATACAAAAAATACATTAACCACAACAACCGAATCCAACAATCCATTCGAAAATTACAATTCAAAGACAACTAATTCCACCGCAAAACCTGAAACGACGAGTCCTTCAACAACGAATCCGTTTCCCTTCTATAGTCAAACTCCCGCCCACGGAAAAGCTTCCACCAAAGATGTTTCGGATCACGAATTATTGATCCCTTTGGTGACGGATATTGAATTCTTTGCTGATGATTTGGGGGACGTTTATTCAAAAGTAAATGATGTTCCACACGTCATCGAATCATCGTCCAGCTTGCTTCGACAGATTTTGGAAGGCCGCTTTCTCGACATCCATAACCGGCTTCCAAGGCGTAGTGATGTAAATAATGTGATTGAGTGTCTTGTATTTGAAGCAAAAAGAAGTGGACGTACACGTAAAGTCTTCAATCGGTTTGCAGTACTTGACAATGACAATGCTAAAATTATTGCGATTGATCTTGCAAATTCAAACGGCGAAGCCATTATCATCGACAGAAATGATTGGACGGTAACGTCCGACCATAAAATCGATTTTGTTCGCCATCCCCACATGCGCGAGTTGGAACACCCTGACCCCAGCGGGTCATTGTTGGAACTTTCGGAACTTCTCGGCGTTTCCGACGCAGAATCATCGTTATTGTTCGCATGGCTTGCCTGTGCCATGAGAACCGACATGGCGCGGCCGATCCTTATGTTACACGGCTCACCGGGGAGTGGAAAATCGACTCGCGCCAAAATGTTGCGGGATTTGCTTGATCCATCAGTTGTCTTCGATATGTTTCCTAAAAAGGCTGATGAATTACCGTTACTGATGCATTCGAAAGCAATTCCACTCTTTGACAATGTCGGAAACCATCTGTCAGACGATCAATCTAACACATTATGCATGGCTTGCACTGGCGGTTCTCTTAGTAAGCGCAAGTTGTACTCGAATCGTGATATGATAACGCTCCCTTTTCAACGCGCTGTCATCATGACTGCTGTAAACAATCCGATTACTGCTTCTGATCTGATCGATAGATCACTCATCATCCGTTTCGAAAGAATAAAAATACGTGCAACAGACGAGTCTTTGACGGCAAGGTATCTTTCACGGAAATCTCACATCTTAGGCGGCTTGCTCAATATAATACCAAAGGCGCTCGAAATTGAAAAGACTTTGAAGATTAACAATCTGCCTCGCTTGGCTCACTTTGCAAAATTCGGATATGCTGTCAGCGAAGCACTTGCAAATGGTTTCACTGGTGATCGGTTCTTGGCAGAACTTCGCTTGAGTCAACAGGGTTCGTTATTGGAAAGCGTTGCCGATGATCCTTTGCCTGGATTGATTTATGATTATGTCTCTCAGGTTCAAGTCGACCATGTTCCAATGAAAGTTTTTTTTGAAGACTTAATGGCGTACGCGAAGGTTTGCTCAATTGATCCGAAAAAGCTCCCCGCCGCTCCAAATTCCATGAGTAGGAAGATCAATTCAATGACACACATCTTCGAAGAATTTGGATGGCTCGTTTCTATCGATAGAGGACTTGGAAACGTCTCGGTGGTAACATTTAACAAAGCTTAAGTCTGACAAGTCGGACAGCACCAGCACGTTTTTTGGTTCCAGGCTCGTCCTTGACGCCCCCAGGGAGGTATTTGGGGATATTTGGGAGATACCAGGGAGGTATTTAAAAATATCTCCCTCACATAAATTATTGAAAATATTAAAAAAATTTGATTTTAGGGAGATATGGGAGATATTTTCGCAAAAAACTATTTTCAATTTTTTGATTTCCTTTTCCCCAAAGGAAAATATTATTTACATCTATGTATTTACATTGACTTCAGTATTTATATTGATATTAATTTTACCTTCATATAAATTGTCATTAATATATATTCAATTCATACTTCAACTTAATATTTATATTCATTCGAATCATTGTATATAATATGTGTATCAATTATGATCCACTGATAGTACCTGTAACTGCTACTTCAATTTAAAATTTCTATTAAGCTTAATAACTATATTATAATCATATTATCATTGTATAATAACATTTAATATAACCAATTCAAAGTATATTATACCAATGTTAGATTGATAATATAATTAACTGTAACTAATAAGCATATCATAAGCATTGATTACAATTAATATTAATATACATTTGAATTATAAATTAAATANATAAAAATTAAATACAATGTAAATACAATAGATAGCATATGACACTTATATGGAAATTAAAATTTAAATTTTAATAAAATTTATAAAATTTGAAATTCAATTTTTGCAAAAATATCTCCCTTATCTCCCTAAAATGAAATTTTTCATTAAATTTTAAGGGTTTATCGCAGGGTGATATTTTAAAATATCTCCCTAATATCTCCCAAATATCCCCAAATACCTCCCTGGGGGGGGGCGAAGCAACCCTTTCGTTCATCATTTTTCTTATTCATTTCTAAAATAACTCTGAATATTTCACCTTTATATCTTTGGAAAAGTTTTCACTCCATTGAATCCAAAGGCAGCAGCATTTTCAATCAATACTGATAGATATTTGATTAAAAGTGATGGCAAGAGCTCAAGTTGCCATCGCAAATGAAGCCCGATTCTGCATGCATGTGCGGCCTCGGGCTTTGTTTATGTCATTCATTTCATCAAGGAGGTTCAAACAATGACAATGGTGATTGGATTCTTTGAACTGTTGTTTTCATCTGACATCATCAGAGAGATAATCAAAAATGCTCTGGTGACAATAATTAAGAAATTACTCTAGCATAGTTTGACAAAATGCAAAGGTGAGTGTTGCTGTACTTAACGGCAAAACTCACCTTTTGTTTTATCTATAATTCAATGATGAGCTAAAGATATATTACATTAAAACAATATTGCAATACGAAGGAGTGTTCCATGAGCAAGAAGAAAGAACCTGTAAATGACATTGAACTTGAAGTAGGATCTTCAAGACGTGCAGAATCGAAATATAATCCTTCGATTCTTCGTCAATGTATACTCGAAGGGCTGCATGCGGATGTTATTATGGACCGATTGGGTCTGAAACACAAGCAAGTTTTACGGCAACATCTGTTAAAGCTGTGTGACCTGGATAAAACATTCTACGAGATCAACGGATTGTTCATTAAGAGTGCTTCTAGACTTCGGGTGAACAAAAAGCTTGAAATCAAGTTGCATCTCAAACAAATCGGCCTGAACGGCGATCCAATCCAGGAGGGTGACGAGTTCGATCTTTCTGTGGACGAGGAAAGAATAATCATCACACGTCGAATGCCGTAGTACGCATCCACAGCAAGGCCATACCGCAACCCGGGTGGCCTTTTTTTGTGCCCCTCCGCCTACGCAATGGTCCTCTCCTCTGGCGATTTCGAGGTTCAATTATAGATATCCGAAAGTACGGGTCAATGTCCGTTTCTTAGCAATAACGGGCATTTAAGGTACTTTTCAAGTTTTCTAAAAGATTTTCAACTGGTTACAGTGAAATCCCTGGCCGGCCAACCCGTTTCAATGGTTTTCAATGTCCGAAAACCATACGGGACAACTAAATTCATACATTCCAGGAGGATGAGCTATGAAAGTCCAACCGATCACCGAATTGCGCCACATCCGCAGCATCAAACGACTGTTGGCGGACAACCCACGAGACAAACTGCTGTTTGTGATGGGCATCAACTCTGGCCTTAGGGTACAAGACTTGTTGGCCCTCAAGGTATCGGATGTACGAAACCTGGCCGTTGGTGCACGAGTTAGCATCAAGGAAAAGAAAACTGGAAAATCGAATGTACTGTTGATTAACAAAGAAATCTCCAGTGCATTGCAAGAGTACTTTGCATCGACTTCACTGGAAGATTGGCATTACTTATTCAAAAGCCGGAAAGGTCACAATTATCCTTTGACGACATTTGCAGTGACAAAATACGTCAAGAAATGGTGCGAGGCAATCAATCTAAAAGGCAACTTCGGTGCGCATACTTTGCGCAAAACATGGACCTACATGCAACGAACCGTTCACGGCACCAGTTGGGAAGTTCTGGCCAAACGGCTGAATCACAGCACTCCGGCCGTCACCATGCGCTACATGGGCATCCAGGCCGAGGAGGTGGAGGCGGTGTTGCTCAAGGACATCTGAGGTCAAAAGGGGGCTTTGACCTGCCCCTTTTGCTTGAGGTCGTATTTTTTAATTTTTGAAACAAATATCTTAAACTACAATCTATTTTCTGTTGCCACCAAGAGCGTATGAAAAAAAAGTTGGCTCTCTCAGCCCTGCTTTTGGGGTCGATGATGAAGCATCTATACCCATCTGTTGAAGCTCTTGTTGGAGATGTAGAAGACTCTTGTATGATCAGGATTGTATAATTTACAATTTATATCTTTCTGTTACATGTGCCAAATGGACAAGAGCGCACCAGTTGGACCCTACCATACCACGCAGTCTGCTGCAAGCTACTTGGACTACAACTACGATTACTTCCGCACCATCGTGAAGAAGTATCGCATCCCTCGTCGTGGTCCTTTCAATAACAGATTCGCCCAGTCGGACCTTGATGCTTTCATGGCCGATCCACAGTGCTTCCTTGAGAAGCCAAAAGTGGACCTGCCGGTCAAACGCAAGATTCAAACCATCCCCCTGTAAGGAGGCAAAATCATGAGCGTACATGAACGCCCCAATGGGACCGTGTTCGTCCGCTACCGTGAGAACGGCAAGCAGCAGAACCGGTCTTTCGGTAGAGGACCAGAAGCCCTTGCAGAAGCGAAGGCCTTCGACCTGGCCTTGAAGACAAAAAAAGAAGCCATCAACCAGGAGGCGACTTCCTCGACTCCGTTCCTGCCAGGGCAGCCCGTCTATGCGGATCAAATCGCTGTAGCATGGTATCAGGACAAAAAGGCCGCTGGCCGTGCCCTTTGGGTAGACGACTTCGCCCACATGCTCAACAAGGAAATCTTACCCGAGATTGCCTTGATGCCGGTGGACCAGTTGACCCAGCAGTACTTGGTCAATTTCATACACCGCATCCGCAAGGGACGTTCACCGATCACTATCGACAGGTATATCAGCTATCTCAAGTGCATGTTCCAGTGGGCGGTCAAGCATCGGCTGATTACTCGAAATCCGTTGGAGCTTTGGTCCAAGAGAAAAGAGGCCCCCAAGGACTTCAAACTTACCCATGAGGACGTAAAAAAGATCATCGAAGTTGCCCCTCCACATCTGGCATGGGCGGTAGAGGTAGCCTACAACCTTGGTGTCCGTACGGGACAGTCCGAGTTGCTGTCCCTTGAGTGGCGTCATGTGGACTGGGAAAACGGCTACGTGCGTATCTACGGCAGGAAAACCAAGACCTGGAGACGTGTGAAGGTGTCTCCGAAGTTTTTGGAGAAACTTGAACGCAAGAAGGCCGAGGCACAGACACCCTTTCTGGTTGAATACCAGGGACGTCCGGTAAAACGCATCAGCAAGGCGTTTAGAACCGCATACAAGAACGCCGGTATCTCCGATGACATCATTTCGTATGACATCAGGCATTTGTTCTGTTCCACCCTGCTGTCAAAAGGCGCATCGGTGAGGACGGTCAGTTCCATGATGGGGCATTCGAACCCGTCCATGACCCTCGGCAGGTATGGCCACATCATGCCCGGTGATGAGGAACGGGCTGCGGCACTATTGCCTGAACTGGATTAGCTGGACACGGAGGGGCAGCAAAGTCCCTCCTTTTTTTCAAAGATACGCCCAAAATGAAACAGCACCCCGTACCTCATGTCTCATACGGTGTTGGAGCATGTCTGAGGAAATAGCAGAAGGATGTCTGAAGCACCCGGGAAATTAGGGGGCAGACTTCATCCCTTTCATACACCATCATACACAGTGATTACAGTTGCTTAAACAGTTCACTCCAACACCCCGGTCAACCAGAGGTTCACCAGGAGGCTTCCCGGGGTTGCGGTACCGTTTTGAGCTACAGACCAATGATATCCTTCTATATTTTTCATTCAGCACAATTCTCTCCTGTATACGCAGAGTCGAATTGCATCATATCAATTTCCGAAAATCTGCCAATGAGATAAGGCACTCAGCGTGTAGTGCATAACCAGAAAAGCGCGATACAAAAAATTTCAAATCAAAATCAGGAGAACATTCGAATTCATCAATTTCCGAATCGCTTAGTATCGACTTCAAAACATTACTCCGGGGATTATGGTTAGCCAAAATAAAAACAACTTCAGGTTTTACATTAGAATCAATTTTTACACCTGTCCAATTTGATATCTTGTTGAATCGCATCAAATTAAGCTGGTCAAGTTGACTGAATTGACTTTCCATTGTTTCGAGGAGTTGTTGATATCTACCTCTATCATCAATCAATGAATTTATATCTTGAAGATGCTTAATTATCCCTGCATTGCCAGTTAGAGCATTATCGCCATACTTCATTTCAATCAGGGCGGGTCGAAAACTACTTGTGTCTTTACGCTGAGAAGCAAGCCAACGAAGAGCTAGCATGTCAAACCTTGCACCTATATCAGAATCAGAAAATTCAATGTCTGTAATAAAGTATTCACTTTGGTTCGAAATTGTAGATTGGTTGTTTTCTCGAGCAACTAATTGTTGAAACTCGCGCTCAGGCTTGCATTTTAAAGAAAAGTAGCAGTCCATCATTCCTTTCAATTCTTGCAGAACTTTTACCCACGCGATGCAGTCCTTTTTCTCATTAATTATATCTGGAAGTGTTGGGCATGGGGCATCTAGTCTATTGTAGTTAAAATCAAAGAATGAGCTGTAGCAACCAGAACCTTTTTCCTTTATCCTCAAGATATTTCCACCACGATAGTAAACATTGATAAAATCTTTTCTAATTGAAAGCATTAAGGTGTGATCATGCCTAATTCGTTCCACAAGAGAATATAGTATCCCGTCTCTATCCAACAAATCGTTCATAAAAGAAACAGAAAGTGCTCTCATTTTACCTCCCACCATTCACCATCATAGTGTGGCTGAACTCTACACGTCAAAGGGCGCATCGGTGAGGACGGTCAGTTCAATGATGGGGCACAGCAATCCGTCCATGACCCTCGGCAGGTACGGGCACATCATGCCCGGTGATGAGGAACGGGCTGCGGCCCTGCTACCTGAACTGGATTAGCTGGACACGGAGGGGCAGAAAGGTCCCTCCTTTTTTTCAAAGATACGCCCAAAATGAAACAGCACCCCGTACCTCATGTCTCATACGGTGTTGGAGCATGTCTGAGGAAATAGCAGAAGGATGTCTGAAGCACTCGGGAAATTAGGGGGCAGACTTCATCCCTTTCATACAAGACCATACACAGTGATTACAGTTGCTTAAACAGTTCACTCCAACACCCCGGTCAACCAGAGGTTCACCAGGAGGTTGACAGGCACGAAAAATGGGCCAGTCAACTTTGTCAGTTAACCGGCCCATTTTCTTGGGGAAATCTGTGGTCGGGATGAAAGGATTTGAACCTTCGACCCCCTGAACCCCATTCAGGTGCGCTCCCAAACTGCGCTACATCCCGACGCGAGAGATGGTGTCTACCCCTCGAAGGGGTGGGTGTCAAGAAACTTTCTCGCCTGGCCGCATTTTTTTTGTCAGCGCGGGTGGGGCGCTGGGGCGCGGGCGTCAGTACGAGATAATCTTGTCCGCCTGCTGCATCTGGGCGTACAGGAACTTCATGGTGGAGAGGGCTGCGTGTTCGATTGCATCCACACCGTGGATGCCCATGCACTTGCCTCAGGCGGCCAGCACGCCTTCGCTCAGGGCAAAGAGCTTGGCCTGCTCGGCGATGGGGAACTGGCCGCTGTCGCCATCATACAAGGACACGGCCGGGCCGTTGAGGAAAATGCAGACCTCCTCGCCTTCGTTGAGCAGAAAATTGCCGAAGCGCAGGGCGTTCCATTTGATTTCCGGATCGTTGCTGGAGAGAATCAACAGTATTTGCATGCTCGATGCTCCTGTGCGGTTTGCATCAGCATAATCTATGGATTTAATGTGGTAAAGCTCAGGCCGGGGCAGGCAGTCCCAGGGCGGTGCGGATGGCTTCCAGGCCCTGCTGTTGAACAAACCGGGCCACGCGCACCTTGCCCACGCAGGTGGCGGCGTAGTGATCCAGGAAGCGGCGGACGAGGTCCAGAGCGTCGGCATCGCTCAGGTCCGTGGCCAGCAGATCGGCCACGCGGGGCTTGGTGCCGCTGTTGCCGCCCACATACACGTGCCAGCCCTTGCGCCGGCCCACCAGGCCGATATCCCGCACCTGGCTTTCCGCGCAGCAGAACGGGCACGCGGAGACGCCCAGCTTGACCTTGGCCGGAAACTCCCGGCCGAACACCAGCGCTTCGAGTTGTCTGCCCATGGCCAGGGAGTCCTGCACGGCGTGGCTGCAGTGGTCCGTGCCGGGGCAGGCCTGCACGTAATTGCGGCAGAGCTGGCCCATGGGCCCCAGGGCTTCCTGCAGGGAGGCAAGGCGATCCTCAGGGATGCCCAGCAGGATGAGCCGCTGGCCGGAGGTGATTTTCAGGGCATGCACATCGTGGGCGGCGGCGGCATCGGCAATGCGGCGGAGTTCGTCCGGGGTGACGATGCCCATGGGGGCGCGGGGCTTCATGGCCCAGGTGGTCTTGTCGCGCTGCTGGATGGCTCCGGGGACGGCGGTCATGGCGGCTCCTTGGTGATGGATGTATTGGTCTGGAGCCGACCATAGGGCAGGGCGGTGCACCTGCCCATGATGCAGGTCAAGAAATGCCCGAAAATCGTCGGAGCTGGTGCTAGCCCGCATATTGCACAAA